>JABDQA010000085.1 GCA_013042475.1 Desulfofustis sp.
TGTTTAGAGATATGTTCTGATGCTGTTTTGAACTGCTTCGAGAGGCAATTTCAAGTGAGCAAGAGGAGGTTCAATGGAAGCCACGACCAGTACTTTTTCCCCCCCGTCCCACCTAATTGCAGAAATCGACCCGCCCAAAGGAACTAATCTCGACACATTTCTTGACAAGGCTCTGAAAATCAGGGGCCGGGTGGCGCGTGTCAGGGTAACCGACAACGAACATGCAATTCTGCGTATGTCGCCACTGGCACCGTGCCGGGCGCTCAAGGAGAAGGGTGTTGAACCAAGTATGGTGATCAACGGCAGAGATCGCAACCGGCTGTCGTTTCAGGGAGACTTGCTAGGTGCCGCGACGATGGGAATTGATGATGTCGTCCTTAAGGAGGGTCACGATCCCAAGGAGGGGGATCAGCCCATGGCCAGGACCAGCGGCGATCTCGACCTGGAAACCATGCTGATTTGCGCATCTGCGATGAATGATGGCAAAGATCTGGCCGGCGAGGAGTTGGATGGAGGGACAAATTTCAATATCGGCGTCTACATCGAGCTTTCCGATGATGTTAATTTCAACCGGGAGCGGGCAGAATATTTCCTTAAACTCAAAGATTTCGGGGTTCAATCCGTAACCCTGGGGCCCACCTACGATCTCAATATCGTTGAACAATTCCAGCCTTTTGCCGAGCAGACCGGAATCAAGCTCTACAGCTCGCTGATGTTTTTAAAATCGGTGACGATGATCCGTTATCTTAATAATCTGCCCGGAGTCCCGTCCATCCCTCAGGAATTTTTAAAGAAAATGATGGGAGCGACAGACAAGAAAAATGCCGGTATGGAAGTTGCCGCGGATTTTCTCAAGGAACTTGCACCGATCAGTGACGGTGTGGTGTTGCTGTCGTTGGGGTTGCATGACAAAATGACGGAATTTCTGGATCTCATCGAACGATAGTGAAACGTGCTGAAGAGCGACGACGAAAGATCACCCCTGCGCAAGAGTCTGCCGGAGGTAACAAATGAGCTCGGATCTCACCTCTATCTTTATCAGATTCTTGAAGAAACGCCAAACGGTGTGATGGTGGTCAGCCTCGATCATCAGGTACTTTACGCCAATCCGGCGGCCAACCAGCTGCTCGGTGTCGGCTATCGGGAGTTGACTGATACTGACCTGGAACGTCTGCTTGGTGATGAGAATCAGTGGTTTTTCTATCATATCGGCCAGTTTTTCGACAATCTGGCGGAGATGGACCGGACCAAAATACGACATGAAATTGAAATCACCACGGGAGAAAATCAGAGAAAGATCCTCGATGCGGTGCTCATCTATCCCCCGTCCTCGCCCGCCTACTACCTGATGTACCTGATCGATATCACCCAGCGAAAAAAGCTCGAAGGTGAGCTTCGAAGACGCAATACCTTCTTCAACAACCTGATCAACTCATCGGTTGACGGTATTATTGCCGCCGACATGAACGGTAAGCTGATCCTCTTCAACGATGCCGCCCTGACTCTGCTTGGGTACCATGACGACGCCAGCCTTGGGCGGCTGCATGTAACCAGCCTCTATCATGATGGGCTGGCCTACGAGATCATCAAGCGGATGCGCAGTGATGAGTTCGGCGGTCGGGGCAAGCTCCTTTACCACGAGCTCAGCGTTCGTCACAAGGATGGTCATGAGATCCCGGTGCGCTTTGCCGGCGGCATCATTTATGACAAGGACAAGGAGATTGCCACCTTCGGGATTTTCACCGATTTGCGCGATATCATCAAGATCGAGAAGGATTTGGAGCAGACCCACAACATGCTCATGCAGTCAGAAAAGATGGCCGGTCTGGGACGCCTGGCCGCCGGGGTCGCCCACGAGATAAACAATCCGATGTCGGGTATCATGCTCTACGCCAACCTGATCAAGGAGGAGCTTGGTGAGGAGCATAGCGTGTCCCCCGATCTGGAGACCATTATCAACGAAGCCGAGCGCTGCAAGGTGATCGTTGCCGACCTGCTCGAATTCTCCCACCAGACCAGGTACGAGATGGAACCCATCGATATCAACGAGGTGATTCAGAAGACGCTGGGTATATTGAGTAACCAGCCGCTCTATCACAATATCGAGTTCAACCTCAATTTAGCGGTGGAACTACCGCCCATTCTTGGTAACTCGATTCGCCTCAATCAGGTGATGATGAACCTGCTGGTCAATGCCGCCCAGGCGATGCAGGGCGACGGAACGATCAGCATCACCAGCAGGGCGCGGGCAGGAAACGACATCAACGAAATACTGATCAGTGACACCGGCCCGGGCATTGAAGAAGAGTTGAGGGAAAAGATTTTCGAACCCTTTTTCACCACCAAAACAACCGGCGAAGGCACAGGACTCGGACTTTCAGTTTCCTATGCCATCGTCAAAGAGCACCAGGGAACCATCAAGGTGAGCTCCGGAACCGGCAAAGGGGCGCTGTTCACCCTGCGGTTTCCCGCCGTTGTGGACACCTTGAAAGGAGAGAATCATGAGCAACACCACAATCTCACCGCAGCAGGGGAATAAAAAATTCCTCCAGAAACTCGAAGACATGGGCGTTGATGTCCAGGCCTGCTACCAGTGCGGGCGCTGTTCGGCGGGGTGTCCGATCACCGAATTCTTCGACCTGACCACCATGGAGGTGGTCAGGCTTGCCGCCTATGGCATGGAAGAGAGGCTGCTCGAATCCAAAGCCATCTGGCTCTGCGCTGCCTGCGAAACCTGTGCAACGCGCTGCCCCAACGACATCGATATTGCCGTGCTCATGGACGTGCTGCGTGAATTGGCCCTGAGGAAAGGGGTCACTCCAGCAGAACCGAGGATACCAACCTTCCACCAATGTTTTCTGAGTTCCATCGAGCATTGGGGAAGGGCCTTTGAAGTCGGGCTTATAGCCGGCTACAAGATGCGATCGGGAGATTTCACCGGCGATATGAAACTGGGTATGAAAATGTTTTCCAAAGGAAAGTTAAGCCTCAGGCCCCACCCCATTAAGGGCAAAGCAGAGATCAAAAAGATCTTTTCGGGGAAAGGCAAGGAGTATGAGCGATGAAACTATCCTATTATCCTGGCTGTTCGCTTCACGGTACCGCGCTCGATTATGACCGCTCGGTCCAGGAGGTCTGCGGGGCGCTGGGGATCGAGTTGGTGGAGATTCCTGACTGGAACTGCTGCGGTGCGTCGTCGGCTCATATGACCAATCATGAGATAGGCATGCGGCTACCGCTCCGTAATCTACTGCTTGCCGCTGAACTCGGACATGACGTGCTGGTACCCTGTGCCGCCTGTTTCCAGAGATTGAAGGCTGCTGAGCGAAGTCTCAAGGAGGAACCTGAGTACTGGGATATTGAAGGATATCCTGAGGATCTGAACATTGTGCACGTTTCCTCGTTGTTGGCAGAAGATAGTGTGGTCAACAAGATCAGGGAGCAAGTCCAAGTCCGTTTCGACGGCTTGAAACTGGCCTGCTACTATGGCTGCCTCTCCTTGCGACACCCGAAAATCACCGGTGTGATCAACTACGAACAACCGCGCACATTGGAGGCAATCGTCGAGAGCGTCGGTGCCCAGCCGGTTTCCTGGTCCCATAAGACCGAATGCTGTTCCGGATCCCTGACCATGGCGCGGCCCGATATTGCCCGTCGGCTGGTTGGCGACATCGTCGATGCTGCCAAGCGGGCCGGGGCTGACGGAATGGTTACCGACTGCCCGATGTGCCAAGCGAATGTTGAGGGCCGACAGCTCGATTTGGCCAGTGCTGACTATCTGCCGGTATTTTTCGGCACAGAGCTGATCAGTGCCGCCCTGAACGGGCACTACCCGGCTAAGCAGAAGAAGGTGCATCTGGTGGATGCCTCGGTTTTGGATGAGGTCCTGAACAGAGCTCCCCAGAGCAGGGAGGAAACGTTATGACGGTAAATCCTCAAATTGAACTGATCAACAGAACCACCGGCGCAGTGATGGTTGTCGGCGGCGGTATCAGCGGTATGCAGTCGGCTCTGGATCTGGCCAATTCAGGATTCAAAGTGTATCTGGTCGAGAGTTCTCCCGCCATTGGCGGCAAGATGGCCCAGCTCGACAAGACTTTCCCGACCAATGACTGCTCGATGTGCATCGTCTCACCCAAGCTGGTGGAGGTCGGGCGCCACCGCAATATCGAGCTGCTCACCCATAGCGACGTCGCCTCACTGGAAGGGGAGGCGGGCAATTTCACCGCCCGGATTACCCAGCAGGCGCGCTACGTCGACATCGACAAGTGCACAGGTTGCGGGCTTTGCGAGCTGGTCTGCCCGGTGACCCAGATTTCCTGGTGGCCTGAGCAGCCTGAGGAAGGAGAGAAAAAGAAAAAACTAAGGGCCAAGAACAAGCAGATAATCCGTGGCCCCGGAGCTCCACAGCCGACGAGTCTGGCTAAATGGACCTTCACGGTCGATGAAGAGAAATGTTCCAAATGTGGCAGTTGCTATCGTGCCTGCCTCCATGGCGCGGTAAGCTGGCAGAAGAAAGAGATCTCCACTATCAACCAGGAAAAATGCACCGGCTGCGGTGCGTGTTTCGTGGCCTGCCCGGAGAAATTTCAGGCGGTTACCATCAGTGAGGCTGAAGAACTAGATAAAAACCTCGGTACCGCGATCAGGGCCCGTTCCGATGAAATCAAGAAGATACAGGGCGAGGTCCAAAGTCCGGCGGATTGTATCCGCTGCGGACTCTGTGCAATGATGTGCACCAAGGTCATGGGTATCGGTGCCCTGAAGATGGTCGAGGACGGTATCGAAGCCGGGATCGACATTTGCCAGGTGTGTGGTGCTTGCGCCTCGGTGTGCCCGGTGAATTATCTGGACGTTGCTGGGCTCACCGACAAGACCCCCCGACCGCTGCTCGACGAATTCAATGAAGGGCTCAACCTGCGCAAACCGATCAATATCTTTTACCCCCAGGCGGTACCTCGGGTTCCGGTCATCGATGAGGCCAGTTGCGTCAAGCTCAATACCGGAGAATGCGGAACCTGCCAGGCGGTCTGCGGCGTGGGTGCCATTGACTACACGCACACAGTAAAAGAAAAGCAGATAGAGATAGGTTCGGTAATATTTTCACCGGGTATCGAAGTGTTCGACCCCGCCATCCGAGGTGAGTTTGGCTACGGGATTCATAAAAACGTGGTGACCTCAATCGAGTTCGAGCGCTTGCTTTCAGCGTCGGGTCCCACTTCGGGAACCGTGTCTCGCCCCGGGGATTACAAGCATCCGCGCAAGATCGCCTGGATCCAGTGTGTCGGATCCCGGGACAACAGCTGCGGACGCGACTACTGCTCGTCTGTCTGCTGCATGTATGCAACCAAAGAGGCCTATATTGCCCGGGAGCATGACTCTTCGATCGAGCCCACCATCTTTTATATCGACATGCGGTCCTTCGGTAAAAATTTTGATAACTACATCACCAGGGCAGAGGATAACAAAGTACGATTTGTCAGGGCGATGATCAGCAGAATCTATGAGGACCCCCAGACCGGTGATCTGGAAGTTCGCTACATTGACGACAACGGCGACAGGCAGTCGGAAGTTTTCGAGATGGTGGTGTTGTCGGTGGGCATCCAGGTACCTGAGAAGACCAAGCAGCTGGCAGATACGCTGGCTATAGATATGGATGCGTATGGCTTTGCCGTCACCGATGGTTTCAATCCGATGGCCGCCTCACGCCCCGGAGTTTATGTGAGCGGTGCGTTCAATGGACCCAAAGATATTCCGGAGACGGTGAGTGAGGCGTCCGGAGCTGCCCAGGCAGCATCAGTGGGGTTGGCACAGGCCAGGAACACCCTGCTGATTGAAGAGGAGTTGCCCCAGGAGAAGATAGAGGAGCCCGGTGATCACCTGAGAGTCGGAGTCTTCGTCTGTCATTGCGGCTCCAACATCGCTTCGGTGGTCGATGTGGCGGCGGTCACTGAATATGCCGCCACGCTGCCCAATGTCGTGTTTGCCGATCACCCGCTCTACACCTGTTCACAGGATTCGGTCGAGACGATCAAGGAGCTTATCCAGGAGCACGATCTCAACCGGGTGGTGGTTTCCGCCTGTTCGCCATCTACCCACGAACCGCTGTTCATGTCGACGTTACAGCAGGCGGGTATCAACAAGTACTATTTCGACATGGCAAATATCCGCGATCAGTGCAGCTGGGTGCACCCTCTTGAGCCGGAAAAGGCGACCGAAAAAGCCAAGCGGTTGATGCGCATGGCCGTTGCCAATGTCTCCCAGGCCGAGCCCCTTACCGAGCTCGAGTTCGATGTCGATTCGACGCTGTTGATCATCGGCGGCGGTGTGGCGGGAATGACGGCAGCAGTGGAGGCCTCCGGCCAGGGGTTCGGCGTCTACTTGGTCGAACAGGAAGCGGAACTCGGCGGTCAGGTCAACCGCTTGCAGCAGAGCTGGGATGGGCAGGAGTTTCGACCGTTTCTCGATGATCTCAAAGCACGGGTCGAGGCCGATGACAAGATCCGGGTCTTGACCAGCTCTGTGGTAGTGGACCAGGGAGGCTTTGTCGGTTGCTTTGAGAGCGAGGTAATGACTCCCACCGGAGGCAGCCGGAAGATCAAGCACGGTGCCACTCTGATAGCCACTGGTGCTGAGGAATATCGGCCCGATATCTATGGTCTTAACGAGTCTGACCGGGTTGTGAGCCAGACCGACTTCGAGAGTCTGATGGCTAACAATCCTGCCCAAGCCGGTTCCTGTAATTCGGTGGTAATGCTGCAATGCGCCGGATCTCGCTGTGAGGAACATCTCAGCTATTGTTCGAGGATCTGTTGCAACCAGGCAGTTAAGAACAGTTTGAGGCTAAAAGAGCTCAATCCCGAGGCCCGCGTCGATGTACTCTATCGCGATATGCGCTGTTACGGTTTGACCGAGCTCGACTACCGCAGGGCTCGGCTGGCCGGGGTAAATTTCATTCGTTTTGATCCCGAGAGAGCCCCTGCCATAGCCACGGGCGAAGATGGTATCGAAGTGACGGTCAATGATCCATCAATTCAGATGGATGTGCAGCTCACGCCTGATCTGCTCGTGTTGTCGACCGGGGTGGTACCAAGAGATACGGAAGAATTGGCCACCATGCTGCGGGTGCCGAGAAACGACAATGGTTTCTTCATTGAGGCCCATGCCAAGCTTAGGCCGGTGGATCTGGCCAGTGAGGGAATTTTCATGGCCGGAACGGCCCATGGCCCTAAAAACGTCACCGAAACCATAGCCCAGGCTCAAGCGGCAGTTGGCCGGGCGGCAACGATTCTGGCTAATGATAAACTCAAGCTCTCGGGTGTGTTCTCCACAGTTATTCCTGAGAATTGCGCTGTCTGCCTGACCTGCGTCAGAGCCTGTCCTTATCAGGTGCCGGTGATCAACGAGGAACATACGGCTTACATAAATCCCGCCCTGTGCCAGGGCTGCGGCATCTGTGTTGCTGAATGTCCGGCAAAAACCATAACCCTGGGACGCTTTCAGGATGAAAATATCAATGCCAAGCTTAAATCATATGGTGAAATGGAACCCGCAGCAGAGACAGGAGGAGCGTGATGGGTGACTTCAGCGCCAATGTAATCGTCTTTGCCTGCCGCCACTGAGCCTATACCGCAGCGGACCTGGCAGGTTCGGAGAGACGTTCTTATCCACCCTCGATCACTATTGTTATGCTGCCGTGTACGGGGAGGATAGATGAGTCGTTATTGCTCAAGGCATTCGAGAATGGGGCTGACGGGGTAATGGTCATCGGCTGTCTTGAAGGTGATTGCCACTACGTCAATGGCAATATCCGCGCCCGGGCACGGGTGGAGCGGGTATATACAATTCTTGAGCAGATCAATATCGGGCCGGAGCGGATCAGGATGTATAACCTGAGCGCCGGCGAGGGGGCCAAATTTGCAGCCTTCACCAACGAGTTCGTCGACCAGGTACAGGAACTCGGACCGAGCCCGATAAATCTGGTTAGAGGTAATGGATTAAAGAAGTCTGAACAGGAGGTGCAAGCGACATGATTACCGGAACCCCCAAACCCATAGAAGAGATCCTGGAAATGCTCGAGCCCTACAACAACATCGTCGTGGCCGGGTGCTTTGGCTGTGTGACAGTATGCCGGGTAGGAGGTGACAAGGAAGTTCAGGTGCTCTCCTCGACTCTGCGACTCGCCCGGGAAGCGGCCGGAAAAAAAATCGAGATAAGAGAGGTGTGCCTCGAGCGCCAGTGCGACCCTGAGTATCTCGAGCCGATGCGGCCTTACATAGAGGATTACCAGGCTGTACTGTCCATCGCCTGCGGTGCTGGAATCCAGTTCATGGCCGAGAAATTCGGCAAAACACCTCTGCTGCCGGGAATCAATACCGGTTTTTTAGGTGTCACAGAACGACAGGGGGAGTGGACCGAGCGCTGCCAGGGCTGTGGCGACTGCGTGCTGCATCTGACCGGGGGGATCTGTCCGGTTACCCGTTGCGCCAAGTCGATATTTCACGGCCCTTGCGGCGGATCGGTTGAGGGAACCTGCGAGGTTGACAAGGAGGTAAAATGCGGCTGGCAGATGATCATCGACCGTCTCGTCAGCCTGGATCAAATGGAGAATTATGGGAAGCTCAAACCATACAAGGGCTGGGATGCATCACGTGACGGAGGCCCGCGGCGCATAATCAGGGAGGACATGGTCTAATGAAAGCAGGAAGCAATCTTGAGAGAGTGCTGGAAGCCGGACATTTTGCCGTTACCGCCGAATGCGGACCTCCCCGGGGTGCCGATCCGGATAAGGTGCTGCAAAAGGCGGATCTTGTTAAAGGCAATGTGGACGCCTGCAACGTCACCGACAACCAGACATCGGTGGTGCGCATGAGCTCGGTGGCCGGTTGTATGCTGGTCAAGGAAAGCGGCACCGAGCCTTTGCTGCAGATGGTGGTAAGGGATCGCAACCGGATTGCCTTGCAGTCCGACCTGCTCGGTGCCTCGGCGCTGGGTGTCAGAAACCTGCTCTGCCTGTCGGGAGATCACCAGAAATTCGGCGATGATCCGCAGGCCAAGAATGTGTTCGATATCGATTCCATCCAGCTCATCCATCTGGTCAAGACCATGCGGGACGAGGGGGTGTTCCCCTCCGGAGACAAACTTGAAGGCGCGCCAAAGTTTTATATCGGCTGTGCAATCAACCCCTTTGCAGATCCATTTGAAATACGGGTACCTCGGTTCAAGCTCAAGATAGACGCCGGCGCTGATTTCGTCCAGACCCAGTGCATCTATAACATGGATAAGTTCAAGAGATTTATGGATGAGGCCAGAAAGGATGGGCTCCATGAGAAAACCAAGATTCTGGCCGGAGTTACCCCGCTTAAATCCGCCGGAATGGCCAAATTCATGAATCGGATGGTGGCCGGCATCGAGATCCCCGAAGAGTTCATCAAGCGCATCGCCGACGAGCCCAAGGAAAAACAAGCCGCCAAGGGTATTGAGATGTGCATCGAACAGATCCAGGAAATAAAAGAGATGGAAGGTATTGCCGGTGTGCATGTGATGGCAATCGAGTGGGAAGAAAAGCTCAACGAGATTATTGGCGGTGCAGGCTTGCTGCCCCGGCCGATGGTCGAACAATAAAGAACAAACCTAGCTTTCATGTCTAAAGGAGGACAGAGATGGCAGACAAGAAGCTGATCCTTTTGGTGGATGACGATCCTGATTTCGTCGAAGCGGTTCGCGTCATTGTCGAAAATGGCGGTTACGAGGTCGAGGTTGCCTACGACGGTCAGGAGGGACTGGAAGCGGTGGCTGAGCGGAAGCCAGATCTCATCGTACTCGACGTCATGATGCCGGTGATGAATGGTCATGAGGCATGCGCCAAGCTTAAGGGCAGCGAAGAGACGGCAGAGATTCCAATCATTCTGCTGACCGCAGTCGCCGACAGGGTTACCACTTCTACCTATACCCACCGTGACATGCTGGAATCGGAGGCTGAGGATTATATGCCCAAACCGGTGGAACCGGCCGAGCTGCTCGATCGTATTAAAAGCTGGGTAAACTGAGCGCCACTTCTGCAGCCTTACGCGATAGTCGCGGCGGCCAGGTCTGAAACACCAAGAATCGGAGCAGGTCTATGGACGCTTTGCGTGTATTGATCATCGACGATGAGAAAGTAATCCGCGATGGGGTCGAACGGTCGCTGGCCGGGAACAACTATCTGATCGCCAAGGCCGAGAGCGGCGAGGTGGGCATCGAGATGATCGAGCAGAACGGCTATGATGTCGTGCTGCTCGATCTGATGATGCCTGGTATTGATGGCTTCGGGGTGCTGGAGTGGATCAAGGAGAACCGGCCGCATATCGAGGTTATCGTCATTACCGGATTCGCCACTGTCTCCAAGGCGGTGACGGCGATGAAACAGGGCGCCTTCGATTTTGTCGGCAAACCATTCACCCCGGATTATATCCGTATTGTCGTCGGGCGGGCGATGGAGAAGATCAGCCTTGAGGCCGAAGCACGCAAACTGCGCGAAGAGCGTATATTAAGCATGGAGGCAATCCAAAACGAACAGAGCCTGCTCAAAACAGTTTTCGGCTGCATGGTTGAAGCCGTGTTGATCACCGATCCCCAGTCTGTGGTTGTTCATCACAACCCGGCAGCAATTAAAATGTTAGATATCCAGACTGATCCGGTAATTGGCAAGGCGCTGTCCGCCTCAATCAACGACAATGTTGCGGTGCAGATGGTACAGGAAGCCATCGCCGACAATCGGGTGGTGACCAGGGAATTCAACCCGGGCACAGTATCCAGACGATATCTGCGGGCCCATTGCGCACCGGTCATTTCCTCGACCAGCGACGGTGACAAGGTGCTGGGCTCGGTTACCACCTTCGAGGATGTGTCGACCCATAAGGAAATCGACAAGATGAAGTCCGATTTCGTGGCCATGGTCGCCCATGAGCTTAAATCACCATTGGCCTCGATCGAGCAGATGATTTATGCCCTGCAGTCAAACTGTGAATATGAGGAGGCCAACAATTGCAACCGTTTGCACGGCCGGATGACGGTACGCACCCGGGATCTGCTAAGACTCATTGAGAATTTGCTTAATCTCTCGAAGCTGGAAAGTGGTACCGTCGTATTCAATCTGGAACGAACCAACGGGCACGAAATCATACAGGATATCCTGGAAGTCGCAAGACCCCAAGCGGAGGCCAAGGAAATAGCTGTTAATTTCGCCCCCTGTGAGGAGGATTGGTGGTTCAATGTCGATTATGATCACATGCGGACCGCCATCATGAATATCGTCTCCAACGCGGTGAAATACACTCCGGAAGGAGGGGATGTCCACATCACCACTACGGTTTCGGGCGGATTCGTCAATCTGGAATTCCAGGATTCGGGAATCGGTATTTCACAAGAAGATTTGCCTCATATTTTTGACCGTTTCTATCGGGTGAAAGCAAAGGCCACCAGACATATCACCGGCTCCGGGCTTGGGCTTTCCCTGGTAAAAGAGGTGGTTGAGGCGCATCAAGGCTATATAGACGTGCGCTCAAATCCTGATACAGGCACCACATTTACCCTCAGTTTTCCCATAGTCGAGATGGCGAACACCTATGCCTGAGTAGACAAAGCCATCGTCACTCCCCGCGCCTCCTGGGTACTTCAGAGGCGGGTACTCCCCAGTTGTGAAGAGCAGTTCGCTTGTATCACCGAAAAGGTGCGTAGAATAGTCTATGGTGCATGGGTGGTGGTGAAAACAATTAATCTTAGTAATATTATATAGATCGAAGATTTTTTTAGCTTGAACTACCCGGCCTTGAGCTACTGATTCTGAGCAGCTGGGCCAAAAATCTTCGCGGTCAATTTGACATACCAGGCTGCTGACTGAACCTGAATCACATAGGCCAGAGCTATCACCAGTGCCGCATTGGCACCCAACTCTCCGAAACCGTTGATAGCAATTGCCAGAGCTATGGAAAGGTTTCTCATCACCGTGCCATAGACCAGGGCAATGCCGTCTCCCCTGTTGAAGAGACTCACCCCTATGAAAGTGGCCAGACTGTAGTTGAGCCCGTACAGGATGAGCAGAGGAACGAAGATGTAAAGCAACACTGCCGGGTTGCTGACAATGGTCTCTGCTTTCAGGGCCATGGCCACGAAGACAATGCCAAGTACGCCGACAGTCGAGGTGGCAGGAAACCGCGGGGCGATTCGCTCTTTGAACTCGGCCAAGCCATATTTTTTCAGCAGCACGTTTCTGGTCGCAAAACCAGCCGCCATGGGCAGAAAGACGATCAGGAGAATCTGTTGCATTACCTTGGCTAATGATACCTCAACCTTGGCGCCAAGGAGCCAGTCAACATAAAAGGGCGTCGCCAGGGACCCGACAATCAGGCCAATGACGGTCATGTTGATCGCCGCTCCCATATTGCCTTTGGCGAAACCGGTCCAGGAGATGGTCATGCCGCTGGTCGGCAGCAGTGACGCAAGCAGCAGGCCAAGGGCCATATAGGGTTGGTCGGGAAAAAAGAGCAGACCAAGGAGGTAGGCGACGAAGGGGATGATGCCGAAATTGATGAGCTGGGTCATGATTTGCAGCTTCACATTAAGCCCCTGAGCAAGGTGCTTTATGTTCAGCGTTACCATCATCGGATAGACCATTAAAAAAGTCAGCGGTACGATGAGATACCTAAGTGTTTTGACGTACTCCTGGCCGATGAATACGCCTGCGATAAATCCGACCGCCATCAGACAGGGGATGGCGATAGTCAGTTTCTTATTGATTTTGATCAGATAGTTCCACATGGATATCCCGCCGGATGGCAAGAGCCTTTTCTCGGTTTATGTGCATATGCTACAGTGAGGAGTGAGGCCGGCTTTGTCAAGCCAAATATAAAAGTGATTAATTAAATACTTTTATATTCTTTATTTCAATATGAATGGACTTCACATTTTGAGCTGTGCTTTCTCATTGCACTCACGCTACTTGTCACCTCACTGGACGCAGAGCAAGGCGCTGAAACCGCCCTTTCTCTTTGGTCTTTCTATTACTGCAAGCTCGGCCATCGGCAGGGTAAAGAAACCCGGTCCGCAGCCGAGGTCGATGGCTGTGTCTCCATTGCAAAGAAATGGTGACAGGATCCTATGGGGTGATTGGATCAGTTTCCTGAAAAAATTGTCGAGGGCACACGAATGCCGGTGGCTGCACACATGGTTTTCCGATACTGAAGCCGCCATGGGGTCCTCCGTGGTGTATTAATTGCCATACGCAATGCTCTTTGCATTCACTTCGAGCGATCTCGTTGGACGACTAAATTCAAGAGTGCAAGTGACGAGGTGCCGATGATAAGCAGAAATGAGATGGCGTTGATTACCGGAGTCGAACCGTCTCGAACCTG
Source organism: Desulfofustis sp. (assembly GCA_013042475.1). Taxonomy (GTDB): domain Bacteria; phylum Desulfobacterota; class Desulfobulbia; order Desulfobulbales; family Desulfocapsaceae; genus JABDQA01. The sequence continues at coordinate 13,392 of JABDQA010000085.1, forward strand.
CAGATATAAATTGATTGGCAGAGTCGCGTCGGAGCCGACCAGAAATAGGGTAGTATTAAAGTTTTCAAAGGACATGAGGAAGGCAACCGCCATAGCGCCAAGCAGCGCTGGCTTGAGAAATCGCAGGGTAATATGGAAAATTACCTGGAAGCGATTGGCACCCAGGTTCATGGCTGCCTCTTCCAGACTGTAGTCGAATTTTTTCAATTGGGCCGAGACAATGAGCGTCACCAGCGTCGTGATGAACGAGAACTGCCCCAGGACAACCAGCCAGAACCCAGGTCGCAGTAAACTGATATCAACACCAAAACGGCCTTCCACAAAGAGGCCGAGCGTGTTGCTGAACAACAGGATGGATATACCGAGAATGACGCCGGGGATGACCAAGGGTGCAAGCATCAGAAAATAGAGGAGTTGTTTGAATCTAAAAGTCTCCTGCTCAAAAAGAAAGGCACCGCAGGTACCGACAACAGTAGACAAGAGGGCGACGAAAAAGGCAGTCTTGAAGCTTACCCAGATAGAGGCGAGATTAATCTGATCGTGGAAAATTCCAATGCGCTCGGGACCCTCAGAAAAAAACCAGTCGAGCGTATAACCTTTCCACGGCAGGGCTGGAAATATCGAGTCGTTGAATGCGAGTACGCAGGTGATCAGCAGGGGGGCAAAAAGAAATATAAAAAACAAGATAATGTATATCTTGAAGCTGATACTGTAGCCTCTGCTCTGAGGTAGTGTGCGAATCACTGAACCACCTTACTGAGTTTCTGGTTGGTCAATTTCAAGCCAGCGAAAATGATCAGAGACGAAATAATGAGCAGGAGGAATCCAAAAGCGGATCCCTGGTTCCAATTAAAGCTGGCAATGAACTGGTTGTAGATCTGCTCGGTGAACCACAGTGAATTCTTGCCGCCCATTAGATTGGGGGTCAGATAATTGCCCAGAGTCAACATGAAAACCACGATGGAGCCGGAGGCAATGCCCGGCATGGCGTGGGGAATTATGATCTTCCAGACAATGGTCGGCGTGGTCGAGCCCAGATCGAAAGCAGCCTCGATAAGGCTGTCATCCAGATTGTCCAAAACGCTCAGCAAAGGAACAACCATGAACAGCATGGAAGTGTAAACCAGTCCCATGGTCATGGCCACATCGTTGTAAAGCATTTCCACCGGCTGCCGCAGAATTCCCCACTTCAGGAGGAAATGATTTATCACGCCGCTTTCCCTCAACAATATCATCCACCCATACACACGTACCAGTTCACTGACCCAAAAGGGCATAAGCAACAGTAGGCTTAAAAAACCCTTGAATCTGGGCGGGGCGACTTTGGTGATGTAGAAGGCAACAGGAAGCGAAATACAGAGGGTGAGAAAGGTGACGATGATTGCGTACAGCGCCGTACGCGCAAAGGTCAGCCAGTAAATAGGTTCACGAAAAAACTCGAGATAATTATTCACCGACCAGATCATGTCGCCATAATCGTTTTCAATGCGAAACGACATCCTTAGTAAGTCTAGGTGCGGCAGTACTATAAGAAGGAAGAGCCAGAGCAATATAGGGGTGAGGAAGATGAACAGCGGCAGCTTGGATTTTGCTCCAGCCAGCATCTTCATTGGACCTCGAAACAATTTCCTGCCTTGACATCCCAACCGATTTCGATACGGTCACCGGCAGCGATATGTTCATACTGCCGGTTTTGCGGCAGACTTATGAGCATTTCATCTGCAAGCGCCGGGCTGGTGACCAGCAGCTGACTGTTGGCCCCGTCAAAAAGAATGGAGCTGACTGCCACCTGCATTCTATTCAGTTCTGGCAGTTCTTTTTCCGGTTCAATGATGATTGATTCCGGCCGGATAAAGAGCTCCGCCTTAACTCCGGTAGTGAAATGTCTGTCGGTCCTGGCCCCAATTTTTTCGCCGCTGGAAAACTGCAATTGTGCGAGTCCATCACCATAGCCTACGCAGGTTCCGGCTAAGCAGTTATTATTACCGACAAAGCGGGCAACAAATGGAGATGCCGGTCTGGAATAGAGGTTCTGCGGACTGTCAATCTGTTCGAATTTTCCTTCGTTCATAACCGCCACATGATCAGACATGACCAATGCCTCGGATTGATCATGGGTGATATAGACGAAGGTCGTGCCCACCTCTACCTGCAATTTTTTTAGCTCGATCTTCATCTGTTCGCGCAATTTTAGGTCTAGGGCTCCGAGTGGTTCATCAAGCAAAAGAGCGGTCGGATCGAGTACCAAGCTGCGGGCGATTGCCACTCTCTGTTTTTGCCCCCCTGACAATTGATGAATTTTTTTTGGCCCGAATCCAGGCAGATTGACACGCTCCAGGATGTCGGCGACTTTTTTTCTGATCTCAGCTTTGGATTCTTTCCTGCGGGCCAGTCCAAAACCTATGTTATCAGCCACATTCATCATCGGGAACAAGGCCAGATGCTGGAAAATAAGGTTTACCGGTCGTTTGTTTGGCGGGATTTCGGCCATGTCCTGAGCGCCTATATAAATAGACCCTGCGCTGGGCTCCTCAAAGCCCGCGATCATTCTCAGTAAAGTCGTCTTACCACAGCCAGAGGGGCCAAGAATCGAGAAGAACTTCCCTTTTTCCACCTCGAAGGAGACGTCATCAACCGCAGTAAAGGATTTAAAATGCTTACTGACATTTTTTACGGACAGATCAACATGCATTACTATCGGCTCGAACCTGCGGTGCACTGCCGCCACTGCAGTGATTGGACGGCAGTGCAGGACTTGGTTTAATGAGGAGGGCCAAAATCACTATTGAGCCGCTTTTACCTTGTCGAGAATTTTACCCTCGATTGCCTCCAGCTTGGCTGGTACCGGCGGGTACCACTTGATATTGTCAACATCGGCCTGGCTGAAACTTCTCTGAAAATTGGCTTTTACCGAGTCATCGTAGAATTCGATGGCTCCGGCGGAGGCTGTTCCGTATTTTTCAGCGTTGGTGAACACGGCAGCATTTTCCGGCACCATCATGAAGTTGATCCACTTATAGGCCGCGTCAACATTTTTAGCCTTGGCTGGAATCGCGAAGGTATCTATCCAGCCCAGGGCGCCGCTTTTGGGCGCCACGAAATCAATATCGGGATTTTCGGCGTTTAGCTTCCAGCCGCCATTGTCCCAGGCCATGGCCACATTTACCTCACCAGAACGCATCGACTGAAGCAGGGCATCGCCATTGGTCCAATACGTCTTCACCAGACCTTTGGCATCAATCAAATTTTGACCGATGCTCTCCATCAGTGCCTGATAGGCTTCGGCATCGTTGTAGAGGGCAAACGGATCTTTGCCCTCGGCAAAGGCCATGGCGATGAGGGTTGGACGCTTGAGACGATAACTTACCCGCCCTTCGTATTTGGGATCGAGGAGCGCGGTGTAATCGTTGGCGTCTGCAGCGGTTTTTTTATTGACGATCAGTCCTGAGGTACCATAGACGTGTGGTACACCGTAGCTTTTGCCGTCAACCATGGTGTTTTTTTTGACCGCTTCCAGCATCGAAGGAACAATAAGTGTGGCATCAATTTTTGCATAATCGATGGGTTGGTAGATGTTGAATTTTTCCTGTACCGATGAGATTCGGTCCTGGCTCGGTTGGGCCAGGTCGAATCCCGCACCGCGAGTGGCCCTCAGTTTTGCGATCATCTCTTCGTTGTTGGAAAAGGTTGTTTTGACCGTAATACCTGTTTCCTTTTCGAACTTTTCGACCAGCGACTTGGGTGCATACCCTTTCCAGGTAAGCAACTCAAGTGTCTCGGCGTTGACGCCCGAAGCGAGGCCGAGTATGAATCCGCCTGCGACCATTAGGGAAAGCGCTTGTTTGTTCATCTTGTCCTCCATGAGGTTGAGTGGATGATGAGTTCTGCCTGTCGAGCAGAAGGAAAAGGTTCAGCCTAGCACCATCTGTGTTAAAAACGCATCTATTATTTGTTATAAGTTAGGCATTACCAGGTGATCGATCCAGTTTCTCAACTCCTGTTCACGTATCCGCTGGTCAATGATATCGTCATCGACCCCTAGTTTTTTCCTTAAACGAGGGTTGCTGTCGTCCACATGAAGGGCAATCATGTCGTCGGCATATCGTTGCACTTCCTGAGTTTGGGCAAAGAAGCCCTCAGCGATCAGCGGCGTGGCTCTAGCGGCGATTAACTTTGCCATTTCCAGGAAGTTATATTCCGGATGGTACTGGGCAGCCCAGAATGTCCCTTTCTTGTGATGTACTTCGAGGGCCTGAACTCTACAGTGGTCGTTGTACGCGAGAATTGTACCTCCCTCGGGAACCTTTGTGACCTCATCGAGATGCATCACAAAACCGTCGTATACCTTCGGCTTTCCTCTCAGGAACAGTGCCTGTTTCCCTTCCTCGGTCAAGCGGATATTCCGGCCAATTGACCATTCTCTTCCTCGCGGATTCTTTTCTACTTCCCCACCAGCTGCAACCGCTGCCATCTGAATGCCCCAGCAACTTCCGTAAGAGGGGACACCGACCTCATAGACGGCTTTGGCAAAGTCAATTTGTTTGGTCACACGACCATCATCAAGGTGAAAGATGGTCAGGTCCGAACCGGTCCAGATTATGCCGTCAAACTGCTCAACCGAGTAACCCTCCGGCAGGATGTCTCCGAAATCGGCGGCGAAGCAGAGTGTAACGCGGGCGGAAGGAACATATCTGTTCAGAAAGTCGATAAAAAAATCGTGGGGATGACCGACTCCCGAGAGATCGAAGTTATCCCTGCTTTCCTTGGGATACCCATTTAACACACAAATTGAAATCCGCTGCTCGGTGGTGATCATCAAGCTCTCTCCTGAACTCTGGGTTATTTGAGGATCTCTTGGAGGATCAACTCCTTCAGGATCTGTGGATAATCGGTAATAAGTTTATCCACGCCGGCTTTGCGAAAGCGTATCATCTGCTGGGGATCGTTGACCGTAAAAAGGTTGACTCGGCATCCCCGCTTCAGTGCCTCTTTTATCTGCTTTTCATCGGTGTAGGCCGAATTGGCGTTGTATATTGTAAATTCAAAGTCTCCCCAGTCCTGCACTCCGGAGCCTGGGATACCTATCAAGGCGTTGACCTCGATATCGGGCCTTGACCTTTGAACCTGTCGCAGGTAATCAAAAACAAATGAAGATATAGCCAGATCTTCCGAAGGAAAGTCTATTTTGTCAAGCAGTTCAAGTACTCTCTCAACAACTGGAAAACCGGTTTGAGGCGGGGGTAATTTTTTCAGTTCCAGGTTAATATACCACCCTTTGTTCTTTACATAGTCAAGGACATCCGCCAGCAAAGGAATTTGAAGCCCGTCCATCGCCAATCTTTCGGCAGAAGATACGTTACCATTGGCAATTTCCCCAAGCGGATCACTACGCACAAACCATAAGCCGGCATCAAGGCGCCGCAACTCTTTGAGGGTGAAAGAGGTTACCGGATCCTTCGATCTCTCAGGAAATACTGCATGCACATCTGTGGTGCGGGTGAGCAGGTCGTCATGAAAAAGAATCAACTCACCATCCGCAGTAACTGAGACGTCCACTTCCACACCGTGGGCGCCTATGTGCCAGGCTTTTTTTATAGCTGCCAGAGTATTTTCTGGAGCCAGACTGCGAACTCCACGATGGGCGATGTTGAATAAAGGAGACGGAGGTGTTCTGGAGGACTGCATGGTCGTGGTCATTACCCGTCAGGTGAGGCCCATGGCTTATGGGTTAAGCCATCCTTAATCTTCCAAGATGACAACAAAAATAAGACTATGCTACATTAGGTGATGTGTCAATATAAGGTGTGTAGGAATTCTATAAAATTACTCGCAGAGGAGATGCTATGAAATTGTCAGGAAAAGTTGCGCTGATCACGGGGGCGGCAAGTGGGATCGGCAAAGATACGGCCCTACTTTTCGCTCAAGAAGGCGCCTCAGTGGTAGCGTGCGATATTGACGATAAGGGAGGTGCCGACACGGTTCTGCAAATAGAGGAAGCAGGCGGTCGAGCGCTCTATGTGCACAGCGATGTCGCCCAGGCCAGGGACTGCAAGAACATGATAGAATTGGCTGAGTCCGATTTCGGGGGGCTGCATATCTTGTTCAACAACGCTGGTGTAATGGACAGCCGCGACGACGATGCTGAGGCGACCGAAGAAGACGTCTGGGATCTGACCTTGAATATAAATCTCAAAGGGGTCTTTCTCGGCTGTAAGTATGGAATCCCAGCACTCAAAAGGGCTGGTGGAGGATCAATTATTAATACTGCGTCTTTTGTCGCTCTGTTGGGTGCTGCGACACCGCAAATAGCCTACACGGCATCCAAGGGGGGAGTATTGTCCATGACCAGAGAGTTGGCAGTGATCCATGCCCGTGAGAATATCAGAGTCAATGCACTTTGCCCTGGTCCGCTGAGGACAGAGTTATTGATGAAGTTTCTGGATAGTGAGGCGAAACGCCAGCGTCGGCTAATCCATATCCCTATTGGTCGTTTCGGAGAAGCGGCCGAAATGGCAAAGGCGGCGCTTTTCTTAGCCAGTGACGATTCATCCTACGTTACCGGAACAGAATTCGTCGTCGATGGCGGGATCACCGCCGCCTATGTAACGCCGGAACGAGAAAGCGCACCTACTTCCTGAGCAGTGGCTTCATCGATAAGTCTTTTGACCTAAGGATGGGGGCCGTCTTCTGGTATCCCCGACAGCAGTTTCCGGTCATCGTGGGTTTCAGACTGAGATTGTCGATACCATTAGGGCAGGCGATAGTTTTACCGCGGTCATTGCCATGGGGATGATTAAAGGCTCTGCGTTGGAGAAGATCAACGAGCATGCCAACCGGGTTGCCTCCCATGTGTGCAGCCGCAGAGGAGTGATGGTGGCGCTGCCATAAGAACTCCGGAAATGTTAAACATTTCTGGTAAGGGTTGTGCTTTTAATTTATCATTCGGTAGCGGGTAACTGATACTCGATTATCCAAACAGAAATAAATGTGTGAAAACAGGTGTACGCCATGGAATATGGTTATCAGAAAAACCGGGGCATAGGAGTTAAAGAAAAAGTGAAAACGAGAAAAATTCTGGTAATAGCCTCACTTTGCCTCTGCTTATTTGTTTTTGGCCCTCACTACCAGTCAATTGACACCATGCCGGCAAGTATCAAACCGGTTCTGGCTCAGACTGCAGATGGAGGCACTCAGGACTCGACTTCTTCGGATTCGGATAGTGACGATACCCCCAGTGCCGACGATATAGCTGATTTTGCTTCCGAGAATGATAAGGATGGTGATGGAGAGTTTGATGAGCCCGAAGAGGAGGAGGCAGATGACGTCGCCGACCAGGATGAGCCGGATGAGCCGGATGAGACGGATGAGCCGGACCAGGACGACGATAGCGACGATGTGGGCGACGAAGATGAGTATGATGACGATGATGACGGGGAGGAAACCCAGGATAATGAGGGCGAAGATATGGCCCATTCTGGGAAGAACAGAGACGATATAGACGGCGAAGCCAGTCCCGAATACAGGCTTTCAGGCTATGATCGCTACCGCATTGAAGGAGAGCTTCGTCGTCTGGGGGCACGAGAGCAATTGACGCCGCTGATTGCCCGGGAAGAACGCATGCTTCTTGAAAATTAACGTAATATTGCTGCCGCTCCCCGAGCGAATACATCCAAGGAGAAATTATGATTGTTTCAGGTAAGACCTTTTTCCCCATCAGCAGGATTAAAATGATTGTGGCTGTCCCTGTTGTACTGCTTGTTCTACTTTTCGAAGCAACTTCCCATGGCGCTGTGCAAAACAATACACTTGGACTTAAGGCGACTCCGCTACCCAAATACCGGCCAGGCACCACGTACGTATATTCAGATGGATCCTGGGAAACAGTTATCAAGGTGAGTGCGGAAGGTATTACTTGGAGAAACCATCGCGATTTCATCTCCACCGGCTCGCAAGATTTCGTTAAGAAGTCGTTCAAGTGGCAGACCAAGAATCGATATGGCTACAGAGAATTCAAGCCGACGGTTTTCCTCATGCGGCCACCGACTTTTTCGCTCTGGCCGCTCGAGGTGGGAAACATATTCCGATTCGATGAATACGGACGCTGGTTCGATGAGCTAGGACTCGAGCACCGTTATGACAGCTTCTGGAATTGCGAAGTGAAGGGAACAGAGCGCATAAGTGTTGGTGCCGGAGATTTTGACACCTGGAAGATCACCTGCAGGCGTTACCCGGATAAATTCAAATCCGCCAGCAAGACCCGTGAATATCGTACCTGGTATTTCGCACCAGCAGTGAATCATTGGGTGAAAAGAGAGCGCGATTATAATGGCTTTCGGGAAAACCGCATGAAAGAGCTGGTAGCCGTGCTACCCGATCTGCAGACCTTCACATCCGACGAGAACGATATCCTCGCCATTCAGAAACAGTTTCAAAATGCACTGGAAACCAATCAAATCGGGGAAACCAATGTCTGGGATAATTTTAATCAGCAACTGGTAATCGGGGTGACCCCGGTACAATCCTTCAAACATCCAGACGGTGGGATCTGCCGGCAATACCTGCAGGTACTCGCCAAGGAAGGATTGCCCTACGAATTCCCCGGCATCGCCTGTAGAAACGGACGAGGCCGCTGGACAGTTCCGCGCAGATAATAGACCTTCGCCACCCTGCTCTTGATGCTGGCCATATCTTTGTCCCAAATTACTAATTCTACCTGTTGCCGAATACTACGGCAGAGGTGTTTTGACCAATTGCCAAAACTTTTTAAAGAGTATGGCAGTCTGTACATATATTGTAAATAATTATTTGCATATTTTGAGCGATGCATTTACTGACATCATTATCGATCTATCAAAATGTATATATTTGTTATGTTTATACCAATTTTTCTTCAAGGATCCTTCTCCCACAGTCCTGGCATGATCCTGGCAAAAAACAGTTACAATTAGGAAGTAACTAAAAGCTCACTGAACTATCGGCAGCGGGTTCAGCATTTCAAATTTGTAAAGGGGGATAATGAGATGAATGGGTTGGCTCAGATTTTAGTCTATCTGTGGTTTTTGCCGGTGGTTCTTTTTATCGTCATTTCTCTGTGTATGGGTGCCGTGTGGTTGCCTGTCTCACTCTTTTTCAAGCTGATACAGCGCGAAGCCCAACAAAGGCAGAGGGTAGAACTCACCTCAGGATAGCCATTTGACAATAAAATCGTATACTTATATGGTCAATAGTGACCGAAATTTGTCAGCGGGTATGGGGGGGCTGTAATAGTAGCCTTGAATTATGTCAACATCTCGAGCACGCAGGTAGTCCAGTTGATTCTTGGTTTCGACGCCTTCCGCCACAACCTCGAGTTTCAGACTGTGGGCCATGGCGATGATGGTATCAACCAACACCTTATGGCTATCCTCGTAGTCAAGATCTTTGATGAAACTCCTGTCTATCTTGAGCACCTGGAGCGGGAAGCGTCGCAGATAATTCAGCGATGAATAGCCCGTCCCAAAATCATCCAGGGCAAGAATGATACCTCGTTCATGCAGCTTATTTAAAATCGAGAGAGGTATGTCAGAATCCTGCAGTAACAGTGTTTCTGTAATTTCAAGTTCCAGCTGTTCAAAGGAAAATCCACTCTTGGCTATGGCCAGATCTACCGACTTTAGGATCGATTCCGTCCGGAACTGCTGTGGTGAGACATTGACGGATACTGTCAGCTTTCGATTGGATATTTCCTCCCACATTTTAGCTTCCTTACAAGCCTTTTCAAGCACCCAATCACCGAATTCCTGGATGATACCGAGATTCTCGGCCAAGGGAATAAAGACGTCCGGAGGAATGTCGCCCAGTTCGCAGTTTTTCCACCGCAGGAGAGCTTCCGCGCCGACTATCCTGTTGTTGTTTGCATCTATTTTAGGCTGATAGACAAGCGATAGTTCATTCTTGCCGATTGCATAGCGCAAATGACTGGATATCTGCACCTGTTGTTCTGATATGTGCCGCATTTCCATAGAGAAATATCGGTACATATTGCGCCCGTCCTTTTTAGCTTGATACATGGCCATATCTGCGCATTGCATGATTTCGTCGCTGGTAAAGCCATCATCGGGGAAGATGCTGACGCCCACACTCACTGTTGCGTAAATCTCATGACCTTTGAAGTGGAAAGGCTTCTGCAGTAGCTTTACGATTCTGCCAGCGACCATGCCGGCATGCTGGCTTTCCTCGAGATTCTCAATAAAAACAGTAAATTCGTCCCCCCCGGTCCGGGCGGCGGTATCGCTATCCCGCAAAAGTGTCGAAATGCGGCTGGCGCATTCTTTCAGAACCAGGTCACCAGTGTCATGACCGAGTGAATCGTTGACATCTTTAAAATGATCTATATCCAGGTAGAGGAGGGCGACTTTCTTTCTGTATCGCTCGGCACGGTGAAAGGCCAAATTCATATAAGATTGAATGTAATGACGATTGTATAAACCGGTGAGCTGGTCATAATTCGCCTGGTAAATGAGTTTTTCCTCCCATTTGACCCGATCTGTGATGTCCTGGACATTGACGACGATAATTTGAGGGTCATCCTCGGTGGAGAGCTGGATACTGGCTTCAACTGGAAACTCGGAGCCGTCTTTTCTCTTGTTGGTGCCTTTGTGTACCACCGGACGCCAATTACCGTTGTGCATCGGTAAAAGCAATTGCTGAAAAGAATCTTTATTGAAGTCGCTGAAAATATCCAACAGACTCACTTGCTCAAACTCTTCACGACTGTAGCCTAAGCTGTCTACCGCGCCCTGATTAACCTGTAGACATCTCAGTGTTTCAGCATCGGCGACGTAGATGTTTGTCGTACTGTCGTTCAGAATACGGCCGAGACGGTTGTTGATCGTGTTTTTTTCCTCCTC
>JABDQA010000087.1 GCA_013042475.1 Desulfofustis sp.
TAGTCGCCGCTATTTAAGAGATTTTCAATGCCCCTTCCATGTTCAGCCGCAGCTAAAACCGCATTATGGTAAATTGAGCTGGTTCAATGATATATACGAACTGGGAAAAATCCATAGAACGCTGACAGTCGGCCCACCCTGCAATTAGCCCAGGCTGCGAGAGGTGAAGGTGTTAACGATGAAGGACGGATCTGATCGACTTTTGAATAGTGATAAAGCTGAGAAAGGTTAAAGAAGCAAGAGATCCCTGAAGGCTGGAAAAGCTCGCCACCCAGCCCTCAGGTTCCGTGTCAGGATCTCTCAGGCGGGTTCGAGTGACTCGTCCTTTTCATCGGTGGCAAACGTGTAGTACAGGTCATCGGTTACCCCTTCCATTTCGATGCCGTAACTGTGGATCAGCCTCTTGCCGAGCATCCGCGCCAGTCTCCGGTAAAATCTCATACCGTTTTCCGGATCGTTGTCGGCCACGCTCTGGACAAAGTCCTTGGCGAAAATCATGACCATCGATTCCTTCGCACACTCGGCCGAGGCCGAGTACTTGGGCATGCCCACCAGGCCAGACCAACCGAACGCCTCCCCGGCATGCTCAACCACGTAGGTGGTTTTGTCCTGCTCTCCGACACTCAGACAAATCGATCCCCTTATCAGGATGTAGAAGAAATCGGCGGGATCCCCCGCGCTGAAGAGCTTATATCCCTCCGGATAGGTTTTTTTCATGGCGGAGTCGATAAATTCCTTAATGAAATGATTATCCAACCCCCATAACAGTTCCGATTGTTTAATATACATATGCGCTCCTCCCTTGGGTCTGCCCACCGGAAGGCATCAAGTAATCTCCACACGCTCTGGATATTTCCGTCTATTCAGCTTTTACCATGATCCCCCGATGGGATTAATAGTATCGATGAGTCATCCCACGCAGTGCGTGCTAAACTAAAAAAGCCGGGCTACCTTGCAAAGGCAACCCGGCTGTCTATTCAGATCCGTGGTTTTCCGTCCCTGTTTCTCAACAAGTTTGGCTTTTTCTTATTTCACCTTGTTCCTGATTAAATTGTATTAAAAGAGACAGAACCAAGTCAATGGAACCATGTGGCACTAAAGGTGTACCAAACGTCCAATACATGTCCAATACATTGACAGAGTCCCTTGATCAGGCCAGTATAATCGGCCAAACCCTCTTGTGCGCCCCTTCCATTGAAGGTAGAATTGCTGCTGATTTGTCATTGAAACTAAGGGTACATTCAGTGCCTTCGTAATCAGATAAATTAGCCGACCCAGGACTGGAAATGAGTGATTTGGCCTTTCAGGATTGCTACCCGGACGATTATTCTCACTGCTACGGCTGCGGACGTTTGAACGTCCAGGGACACCAGATAAAAAGTTTTTGGGACGGTGACGAGGGAGTGTGCCGAATTTTGCCCCGGAGCTGCTATTCTGGGGGTATGAAAGATATTCTCTACGGCGGTCTGATCGCCTCGCTCATGGATTGCCACGGCGCAGGTACCGCCGCCGCGGCCAAAGCCCGGGAACTTGGAATCGAGGTAAAGCCCGGCGCCCTGCCACGCTTTGTCACCGCTTCACTCAAAGTCGATTACCGTTCCCCCACGCCGGTCGGCAAAGAGGTGGAATTGAGGGCCAAAGTAATCGACATCGAGGGGCGTAAAGTCAGAGTCAGCGTCACCCTGGCCACCGATGGCACCGTTCGGGCCCAGGGAGAGCTGCTCATGATTCAGCTCAAAGAAGAGTAACAGCCCATTTCACTAATCCACGCAAAAGCTGATCATCCCCTCTGGAATTAGGGCAACTTTTCTCAGGATCAGCCGCCTTTTGAGATTTTCGATTGCCTCTCGGGATATCGGGATTAATATGGTACACATTCATGATTAGTCCCGATCTCGCATAAAATTAAAACAATCAGGTGTTCTATGGCGTCAAAATGGTTGATGATCTCTGTCGCCGGAGTGGCACTGCTGCTCAATGCGGCCGTACCCTCCTTCAGTCAGGATAAGCAGCAGATTTCAGACCAGGTGTATGTGGAGCTCGACTATCTCTCCTCGCTGTTTGGTTCTGAAAAAGAACTCGATTCGTCACTACTGGTATCGCTGATTGAGTTTGTCAATACCATTCAAAAGGACACTAGCTTTGATCTGAGAAAGAGAAATAATATGGAAGGAGTGCTCCACGTTTTTCAGATCAACAGTTCTTTCCAGGAGCTGCTTGGGTATGTTTACAACCCCGATATTCCACCCTACATCACCAAACCCTCGTCGCTTCAAAGTCAGCATATGCTCACTCCGGAATTCGTTGCAGAGCTCCGACATCTGACCAATGGGGCCGAGGCGGTACCTTCGACCGTTGTCCTGCGTGGTGAGGAACACGAAACCATTACCCCCGATACCAATACCGGCAGCTATTACACCTACACCCAGGACAAGCTCTTCGCCCTGCTGCCCGGAGCCTTAAGCCCGATTCTCGTGTCGGCTTCCCGGCAAGACGAGATCTCAGATGTCGGCAGAAGAGGCTGCATCGTCGGTAGCTACGGAAACTGGGATTATCTCTACTCGGAAAAGACCGGGTTGAACACGTTGGGTTTGGGCTGGGTGCGCAGCTACATGTACGGCGCCTATTCGGTCATGCTCTCCATCCCCAACCCTGAGACCGGGACCATTAAAACTGCCGTATTCAAATGGCTCAATGCCGGCTGGCAGAAAATCAATATGGTCAAATCGTCCCATATCCTGGGAGGCATAAAGCGTTTCGCCGCCGCCATGAAGAGCGTGCTGGAGTCCCCGGCTCTGCCTGAGGTTCAAGAGATAGTCGATAAGCATAAGGAACTCCAGCGAAAAGACGAAGAGGAACTGCGTCGGCTCGTTGCGCCCTATCTCGAATCCATCGGCAGTGCTGAGGATGCCGGAAGCTGTCCCTCGTACATGATCAGCAGTGTTACCTCCGGAGAGTATCTGCAGCAGATGGAAAATGAAGAAATTATTCGCATTTTGCTGCTCGAGTACATCAAGACCCATATCGACAATCGGGTTCCGGAAACTGCGGCTGCCCTCGCTCTGGGTACTTCGGCCGGTTAGCCACAGCAGTTTGGAGAGGCCCCTGCATCGGAGCTGGAGCTGGGCAATCATTGGCAGTATAGGTCACGCCAGTGTCAATCCGTCAGTTTCCGTCATCGTCCGTCAGCTTCTTCCCAAAACTGCCCGTAGCGCAGAAAATGAATGGTCTGCCGGATCACTTTATCGTCATTCATAAGGAATGGATGGCTCACCGGCACGGTCACGTGATCCGACATTCCCACCAGCTTGGTTGACTCGACCGAGACCTTGCCGTCATCAGGGTTGGGGAGCAGCTGCGATAAAATCAGGTTAATACTTCTGGTGCCGGCAATGATCCCCACTTCGAAATCAGCTGCTCCAAGGCGGTTGGGCAGACTTGACGGCTCCGTGCCCAACTGCAGACCTGCCGGGCCGTTGAGCAGTTCGAAACCGGGCATTTCAGCCATCGCATCAACTACCTGGCTGCCCTTGTTGGGCGGGCCGAGCATCACCACCCGGCCGAGGTTGTCCAGTTCATGGTACTCGAGGTAATAACGAACCAGGATGCCTCCGAGACTGTGGGTGACAAAATGAATTTTGCTCTTCTCCGGGCACTCACCCGCTGCCTCAGGGATAACCTTCCGGGAGAGTTCTTCGATGGGATACTTGGTGGAAGGATAATCGTGGTTTATCACCACAAACCCCGTCTCTTTGAGTCTGTCGGCCATCTTTTCCATGGAGCCATCGCTCCTGGCCAGCCCGTGAAGCAGCACCACACACTCCTGGGCATCTGTTAGACCGGGAAACAGTGACAAGAACAGTAGCACGCCACCGAAACAGAGCAGATCTTTCATCGCTGCGGACTTGTCTCCTGCACCACCTTGTCGTTGACCCGCAGGTTCAGCTTGACCATTTTTTCTACACCGCTTTTGAAAGCACCCATAGTTTCGTCCCGAACCCTCCATTAAGGGTCCTAGCTTCGTCTGGAATTAGCTTACAATCTTTATAGTGGAAAATCATCCACTGCCCTGGTTCGAGACCAATTATCATCTCACTGCCATCTTGAGCGTTTCACTCAGACAATTTTCAGGTGCTGCCGATTGCGGTTCCAACTTTTTGAACTATGATTTCGATACTGTATTATTGTGGTATTATTAACAGATGCGCAGAGTAACGAGTTGCAATTGAACGCAATTCGTCACCAGCTTAAGACACAACCATTTTGTCAGGCGTCTTTCTCGACAGACCATGGATGTTCGTTTCGACATTGACAAGGAGCACAAAATCATCACCGGAGTGGTCTCTGGAGCACTGCACCGTGACGTACTCCTTAATATGCTAGCTCAATTGCGTATCATTTCTTCCAACAACACGGGCTACAACCTGCTCTTCGATCTCAGGCAAACATCGCTGAAATCATCACAAATGCACATGTACCAGGTAATCGACGTGTTGTCCTCAATTGTCGATCTCAAGGAGCAGCTGGGTGATAAAATTGCCCATGTCGCGCCTGACAGTGAAGACCGCGTTGAGCACGCCCTAAAAATTGGCGCGCTGGCCAATATCAGGGGTTTGAACTACGAAGTGTTCACGGATAGAGATCTGGCCTGGAAATGGCTGCGGGAATGAGTGACAAGCACCTGACCAATAGCGACGGTCAATTTACAAAATAAATAGCCGAGACAGAAACCATTTCATCGTTGTCACTGGCCGGTAAAGATAGTAATTTTGATCGACATCGAATGCAACTTTTCTACCTGAAAATATAATGTTAGTTTTCATTGTAAAGCCATTAAATCTGGGCGGGAGCGAGGCCTCCGAGATTTTTCGCCGCAGATCGAGTTGGTATTTAAAGGTTAGGATTCCAGGCAACATAAAGATATCAGTCTCAAAGACAGTTTCAGGATGTAAATTAGTTAGTGGAGAATTTTGATGACCGCAAGTGATGACAGACGTAAGATGATAAGGCTGCCTTTCACCCCTCGAGCATACTGCCAGTTGCAGGATGGCGGCAGGGAATTCACCGGGGTGATCCGGGACATCAGTTTGCTCAGCCTCTACATGGAACTCCACGATTCAGAAGATCTGACGGGTGAGTGCGATATACAAATCGTACTCGAGGGAAGACACAGCGAGATGGAGATCAACAACCTCAGCGGCTACATTATCCGCAGCGATGAAAAAGGATTGGCGATCCGTTTCAACGATCCGTTTGAGTGGATTGCGTTGGTCCCCGCCCTGTTCAAGAAATTTCCCTGAAAGCGATATAAAAAAGCAAGGGTGTGAGCAGTGAGGGGGCGCAATTAAATTGCGCCCCCTCATTTTCTCTATAGTATCTGAGAAAGAAACAACTTAGTCCTTTCATGTTGCGGGTTGTCAAAGAACTGGAATGGTTCGTTCTCCTCAACGATCTCCCCGAAGTCCATAAAGATGACTCGATCCGCGACTTCCTTTGCAAAACCCATCTCATGGGTGACCACGATCATGGTCATACCCTGATTGGCGAGATCCACCATGACGTCGAGCACCTCTTTGATCATTTCCGGATCGAGTGCCGAGGTGGGTTCGTCAAAGAGCATTATCTTGGGCTTCATGCAGAGGCTCCGGGCGATGGCCACCCTCTGCTGCTGACCGCCTGACACCTGGCCGGGGTATTTCTGGGCTTGTTCCGGAATTTTCACTATTTCCAGATAGTGCATGGCCAGTTCTTCGGCCTCTTTTTTGGGCATCTTCCTCACCCAGATCGGCCCCACCGTCAGGTTATCCAGGATGGTCAGGTGGGGAAACAAGTTGAAATGCTGAAATACCATCCCCACCTCGGTCCTGACCCTTTCGATATTTTTCAGGTCACGGGTGAGTTCGGTGCCGTTGACAATGATTTGACCCCGCTGGTGTTCTTCGAGCCGGTTGATACAGCGGATCACGGTCGATTTACCCGATCCCGACGGGCCGCAGACAACTATCTTTTCCTGTGGCCTAACTTCCAGGTTGATATCCTTGAGCACATGGAAATCGTCAAACCACTTGTGCATACCGATAATCTCGATAATCGGTTTATCTTCGGCCGATTGGCTCTGGCTGCTGTTCTGTTCTGTACTCATGCCTGCTCGCTTCAGGAAGGTTTTTCTTCTTGGTTGGGCGTATGCTTGTATTCGAGCTGTTTTTCAATGCGGCGGCTGTACTGCGACATGGAGAAACAGCAGATGTAGTAAATCATGGCGATGAACATATACGCCTCGGTGCTGAACCCGGTCCATTCCGGTTCTGACAAAATTGATTTGGTGGTGTTCAGGATGTCGTAGAGGGCAATGATTACGACCAGCGAAGTATCCTTAAAAGCGGATATCAAGATACCCACCGTCGGCGGAATCACGATTTTCAGCGCCTGCGGCAAAATGATCATCCGCATCATCTGAAAATAGTTCAAGCCCAGCGACTCGGCGGCTTCATACTGCCCCCTGTCCATCGCCTGCAGACCGCCGCGCACCACCTCGGCAATATAGGCAGCGGTAAAAAGAATAATAGCCGCCTGGGCGCGCAGCACCTTGTCGATGGTGACGCCTTCGGGCAGGAAAAGCGGGAACATGACCGAGGACATGAACAGCATGGTGATAAGCGGCACGCCGCGTATCATTTCGATGTACACAACACAGAGGGCCTTGATGATCGGCATCTGCGACTGCCGCCCCAGGGCCAGCACCACCCCCAATGGATAAGATGCGAGAATACCGAAGAAACTGAGCAGCAGGGTCAACGGCAGGCCGCTCCA
This sequence comes from Desulfofustis sp., assembly GCA_013042475.1. GTDB lineage: Bacteria > Desulfobacterota > Desulfobulbia > Desulfobulbales > Desulfocapsaceae > JABDQA01. The sequence goes on from JABDQA010000087.1 coordinate 6,811, forward strand.
CTTGGTGCTCTCAACGGGCACCAGGCCAAACAGGCCGCCCTTCATCAGCAATCCCATCACGAACAGTGAGAAGATCCAGGCATAGCCAAGCCGTTTATTCCAGCGGCTCCATTCCCGGCTGTAGACCAGCATGCCAACCAGAATGATCATGGCAACCAGAGGCCGCCATTGATGCTCATAAGGAAAATAGCCGAATACGGTGAAACGGATGTTCTGGGTGATAACAGACCAGCAGGCGCCTTCAGCCTGGTGGCACGCCTGACCGGAGGTAAACCAGACACTGTCGATGAGGGCCCACTGGATGAACTGGGGCATGACCTTGACCAGAAAGCCAAGAATCAGAATCGTGGCAATCGAGTTGAAAAGTCCGTTGAAGAGGTGCTGCCGCAGCCAGCCGATAACACCCACATCGGTAACCGGGGGCTTTATCTCTTCTATGTGCGTGGTCTCAGCCATGAGTGAGCTACCGTTCAACGAGCTTGATTTTTTTATTGTACCAGTTCATGAAAGCCGAGGTGAGCAGACTGAACGTCAGGTAGACGAGCATCATCATGGCCACCCCTTCGACCGCCTGACCAGTCTGGTTGATGGTGGTACCGGCAACCTGGACGAAATCGGGATAGCCGATAGCCACGGCCAGCGAGCTGTTCTTGGTTAGGTTCAGGAGCTGACTGGTGAGCGGCGGTACAATGACCCTGAGGGCCTGCGGAAAAATAACCAGTTTGAGCACCAGCCCCGGTTTAAGACCGATCGACATGGCCGCTTCGGTCTGGCCGTGACTGATGGACTGAATACCGGCCCGTACGATCTGGGCAATGAACGAGGCAGTGTAAAGTACCAGGCCGATAAGCAGCGCCGAAAATTCAGGGCTTATATTCCTGCCGCCCTGAAAATTGAAACCTTTGAGCACCGGCACATCCATCTCGGTCGGTGCCCCGTTGACGACCCAGGTCAGCAGCGGAAGACCAAGCAGGATTCCCAGCCCGACCCAGAAGGTTGGGAATTGCTGGCCGCTTCTCTCCTGTCGTTTTACCGCCCAGCGATAGACCAGCCAGATAACGATACAGGCTGCCACAAAAGCGAGGCCGATATAGCCCCAGACCGGATCAGAAGCCGGTACCGGAAAATCAATGCCTCGGTTAGTTATAAAGACACCGGTAATCGGGTTAAGCGCCTGACGAGGAGGGGGAAAGATCTCGTAAAACAGGGCATAGAAGAAAAAAAGCTGCAGCAGTACCGGGATATTCTGAAACAATTCCACATAGAGCGTACCGAATTTGGAAATCAGCCAGTTGGAAGAGAGCGTACATACCCCGATGAAAGTCCCCAGGATCGTCGTCAGTATCATCCCGATCAAGGAAACCTTTAGGGTGTTTAGCACACCGACCAATAGAGCCCGGCCATAGGTGTCGGCGGCCGAGTACTCGATCAGCGATTCGCCGATTTCAAATGCCGCCTCCTTCTCTATAAAACCGAAGCCGCTGGCAATCGACTGCTTCTCCATGTTGGTCTGCACATTGGAGATCAGGTAGTAGCCAATAAAGGCAACGAATACAGCGGTAACGATCTGATAGAGAATCGCCCTGGTCTTCTCGTCGTTCCAGAAATATGTTTTGGCAGTGTTGTTCTGCTCCGCTGGCATAAACAGAAAACCCGGTATTCAAATAACCCTTCGAGGATGAGAACGGCGCTGCGGCCGTCCTGCCCCTGCCGGCCTCTCGGCCGGCAGGAAGCAGAGGGAAAAAGATGGTACGTTGATTATTTGAACGGCGGCGAGTACATCAGGCCTCCGTCGGTCCACAGGGCGTTGAGGCCGCGCTCGATTCCCAGCGGGGTATTGACGCCGACGTTACGCTCGAACACTTCGCCGTAGTTGCCCACCTGCTTGATAATATTGTAGGCAAATTTTTCATCGAGCCCCAGAGCGGCGCCGTTGCCAGGTGAAACCCCCAAAAAGCGCTGGATCTTCGGATCTTTGGATTGTAGCATCTCATCAACGTTTGCTGAAGTAATACCTAATTCCTCAGCATTGATCATCGCCAGTACCGCGTAATTGACGATGTCCTTCCACTGGTTGTCGCCATGACGGACTGCGGGAGCCAGGGGTTCCTTGGAGATGATCTCGGGCAGGATCATGTAATCTTCAGGCTTGGGAGCACTGGCGCGCAGGCCCGCAAGCTGAGAGGCATCAGAGGTCAGTACGTCGCAGCGGCCTGCCCAGAAGGCCTGGGAAAGTTCCGCAGTATTCTCGATGGTGACCGTTTTCCATTCCATATTGTTTGAGCGGAAAAAATCGGCGGCATTCTGCTCGGTGGTTGTCCCGGGCAGGACGCAGACGGTCGCTCCGCCGAGTTCTTTGGCGTTCTTGACGCCTAGCGCCTTGGGAACCATGAAACCCTGGCCGTCGTAGTAATTGACCTGGACAAAATCAAGACCCAGCGAGGTGTCGCGCCCCAGGGTCTGGGTACAGTTTCTGGTCAATACGTCAATCTCTTTAGACTGCAGGGCGGTGAAGCGGGTCTTTGCGGTCAGCGGGGTGTAGCGGAGACGATCTTTATAGTCACCGAATACGGCGACGGCAACAGCCCGGGCCGTATCCACATCAAGCCCCTTCCAGACCCCTTTCTGATCCGCTTTACCAAATCCAAACAGGTCCCCGTTCACACCAACTTGGATATAACCCTTTGCCTGCACATCTTTCAGAGTATCACCGTTGTCAGCAAATGCGAGCCCTGCAGACACCGCTACCAGTGAACATCCGATAAAAAGACTTTTCCATAGCTTCATTGTTCCCTCCAGACAAGTGTTGTGATTTTCGGGAAGAATTTCCCGGATTCTTAAACTGCACTGCTATTAAATGGTTCAGCCCCTGGAAGAGCATCCCATTGTGATACCACAGATACCCGGCCTCTGGCAACAGACAGCTGGTCGGCGATGGCTTTTTTTACAAAAAACAGCTACTAACCGATTGGTGGTATGAACGGTTCGGACAATTTTGCAAAACAGACCACTAATTTGTCATCAGCAGCCAGCCGCTCGGAGATGTGGCTGGCTCTCCAGTTGAGGGTTGCGTATAAATACTGTACCCGGCGACATGAGTTCAAGATGCTCAGTCAGGCAAAGAGATAGGGAGGAGCCGGCGGCGGCTGTGGGCAACCAGCGCAGCGAGTGACGCAGCCTGGTTAGATGTATCGGACTTGTGTCGTTACGTATTATCGGCGTTTCATTTTTTCGGCCCCTACCCGGAGACCGTTGATATTGCGCACCACATAGCGGGAATCAGAAAGCAGATTGGGGTTCCAGTTGCAGATGAGGTGAATCTCGTGTCCCACCGACAGCAATTTCAACGATTTACCGGTGGGCAGCTCGAAGCCGACCCCTCTGGAGGAGAGATCTTTTAAAGTGACCTCCACCTCCCTGCCGTCGCGAGTTCTCATGGTCAGCTTGCCGGCATGGTACTCACGCTGTTCCGGACGCCGGTTGAACACGCAGCGAACCAGTTCACCGCAGCTGTGGCAGCGGATCGTCTTCCTCCTGATGTCGGAAATGATCGATGTTCTCCGTGCCCCGCAGGAAGGACACTTGAACAGCAACCGTCGGTCCTGCACCTTGAACTCTTTCATTTTCGGCATAAGCGCTCCTTCCCTCTGCTCAGTTCCCCCCAGCCTGAACCACCTCCATGGCCGACAATGCCGCACCGTAGAGGGCGGTTCTGGGGGTTAAGATTACATGCACCGGCCATTTCAGGCTCAAATCACGAAACCGGCCCCGGTGGGCAACGGCTTCGAGAAAATCGGGCTGTTTCAGTCGTTCCAGAATGCGCGGCGGGATGCCGCCGCCAAGGTAGATGCCGCCTTGCGGAAGAATGGTGATGGCCATGTTGCTGATGGCGGTGCCCAGCGTTGCAATGAACAGGCTCAGGGTGGCCGTACAGATTTCGGCCTTGTCTGCCAGGGCGGCCTGGGCAATGATTGGTGTCCTGTCCCGGGCCTGGGTGAGTTCGGTGGTCAGCCAGTTCGGTTCATCGTAGTTGCCGCTGTCGAGCAGGAAGTCGTAGATATTGGGAAGATGCCTTCCTGAACAGATATGCTCGAAACTGACATGATGGTAGCGGGACTGCAGGTAGCTGAGCAGCTCGACTTCCCGCGGGGTGCGCGGTGCGAAAGAGGTGTGGCCGCCTTCGCTGGCCAGGGCCTTGTAACCCTCACCGGTCCAGACCAGAAAAGCGGTGCCCAGGCCGGTTCCGGGGGCGACCACGGCAATGTTGCCATGGGGGACATGATCACCGGGGTTCAAGGTATAGAGATCCTCCCTGTCCAGGTGGGGAACGGCTTTAGCAATAGACTCCAGGTCGTTGATCAGGGTCACCCGGTCGATGGCGAAGCGTTCGCTGATTGATCGGGCATCGATTTTCCAGGGCAGGTTGGTGATCTGTGAAGTCTGCCGGTACACTGGACCGGCCACACCGAAGCAGCCATAGGTAGGGACCGCGCCGGTCTGGACCAGGAACTCTTCAATCACCGCTTCGAGGGAATCATATGCCCTGCTTGGGTAACGCGTTTCCTGAAGCGGACCGGCACCGACCGGTTCCGTTTCGGCGAAAAGTGCGAGCACCGTTTTGGTGCCGCCAATATCACCTGCCAGTATCATGTTCTAAGCCTTAGCTGTTCTTTGAGGTTCTCTCCGATCCCCGTAAATTTCATCTTACAACAATTTACCGGCAAAAGGGAAATTTACGGGGAAGGAAAAGGCAGGGAGCTTTACATACCTAAGGACAAGTCAAGGGGACATCCTTTCACCCTACTGGGCGTATTCAAAACCCATCTCAAAGCCGATATCAAGCGCCATCTGGTTGCCGGCCATGAAGGCGGGAGGAAACTTGTCGGCCAGCACCTGCTCCACCGAGCTCTTCTTGACGATGCCGCGCATGCCGATCAGGGCGCCCAGCACGCATATGTTGAGCACCACCGCATTGCCGATCTCGCTGACAACCGTCTGATAGAGCGGCAGCTCGATCTGGCGGGCATCGACCCGACGGGTGGTTTTGACAAATTTCTTATCAGAGATCAGCAGACCGCCAGGGCGGATCAGCGGGGAGAACTTGGTATAGGCCTCCTGGGTCATGCAGATCAGTATCGAGGGCTGGGTGATCTTGGGCATATTGATCGGCCCGTCGGCAATGATCACATCGGCCCGGGTCGCCCCACCCCTGGCCGCTGCCCCGTAGCTCTGCGACTGGACCGCTTCGAGATTCTCGTGGAGCACCGCCGCCTCGGCCAAAATGATCGCCGCACTTACCAGCCCCTGGCCGCCTGATCCGGAAAAGATGATTCGATAGCGTGTGATTTCCATTTCCCTTTACCAACCCCTCTCTTGTATTGCCCAAAATTTGAAATTTTCGTTCAGAATCAAGGCGCGTGAGATATCTTTATTTTGCCGTCGCCCTCTCAACCAGCTCAGCATAGGCATCACAATATTCGGGCAGCTGCTTCTCCACAAAAATACCTCGCTCGATCAACTCCGGGTTCTCCTGTTTCTTCTTGGAGCCTACCGGCACCGTCCCGTCCTTGAACGAATTGAGCATATCAACCGCCGAGCCCTTACGGTTCTTGCGGCCGAAGTAGGTCGGACACTGGCTCAGCACCTCGAGCACCGAGAAGCCGTCGTGGCTGATCGCCTTCTTGATCAGGCTCTGCAGCTGCTTGACGTGATACACCGTGGTCCTCGCCACAAAGGTCGCCCCGGCCCCCGTGGCCAGTTCCACCGTGTCGAACTCACGGTCGATATTGCTATACGGCGCCGTGGTCGCCTTGGTGCCGACCCCGGACAAGGGTGAGAACTGACCGCCGGTCATGCCGTAGGTGCGGTTGTTCATCACCAGGGCGGTGATATTGATATTGCGTCTGGCCGCGTGGATGAAATGGTTGCCGCCGATGGCCAGAGCGTCGCCGTCACCCATGGGCACAATCACGTTGAGTGAGGGTTTGGACAGCTTTACGCCAGTGGCAAAGGCCAGGGCACGGCCATGCAGGGTGTGCAAACTGTGAAAATCGACGTAGCCGGAGATTCGTGACGAACAGCCGATGCCTGAGACCATGACAATATCGCGCTTTTTGAGGCCCAGCAAGTCCACCGCCCGGACCAGGGAATTGAGGACGATGCCGTGGCCGCAGCCGGCGCACCACATATGCGGGAAGAACCGTTCTCTGAGATAGTATTTTACATCCATGGTTTAAATCCCCCGTCCCTGCAGAATACGCAATATCTTCTTGATGTCCTTGTCGTTGATCATCTGGCCGTCCACCCGGTTGATCAGATGGACCCGTTTACTTGAGCCCACCGCCAGTTTCACCGACTGGGTCAGCTGTCCCACGTTCATCTCCACCACCGCGACCAGCTCCGCATTCTGGGTGCATTCCCGCACCAGTTCGGCGGGAAACGGCCAGATCGTGTTCAACTCCAGCAACCCGATCGACTCGCCCCGGTTGCGCCGCTGCTTGACCACACTGAGCGCCGAGCGGGCCGAGGAGCCGTAGGAGATCAGCACAACAGAGGCATCTTCGAGGAAGTAGGATTTATAAAACGTCATCTTGTGGACGTTGTTCTCGATCTTGTCGACCTGGTGGCGGAGCAGTTCCTGCACCACGTCGGGCTTGTCGGTCGGAAAGCCCCACATGTCGTGGTACAGCCCAGTCACGTTGAAGCGGTGCACGTCGCCGAAGTCGCTCATCGGCAGCCGGCCGTCTTCGCGCGGCAGGTAAGGGTGGTAGTTGACCCCCTCCTTGAGGCTGGTGCGCAGTCTGGCCACCCGCGGAATCTCTTCTTCTTGGGGGATAATCAGTTTCTCGCGCATGTGGCCGATCACTTCGTCGAACAGCAGGATTACAGGAGTGCGGTAGGTTTCGGCGATGTTGAAGGCTTCCACCGTCATCCTGAACACGTCCTGGTGATTCGAGGCGCTCAAGGCGACAATAGAGTGGTCGCCGTGGGTACCCCAGCGGGCCTGGTTGACGTCCCCCTGGCTCACGTGGGTCGGGTTGCCGGTGGACGGGCCGCCGCGCTGGACGTTGGCCACCACGCAAGGAATCTCGGCCATCACCGCGTAGCCCAGCGCTTCCTGCATCAGCGAAAAGCCGGGGCCGCTGGTCGCCGTCATAACCTTATTGCCGGTTAAAGACGCCCCGATGATGGCGCACATGGAAGAGATCTCGTCCTCCATCTGGATGAACTTTTTACCCGCCGCCGGCATGGTCAGCGCCAGGGTCTCGGCGATTTCGGTCGACGGAGTGATCGGATAGCCGGCGTAGAAATCGAGCCCGGCGTACATGGCCCCCAGCGCGCAGGCTTCGTTACCCTGAACAAAGGTGATATTCTTCGACATCTTATTTGTCCCCGCTGGTTGATTCTTCGACGTATTTGACCATTACCTCAATGGCCAGGTCCGGGCAGATCTCCTCGCAGAGCTGACAGGCGATGCAGTCCTGCTTGCGTGCCGCCACCGCCTTCTCCTTGCTGTTCAGTTCCAGCACGTTTTTCGGGCAGACCGCCACGCAGATGCCGCAGCCCTTGCACCACTCTCGGTTGATAGCATGACGCTTCAGTTTCTTTTTCTTTGCCATGTCGGTTCTCGTTTATCCAATTTCTACGACAGCGATTGCTGTCGTTTTCCTCCCATATACATCTAACTAGATCGCTAATCAACCATTACTATGCCCCAGTCTTTTTATAATTTGCAAAAACAGGGGCAGAGTGAAAATGAGCAGTAAAATCCGATAGAGATGGTGAACCGCGACAAAGGCCGGATCGTAGTCCAGGGCCAGCGCCATTGCAGCCATGGCCTCAACCCCTCCGGGAGCAAAAGCCACGAAGACCTGTCCGTATGACATGGACAGAATCGATGCAACCACAATCGAGAAGAAAGCGGCTATGGTGGTTGAAAGAAACACCACCATTAACGACGCTTTCAACAGTCTTTTCAACTCCAGAAAAGAGATTGTGGAAAAGCGTGCACCGATGAGCGTTCCGGTGAGGGTGAACCCGAGAAAAAGTATCGCGCTGGAGGGCCTGCCAGACACAAGCCCCATCAAATGGGCAGCTCCACTCACCACGGTCCCCATCAGAAGATAGCTGGCCGGAACCCTGAGCTTCTCGAAGAACCTTCCAAGAAAAAGGGTCAAAACAAATAACACGAAAAAACTCATTGGCGGCATGGGTTCGGCCACAGGTCCCACAGCTTGTATTGTTTGGCTGCCGGAGAAATAATCGATCACAAATGGCAGGCAGGTAATAATGAGCAACAACCTGACACTCTGAATCACCACGATTGACCTGCCATCTCCCACGCCTTCTGACGCGAGGGAAATCGAATAGGCCATGGCACCAGGGGAAGTCGCCAAAATTGCTGTCTCGGCAGAAAGATTGAAGGCCTTCATCAGCAGCAGACTGCAGGTAATCAGAATGGTGACCACGCAGATGGTAAGGATAAAAAGGCTTATCGGCCAATGGATCGCCTGGCTGACGAAATCTTTTGTCAGGCTGCTGCCCAGAGAACTGCCGATAATGCTGAAGGCGACCGCCCTGAATCCGGCTGGCAGGGTGCGGGTCATTTTGAGCAGAGAACCAATGGACACGGCCATCGCCGAGCCGATCAGAGAAGCTGCAGGAAGCCCGGCATAAAACGCAGCTGCAGCACCGGCAAAGCCGGTGGCCAGGGTCAAAATAAACTTTACCCTCGGCGTTATTGCCACCATTCCCCCTTTATCCGACCTCAGTCAATGCAAGATGCTGAGGCGCAAAGGTTGTAACAAAATTTCTATGCAGCAGGCAGCACCATCGGTCTAATCATTCTCTTGAGCTCCTGCCACGCGGATGCAGGTCTTAATAGCTCATACCCATGTGTTTGGCAAAACATTAGTTTGGCAAAACATTAATTAGATGGCTCAATCAAACTTTTCAAACTGTCTCGGGCCGATTGCAGATGCCTTTTCATGAACATGGATGCCAATTCGGCATCTCCTTCCGAAATAGCTGAGAGAATGGTCTGATGCTCTTTGAGTGCTTTGACGCCTCTTCCTTTAATGTTCTGGTGCTGGCTCCGACACACCAGTAGTTTAGGATAGAGGTCTTCACAGAGAATCTTGACCAGAACCGGGTTGCCGGAGCCTTTGGCTATTGCATAATGAAAATCGAGATCCTCAGGAGATTGAAAATAGGAGTGTGTTCCCTTTACCGAGAACATCGAAAGATGGTTCTGATAGAGCTTTTCCAGATGTACTTTCTGTTCTTGTGTCATTTTTAGAGCAGCCAGTTCCACAGCAAGCACTTCCAGCGATACACGTACCTCGAGCAGGTCGAGCATGTCCGTAAGTGACATTCGTGCCACGCGGGCCCCGACATTTGGAACAAAGTCGACAAGTCCTCTTTCGGATAGCCGACGCAGGGCCTCACGAACAGGTCCACGACTGATCTCAAAACGTGAACCAATCGTTGCCTCACTCAACTTTTCTCCAGGCTCGAGTTGACCTTTGATGATTTCTTCACAAAGTATACTAGCAAGGACTTCTGAGCGTTCCTGGCTTTCGGTCGGCGGGTAGCGATAAGTCTTATTCATATTGTTGACAATTATACCAGGAGAATGGGGGATCGTTCCCTTTCTCTGCTATTTTTAACAAAATACTACAGTATATTGTTGACAATATGCAACAGACAATCTAAAAATCGCAGAGGGGAGGTCGTTAAATCATCTACACACCATAACAATCTAATGCATGAGGAGGACCCCAGTAGAACAAGGTAGTCGAAAAGTATTTTAACGCTGTAATAAATTTTCACCGAGGAGGAAACCATGAAAATCAAATCGTTGAGATTGTTATTTATTAGTTCGATGCTTGTTGTTGCGTCCACCGGCCTAGCGTATGCAAACGAGTGCATTGCACCTGCCAACCCGGGCGGAGGATGGGATTTTACCTGCCGTCAGATCGGCAAGGTCATGTATGACCTCGGCGCAGTCGACAAACCAATTCAGGTAACCAATATGGCGGGTGCCGGTGGTGGCCTTGCCTATAACCACGTTGTGGCCGAGCGTAACGATGATGAAAAACTTATCGTTGCCGCTTCTTCAGCGACCACGACCCGTCTGGCCCAGAATGCCTACGCCGGCATGACCGCCGACCAGGTTCGCTGGGTCGGGGCAATCGGTGCCGATCCAGGTATCATTCTGGTTGGTGCCAAGAGTCCGTTCAACTCACTTACCGACCTTGTTGATGCCATCAAGAAAGATCCGAACTCGGTTGCCTTTGCCGGCGGTTCGGCAGTGGGCGGTTTCGATCACCTGAAACCGCTGATGGTCCTGCAGCGGGCCGGCATCGAGGACGTCACCAAGGTGCGCTATATCTCGATGTCCGGCGGTGGCGATGCCATCACTCAAACCATTGGTGGCTTCACCCAGGCGATGAGTGGCGATATGTCAGAGGCCGTTGGTTTCATCAAGTCGGGAGATGCGCGGGTACTCGCCGTATTGACTGAAGAGCGCGTACCTGGATTCGACGATATACCCACAGCCAAAGAGCAGGGAATTGACATTGTCGCGGTCAACTGGCGCGGCCTCTATGTACCCAAAGGCGTTCCAGACGATACATTCAACACCTGGGCCGACCGTCTCCAGAAAGTCGCTGACTCGGCTGAATGGCAAAAGATCATGGCTGACAACGGTTTGGCTCCATTTACCAAAGTCGGCGGTGATTTTCAGGGCTATGTCGACCAGGTGGTGGCCGAAGTCCAGAAGCTGAGCAAAGAACTTGGAGTAATCCAGTAATGTCCAGCGATCGGATATTCGGACTGATTGCAGCTGTAGTGGCGCTCGCCTACATCGCGAGCGCCACCCAGATAAAGAGTGGCTTTATGACCGACCCGGTCGGACCCAAGGGTTTTCCGCTGCTGGTTGGTTCGGTGGCGGCGGTGTGCGCCATGTTCATGGTGTTCAAGCCGGACGAAAGTCCAACCTGGCCGGAATTGCGCACTCTTGGCTCGTTGCTGCTCTCCGTCGTGGTCCTGGTTTGTTACGCCTACGCCCTGAAGCCCCTGGGGTTTTTAGTGCCGACGGCACTGGCGGCGGGTATCCTCAGCTACCAGATCTCACCCGGTATCAAGAGTTCCATCGGTGCGGGGCTAGGTCTTTCCGTCACCCTGTTCGTCATTTTCAAATATGCCCTGGGACTTGGTCTTTACGCCTTTCCCAAATGGCTCATAGGATAACAGACATCCCATGGAAATAGATATCCTGTCCAACCTAGCATTGGGGTTTTCCATTGCCCTGTCTCCCTATACGTTGTTTCTGGCGGTGGTCGGCTGTTTCCTTGGGACCATCATCGGCGCCCTGCCCGGTCTCGGGCCGTCCAACGGGGTGGCGATTCTTATCCCGATCACATTTGCCCTCGGGCTCGATGCGACATCAGCTCTGGTGTTGATGACCTCGGTCTACTACGGAGCCATGTACGGTGGACGAATCAGCTCTATTCTGCTGAACATACCCGGAGACGAGCCGGCCCTGATGACCACCCTGGACGGCTATCCCATGGCCAAAGCGGGCCGGGCCGGCGATGCGCTGGTTCTCTCGGGCGTTGCCTCTTTTGTGGGTGCCTTTCTCGCCACTGTTGGCTTAATGCTGCTGGCACCTGTACTTGCCAGGGTTGCCTTTATGTTCGGCCCGGCGGAGTATTTTGCCCTTTATCTCCTGGCTTTTTGCACCCTCGGCGGCATGGCCAGTAATAACCAGGCTAAAGCCGCCCTGTCTTCCTGTATCGGCCTGGGCATAGCCATGGTCGGGGTTGACGATTCCAGCGGCCTGCCACGTCTTACGGGAGGCAACCTCCATCTGTATGACGGGATCGATTTTCTGGTCGCCATCGTCGGACTGTTTGCCATCACTGAGGTCTTTTTCTTTATCGAGAGCCACGGCAAGGATTCCTCGATAGGGGTCAAGCTTGAGAAAGTTACAATTCCATGGAAAGACATCTGGGTGACCCGCTGGACGATGCTCAGATGCACGGTTATCGGCTTTATCGCTGGTGTTTTGCCGGGAGCCGGAGCATCGCTCGGCAGTTTCCTGGCCTACACTACCGAGAAATCAATTGCCGGTGAGAAAGGTAAATTTGGGACTGGGGTGCCCAAAGGTGTCGCAGCGCCGGAAGCCGGCAACAACGCCGCTGCTGGAGGAGCACTCGTGCCAATGCTCACTCTGGGGGTCCCGGGATCAGGCACGACCGCGGTTCTTCTCGCCCTGCTCGTGACACTCAATATAACTCCAGGCCCTACCCTTTTTACCGAAAACCCTGACGTCGTCTGGGGGCTGATCGCCACTCTGTTGATCGCCAACGTCGTCCTGCTGTTGATGAATGTGCCTATGATGAGAATTTTTGTGCGCATTCTCGAGGTACCTGCCTGGCTCCTGCTTCCTGGCGTGACGATGGTGTCGTTCGTCGGAATCTATTCCCTTTCGGGCAGCTATTTCGATCTCCTACTGATGGTCTGCTTCGGGGTGCTCGGCTACGTGTTGCGCAAGCTCTCCATTCCCACCGTGCCGGTAATTCTGGGTATTCTGCTGGGCGGCCACATGGAAACTTCTCTGAGGCGTGCCATGGTGCTCTCGAACGGAGAATGGACGTACCTTTTTTCGTCTCCGATTGCCATTGGCCTATGGGCAGCTGCGGTTGCCGGTTTCATCGCCCCTCTCTTTCTGCGCAAGGTAATTAAGAAGCCGCAACGGGTGGAGGATTAGCAAGCGGATCACCTTGAGATAGTAGGACTGTTGTCACTTCATTTCCCCTGCTGGGTCATGCAGGTAGCTGTCTCATACCCCTTTAACCCGTTGCCCCCCATCAACCTGACAGGACTGTTGTTATGATAGATCACAAAGTTCATGCCTCACCTTCGAAGAAAATGCTCAACCGTGCCGACCAACTCGCCTGGAAGATGGCCGAGGTTGCATCGGATCCGGTAGCGGTAGATCCGGATGTAACCGACATGATAATCAATCGGATTATTGACAATGCATCGGTTGCTCTCGCCTCCTTGAACCGCTCTCCAGTCAAATCCGCCCGGGCTATGGCTAAATCGCATCCTCGCAAAGGTGGTGCCACCCTCTTTGGTATCCCGGCTACCGAGGAAATCTGCGCAGAATGGGCGGCCTGGGCCAACGGCACCGCAGTCAGGGAACTGGATTTTCACGATACATATCTGGCCGCAGATTATTCCCACCCCGGCGACAATATTCCAGCTCTGTTGGCGGTTGCTCAGCAGTGCGGGAAGAACGGGGCCGATCTTGTGCGGGGTATCGCAACTGCCTACGAAATTCAGGTCAATCTGGTCAAAGGCATCTGTTTACATGAACATAAAATCGACCACATTGCCCATATCGGCCCCGCCGCCGCCGCAGGTCTGGCGAGTCTGCTCGGGCTTGACAACGAAGTTGCCTATCAAGCCATTCAACAGGCACTTCACTGCACCATCACCACCAGGCAATCAAGGAAAGGCGAGATATCCTCCTGGAAGGCCTTTGCTCCTGCCTATGCCGGCAAAACAGCTATCGAAGCAGTGGATCGCTGCATGCGCGGTGAAGGTGCGCCGAGCCCTATTTACGAGGGGGAAGATTCGATCATCTCCTATATACTCAATGGTCGAACCAGCCGTGACCAAGGGGGATCACCCTACGAACCGGTTTATACGGTGCCGCTTCCGGCGCCAGGTGAATCTAAACGAGCCATTCTGGAAACTTACACCAAGGAGCACTCCGCCGAATATCAATCCCAGGCTCTGATCGATCTGGCCTTCAGGATGGGGGAGAAGATCGACGATTTCGATACAGTGCAAAGCATTTTAATCCACACTTCTCACCACACCCACTATGTTATCGGTACTGGATCAGGAGATCCTCAGAAAATGGATCCCGAGGCCTCACGCGAGACCCTTGATCATTCCATCATGTATATTTTCGCGGTGGCGGTGCAGGACAGACGCTGGCACCACGTCGACAGTTATGCTCCAGCCAGAGCCCGACGTCCCGACACGGTGCGCTTGTGGCATAAAATTTCAACCTGCGAAAATCCGGAATGGACTCGTCGCTATCACAGCCATGATCCAGCTGAAAAGGCGTTCGGGGCACGGGTGGTCATAACCATGAACGATGGCTCTGTGCTCGAAGAAGAAATCAGCGTCGCCAACGCCCATCCGCTGGGAGCGAGACCCTTCGGTCGTGGCGAATACATAAGAAAGTTTAACGCCTTGACAGAGGATATACTAGATCAAGCCGAAAGCTCTCGGTTTCTTGAGCTGGTGCAGAAACTGCCGGATTTGACCAGAGAAGAAATCAAAGGGTTAAATCCGTCGGTACCGGACGGGTACCTGGTCGAGAATGACCTGGTGGGGATATTCTGATGCTCTTCACCAACAAAACACCCCGCCAGAAACGAAAGGATCTGCGTGCGCTCATGGGCGATGGACGACTTCATCAATTTCCCGGCGCCTTCAATCCGCTGTGCGCGCAGCTAATTGAGCGCAAGGGCTTTTCCGGGGTTTACATTTCAGGAGCGGTAATGTCCGCCGATCTCTGTTTACCCGATATAGGAATAGCCACATTGAGCGAATTTGTTGATCGGGGACGCCAGATCGGTCGTGCCACGGACCTGCCTGCTATTATCGACATCGACACCGGCTTCGGCGAAGCCATGAGCGCTGCCCGGACAGTCAGGCTCATGGAGGAGGCTGGAATCTCTGGCTGCCATATCGAAGACCAGCGCATGCCCAAACGCTGCGGCCACCTGGACGGGAAAGAACTGGTTTCGGTCGAGACCATGCTGCAACGTGTTGGTGCTGCGGCCGGCGCCAGAATGGACGGCAATTTTCTCCTCATTGCCCGCAGCGATGCCCGGGCTGTCGAGGGACTCGAGCGGGCAATCGACCGCATGAAGGCATATGTGGATGCCGGTGCCGATATGATTTTCCCCGAAGCCCTGAACAACGAGAAAGAGTTCGAGGCAGTCCGTTCCGCAATCAACGTTCCACTGCTGGCCAATATGACCGAATTTGGCAAGAGCAGACTGCTGAACAAAAAAGAACTCGAGGGTCTTGGCTACAACATGGTGATTTATCCAGTCACTACCCTACGGCTTGCCATGGGCGAGGTTGACCGTGGGCTGGAAACGATCCTCAAAGATGGCGATCAGAAAACTATTCTCGACAGGATGCAACACCGCAAGGATCTCTATGATCTCCTTCGTTATGAAGACTACAACCACTACGATCGTGAAATATTCAATTTTCGGGTCGGCGACACCCCGCTCAAATGAGAAGCAAGACCAATTTCGGTTTCGTCCACACCGGTGGCGGCCAGACCATCAATGATGCGCTTCTTCTATTGGAGTGAAAAAGAAACACCTGGCGTCTGTTCTCCTTCCCTAAGCTTGGTATCAATAAGTTTGTGTCGGTCTGTTATCGAGCCTCCTGTGCGTTCTCATCATGGACGAGGAAAAGCAATTAAGGGACCAGAATGACAAACCTGCCTGGATCGGCCATAGCAAAGCACAACCATGGCCGTGGAGAGGAAGAGAGAGTGGATCGGAAGATAACAGCGATGACGATTCTGTCTCTTTGCGACAAAATTGAAGACCTAAGCTGGAAGTCAAAAAAGGCGAGCTTGACGGCGAATATCACCTCTTATATTCGACTTTACTGCACTCTCAGCGACTCAGCATCTTGGAGGAATAGAGGCCGTTGATGTAGGTGCTGTCTTCCTCGGATATGGATTTGAACTCAAAACCGATCCGAAAACCGTTTTGGATCTCAGTCCTCTGACGCGCCACCACCCGGGAGATGATCTTGCGCTGTCCGAGGAAAAAGCCGATCTTTGCCTGCTGTCCGGCCTTGACCGATTTTTTCAGGATGACTGCCACCCCGCCGCCGCTGATGTCGCTCAGGGTGCCGTCAATGGTGAACTCTGGCGTCGCCACCCGAACCGGCACCGCCTTGACCTCAAAAATTTCGGTGACATCGCCATAGGTCAAACGCTCGAACCTCCGGTTGCCGAGAGAATCGTTGCCCGAGTAGTCCCAATCCATCTGCAACCCTTCCAGAGAAGGTATCTCGTCCCAGTCTTTTTTCTTCTCCGACATAGTCCATCCTTTTCGGTTTAGGTACAGGTCGCTTTCTGAAACAAGTGTGCTCTTATCTCTAATTTACTCAGTAAATCGGTGCGGTACAACCCTGGAGAGGAGAATAGATACAAAAGAATGGTGGGGTCAGGGAGTCGGTAGGGACACCTTGGGTATTGTGTCCCCGGTAGTGTGTTTAGAGTCAGACCTGACCCTTGCTGGGACGCGCTCAGGAAGTGTGCGGCGTCACTTTGGAAATATAGTCCTCGATGCTTTTCTGCAGGGTTATTTCGGCCAGCTGGGCGCAGTGCAGATGGGTCTCGGGCAGCTGCCCGACGAGTTCCATGATCGACACCATATTGATCTTCTTGACCTCGGCTATGTGCTTGTCACGGGCCAGCATCGCCGCCGCTTCCACACACAGTTTGGAGTATGCACAGCCATCTGTCCAGCTGTGTGCCGAGGCGACGATGTCGTCCTCGATTTGCAGGCCGATCTCCATGGTATCTCCGCAATTGCCTGATACTTTTGCAATCCCCTGGGGATTTTCGATAACAGGATTACCGTAATAGTGAAGCAGAAACCAGATGGCTCCAACCGCAAAAATCAACGCACTAGCAATAACCAGATTCAAAATCATAACTCATCCCTGCCGGGGGCGGCAGAGTCTCAGCTGCTGGTAAGTTTCCATCCGAAAACTGATTGTCCCCCAGCCTGTGTTTCATATTTCCTGACGACACTGATCATCTAATTATTTACGGCCTCCTGCAGGGCCTTCATCGCCAGGGTCGCCCAATGTTTCTCCCCTTCGGGAAAGGTGCCGATTTTGTTTAACACATCCTCGGGTTCCAGCTCAAGCAATTCTTCCGGATTTCTGCCATGCGCCAGCGTTCGAACCCTCTGTCGCCATAGGCGGCCCTGGCATCGGCATAGGCCTGAATCTGCAATTGCTCGATCAGTGCATCGAATGCATCATCACTCATGGACATGATGTTTTTCTCCGTAAGGGGACAATACCCAAGGTGTCCCCTTTTATTTTCCTAATTTCTTACCAGTGTGATTCCGCATTGGCCGAATCAAGATACTGCACTTCACCCGTCCTAAACCGCTCCAGCGCCTCACCGACCGTTCCACTAACCTCACTCACCACCCTGATGCCGGCGGCCTGCAGGGTCTGGAACGCCTTGGGACCGCAATAGCCGGTCATCAGTACTTCGGCGCCGCGGTCATGCACCATGGTGGCCGCCTGGATGCCCGCGCCTTTAAACGAATTGGCAGTGACCGAGTTATCGATGGTTTCAACTTCCATGGTCTCGAGATCAATGATGAGGATGTTCGCCGCCCGGCCGAACCGGGGATCAACCTCGCTGGATAGATCAGCTCCTCTGGCTGTGATTGCTACTTTCATAACGTTGTTCCTCGTTTAGATGTTCATCCCGAACAGAGCCTATAGACTCTCTGTTCCCCCAAGGCTACCGCCCTCCACCACCACACACCTGATCGTCCGTGATCATGGGCAGTTTCCCGGCCAGCAGGTCTTCCACCACCGGTCGTATGTCTATTCTCTCACCATCGTGGTAGACGTCTATGCCCACCTGGCGAAAACCCATCAGCGGGCGCATGCCGATGCCGCCGACAATCAGGGCGTTGACCTGGTGGGAGGCGAGCAGGTTGACCGGCACCATGCAGCCGCCCTGGACGTGCTCCTGGTTCTGGATGGTGGTCACCGCCTTGATTTCACCGTTTTCGGTATCGATGCAGGTGAAGACGTCGCAATGTCCGAAATGACCGGCCCTCTGTCCGTCTAGTCCACCGTTGCCCATTGAAGGGATTGCTACGCGCATTTTGCTCATTTTGTTCTCCTGTTTATTTTATTATCGGCAAAATTGTTGCCTCTTGTTTAGTCAGGAACTCCGAGGACCTGACGGTCCCCCAGATAGAGTTCACCGTTTCCGCCAATTCAGAGGACGGGTCGAATTCGACAATGGTTTTTCCTTCGACCATCGCCCAGGTAAACGCAGGGTCGAAGGGGATTCGACCCACCGTCTGCATACCCAATCTTTGTGTTTCATTTTCGATATCACTGCTCATTTCTTCATTGAGGTCATACTTATTGATGCAGACCATGGCCGGTATCCTGAAATGACATGCGAGTTCGGCAACCCGCTGCATATCGTGCAGGCCCGAGACGGTCGGCTCGACCACGATGAGCACGGCCGAGGCACCGGAAATAGATGCGATCACCGGGCAGCCGATACCGGGAGGACCGTCGGTGACGATCAGATCGAGCCGACTCTGTTCGGCACGAATCTGAGCCTCCTTACGGATCAGGCTGACCAGTTTGCCGGAGTTTTCTTCGCTGATGCCCAGACGGGCATGGACCAGGGGGCCGAAACGGGTCGATGAGACGAACCATTCACCGCACTTCCTGGGCTGAAAGTCGATTGCCTCCTCCGGACAAAAGGCACGGCACACTCCACATCCTTCACAGTCAATCGTATCGACCACGAAATCGTCACTGATGGCTGAAAAACAGCAGAGCTCCTTACAGAGTCCACAGCCGCTGCAATCCTCAGCGATGATGACCGCTTTGCTGCCGCCGATAAAATCGTGCGTCTCCGCGATCCGGGGGGCGAGCAGCAGGTGCAGATCGGCTGCGTCGACATCGGTGTCACACAGCAGATGATTGTCCGCCAGCGATGCAAATGCGGCACTCAGGCTGGTTTTTCCGGTCCCCCCCTTGCCGCTTATTATCACCAGTTCCTTCATCTGCCCACCTCCTGCAGTGCCGCCCTGTCATTAATGGTGTCGAAGAGTCCGCTGAACCGGATGCGCCACTCTTCCGAGTGTTCGACCAGCAGCCCGCCCCGCGAGTAGATTTCGGCAATACTCCTTTCGAATGGAATCTCCATGAGTATAGGCAGGGACTCACGCCGGGCATATCGATAGACCTCTTCGTTGCCGATATCAGCCCGGTTGATCACCAGTCCGCACGGAATTTCGAGCTGTCTGACCGCCTCCACGGTGAGCACCAGGTCATGCAGACCAAACGGGGTGGGTTCGGTGACCAGCAGCACGAAATCGCTCACTTTCATCGCATTTATTGCCGGACACGAAGTGCCTGGGGGAGCATCGATGATGACCAGATCGTCAGGGTCGATGATCGACTGAACCCGGGCGATCAGGGGCGGGCTCATGGCCTCTCCCACGCGGAGCCGTCCGTAGCTCATGATGACATGCTGCCAGGATCCCGTCTCAATTGTCCCGAGCTCGCGAGATCCTGCCTGGACCGCCTGCTCCGGGCATATTTCACGGCAGCCTTCACAACTGTGGCACAGTTCCGGGAAGACCAGCACTTTTTCGCCAATGACCGCCAGTGCGTTGAACTCGCACAGGTCGGCGCATTTTCTGCAGCCGTTGCAGCGCTGTTCATCAATGACCGGCACGAAGGTCGATTCCGTTCTCGAAACCATCTCGTCGGGCTGTATGAAGAGATGGACGTTGGGCTCCTCGACATCGCAGTCGAGCAGTTTCAGAGGTGTTTCCAGGCTGGCGGCCAGGTTGACGGAGACGGTGGTTTTGCCGGTACCGCCTTTGCCGCTCGCGACGCTGATGATCATAAGTTATCTCTCACACGTTGGGTAAAAATATCAGCAGATTTTAGCGAGGTGGGCACCGATATTTTCTGCCTCTTTGCGCCCGGGACGCGGGGGAATCTGCATAAATATCCCAAAGCCCTCGGTGGCTTCGTGGAATTCATGGGGATAAAGAGAGGAAACAAGGGCGCAATTGATGAACGGGTGTCGCGGGGTAAATTCACGGATAAAGTCGAGGCCGGTGCCGCCCTCGACCTCCTCGTCGACAATCACACCATCGACTCTAGCGGCAGCGATGGCATCATAAACCTCCTCGGGTTTACTGCAGTGAAGAATGCGATGCGGGCCGCTTTCGGCCATTTCCTGTTCCAGATCGGCGAAACCTTGCTTATTTTTGCTTATCAGCAATAAATTGAGTTTCTTCATGGTTCTCTATCAGTTGTCTGGTGTTGGCCTTTTCTCGGCTGTTTTCTTCAAGGCGATATTGCAGTTCCGGAAGAGTCGTTCCCAATTTTCGTGAGCCGTCGGCCAGCTGTTTTGATTCTTTTTCACTCGTCGACAGTCTCCGGATGGATCTGTCGGCCAGCTCTAACATTCCGCCGAGTACCGAGGATATGATCGAGGTAAAGGGGCGGGATGAGACTCTATCACCGCGGCGGCCATAGCCACAGTCGCCGCCCCTGACCTTCCCTGGATTACGACGGGCGCAGTGGGGGGTCTGACGTGCTGAGAGGTTCCCCGAACCAGTTCTGGGTGCGTTGCGTTTCATGATTTAATTGCTACCTCCTCCGACAGCCGTTCGTGTGCGCTACCGGGGTCGACTTTATGCTTGTGGCAGCCGGGCATCCGGAACAGTTCCAGAGGCCGACCGGCGGCGTAATCTTCTAAAAATCGCTCGGCATTGCCCCCAACAAAAGAAAGCAGGGCGATGCCGGACTGTTGGATAATAAGGGCGGGGCGTTCCGATATCGCCCCGCAGATCAGGGTGTCTATCTGCTTTTCAGCAACCATTCGGGCCAGTCCTGAGGCCACAAGCCGGGGAAGAAACTCGCGCTTTCTACTGATGATCTTGCCTTGCTCGATTTCCGCCAGCAGTATGGTCTGGGCCGAGTCAAATACCGGAGAGATCCTGTTTCCCCAGACGGTTATTGCGATTTTCATGGACTAGACTCCTCATCTTTATCTTCTGTTGCCCATTGCAATGCACACCCGGTGCCACTTATGTGCATATGGACACAAAAAAACATATATATATGATTCCAATATGTTAGGGATTTATTTGTGTGGCTTAAAAAGTGAAGAGTCGCAGAGAGCGTCGCAATTGTGCGACCTTAGGCGGGGCCGAGAGTCGCATTGCTGCGACTATTCGACTGCGCGGGGACAGATTTAAATCTGTCCACTCA
>JABDQA010000088.1 GCA_013042475.1 Desulfofustis sp.
GGGCAGGATGGCGCTTAACGGCTCTTCCCGGTAATTGTTGACCATCCGCTGCACCCCGAAGGTCGCCATGGGTGATTTGAGCTTGACCAGAAAGGCGGTGATCTGTCTCGGGGTGAGGTCCATCGTCCTGGCTTGTTCGTCGCTTATCGTCTGGCCCTGAACCGGCATCCCTTCCTGCCAGTCCACATGGATTGCCTCGATGCCCTCCAGACTGACGTGGATGGTGCGGTCCACCGGGGTGCCGGTCGGTTTGAGCACACCGGCGACAACAAAGGGTTTATCGCCATGCTTGACAAAGGAAACAGAACCGGCGCCGTGGGCGATAACGATGGGATCTCCTAAATCGTAGCCCAGCGCTTTGGCGACTTCCGCCCCCAGAACCGCATCGTAGAGATCGGAAAAGGGCTCTCCGCGGTCGAATTCGAGCAGTTGTTTTGTACCGAAGCGGAAATGGTCGAAATAGATGGGCGTCGTTCCCATCACCCGGTAGCCCCGATGAGAATCCCCGAGGGAAATTGGTATGGTCCAGTCGATCGACTCCAGCGCCGCGAGCTCCTTGTAAGACTCCCAGGATATGTTGTTGGAGGCATTGCCGATCCGGAAGACCGAATAGAGCAGCAGCTGCACCGGCCCGCTGCGGGCTCCGATGATCAGATCGGTACCGGAGATCGTCGAGGTAAAGCTGTTTTGCGCCTCGGTGCGAATGCGCTCCACGCCGAGCAGCAGGGTTACAGAAAGGGCAATCGAGACGATGGTGAGACCGGCCGTCGCTTTGCGGTTGAGCAAACTCTTCAGCGCCAGGGTGAGTATGGCTGTCACGGTGCGCTCACCCCCATGTCTTCAAACGGCTGGCGTGTCCTGTTGATCGTCTGCAGCGCCAGGGATCGGTCGAAGAAACGGGCCAGCGATCCGTCGTGACTGACAAACACCAGGGTCGTCCCGGCCTGCTCGCATTCCTGAAACAGCAATTTGATAAAAGCCTCACGATGGCCGGCGTCAAGCGATGAGGTCGGTTCGTCGGCGATGACGATATCCGGCGCCCCGATCAGTGCCCGCGCCGCCGCCACCCGCTGCTGCTGACCGACGCTGAGTTCGGTGACCGGTCTCCTGAGCAGCTCGGGGTCGGCCAGATTCAGGGCGCTCAGCAGACGTGAAGCCTCCTGGGATGGTCCGCCACTTCGTTCATTTGTCTTATTGAGTTTCCTGGCCGAGAAGCGGCAGGGCAGAGTGACATTTTCGGCAATTGACAGATAGGGAATGAGGTTGAACATTTGGAAGATGACCCCGATATGATCGGCCCTGAACCGATCACGGTCAGCGCTGCAGGTGGTGGTCATCCCCTGTTCCAGGATCCTTACCTCGCCCTGCTGGGGCACCAGAACCCCGGCGAGCAGGTTGAGCAGGGTTGACTTGCCGCTGCCGCTGGGCCCTTCGATAAAGAGCTTTTCGCCTGCCTGAATGTCAAGAGATTCGATATCGAGCAGGGGCTCGCGACCGGCAGCCCAGCTGAAAGTCAGGGAATCGAGTTGGATGATCGGCGGTATCAGACCGGTGGCGGAATCCTGCTGCTCCGGATTTTCAACTCCGATCATTTGTCCTCATCGGGTTTGTACGGAGTGACCTTTTCCGCCACAAGAGTGTAGCCGGTGTCGATGCCTGACTCACCGTCGACGAGAAAGAGGCTCTTCTGGGAATTCTTGACCTGCATTTCTCCCCAGACCCAGACCGGGGCGAACTGCTCAGTATTCCCATACCCCTCTTCCATGGTCACGAAGACGATCTGGTTGGGCGGCGGCGGGGGCGTGTGGATGCAGGCGCCAAACCAGGGGACGAGGAGAAACTCGGTGACCTTTTTCTGCTCAAACTCGAGGGGCAGCAGGTAGCCGGGCAGCTTGACCTGCTGGCCGTTCAATTCCGGCACTACCGCAATCGCCCTTTTTATGCGTTGCTTCTTTACTTCCGGGGCGATGGAAATCAAATAGTCGATATCGACTCCGCCTGCGGCCAGACGTTCTTCCGCTTCCCTGCCCTCGTCTTCCATGCTCTGGGTGACACTGGACAGATCCGATTCCTTGAGCTTGGTGACCCGTACGTAGGTACCCAGATCATAGACCTGCTCGGAGGTGAGCTGCTCAAAAGGATCCTCGAACTCGAAAATGCCGACCAGATCATCCCAGCCCAGTTCCTTCACCTGGATGGCGGACACCAGCGCCGCACACCCGCATATCAACAGAATTATAATAAACGCAGAAAGCCGCCTCATGGATTATACCTTGTTAAACATCTTCTTAACCAACTCTTCAACTGCATAATAAACCTTATCACCTGGGATGAGGGTAATGCTCCTGCCGGGCAATTGCAAGATCGGAAAAGAAGATGGCCGAAGACTTGCTCCGGCCATTTTATCGCTTTGAATTGAAGTGCGCTGCTGAGCCATTAATCGAATGAGTTGAAAACAATCAATTGCGATTTTTTTCCTACCCACGATCGAACCAGAAAGCAAATAAATTATATATAAATCAATCTTTTAAATTCAATCAATCCAATATTAAAAAAGGTTTTTCTTGATATTGACTATGTGGTTACTGGTGGTTAATAACTAGATAATAATGAATTCCTATCTACCACACTTATGAACATCGACACACGTGAAGTAGAAGAACGGATGGCTCATTTCGAGTCGGTCTGCAGGCGCGAAGAAATCAAGCTGACGCACCAGCGTATCGAGGTGTTCCGCGAGATCGCCCAGACCGTGGATCATCCCGATGCGGAACAGATATTTCAAAGGGTAAGAAAGCGGCTGCCGACGGTATCGCTCGACACCGTCTATCGGACGCTATGGTTACTGAACGATCTCGGCCTGTTGACCACCATGGGCTCGAGCCGCGAACGCACCCGTTTCGACGCCAATCTGGACAGCCACCATCATTTTATCTGCGCAAAGTGCGGTTACACCCGGGATTTCTACTCGACTGAGCTTGACCACATACAACTGCCTGATTCGGTGGACTCTCTCGGGGAGATAGAGGCAACTCATGTTGAAGTGCGGGGCGTCTGCCGCCAATGTATCGACACATAACACCCATCACCCAACCTAACGACAGGAGGTAGCACATGAGCGGTGAAAGCAAATGCCCGGTGACGGGCAGAACCAGTAAGCACACTGCCGGTCGCGGTACATCCAACCGTGACTGGTGGCCGGATGCACTGAATTTGGATGTATTGCGCCAGCACTCCTCCAAATCCGACCCCATGGGCGAGGATTTCGACTACTCTGAAGAGTTTAACAGTATCGACTATGAGGCCCTGAAAAAGGATTTGAACGACCTGATGACCGACTCCCAGGACTGGTGGCCGGCAGACTATGGCCACTACGGAGGACTCTTCATCCGCATGGCCTGGCACAGTGCCGGCACCTACCGCACGGCCGACGGTCGTGGCGGCGGAGGCACCGGCAACCAGCGCTTTGCGCCAATTAACAGCTGGCCTGACAACGTCAATCTCGATAAGGCACGCAGGCTGCTCTGGCCGATTAAACAGAAGTATGGCCGCAAAATCTCCTGGGCCGACCTGATGATCCTGGCCGGCAATGTTGCCATGGAGTCGATGGGCTTCAAGACCTTCGGCTTCGGCGGCGGACGCGCAGATATCTGGGAGCCGGAAAAAGACATCTACTGGGGCGCCGAAGAGGAGTGGCTGGCCAACCAGCGCTATTCGGGCGAGCGGGACCTGGAGAACCCGCTGGCTGCCGTTCAGATGGGTTTGATCTACGTCAACCCGGAGGGCCCCGATGGCAATCCCGATCCCATCGCCTCGGGCAAAGACGTGCGCGAGACCTTCAAGCGCATGGCCATGAACGACGAAGAGACGGTTGCCCTGACTGCCGGTGGCCATACCTTCGGCAAATGCCACGGCGCCGGGGATCCGGCCAACGTGGGACCTGAACCGGAGGGAGCCCCCATCGAACAGCAGGGTCTCGGCTGGAAGAGCAGCTACGGCAGCGGTGTGGGCGCCGACCAGATCGGCAGCGGCCTCGAGGGTGCCTGGAACCCGACCCCAACCAGGTGGGACATGGGCTATTTCGACATGCTCTTCGGCAACGAATGGGAGCTGGTCAAGAGCCCGGCCGGCGCCCAGCAGTGGACACCGAAAAAATCGACCGACGACAATATGGCCCCGGCCCCTGACGATGGTTCTAAAAAGGTGCCGATCATGATGACCACCGCCGACATGTCGATGCGCATGGATCCGGCCTATGAGAAGATCTCACGCCGTTTCCATCAGAATCCCGACGAGTTCGCCGATGCGTTTGCCCGGGCCTGGTTCAAGCTCACCCACCGCGACATGGGTCCCAAGGCGCGCTATCTCGGTCCTGAAGTTCCGGAAGAAGATCTGATCTGGCAGGATCCCATCCCGGCTGTCGATCATGAATTGATCAACGACAGCGATGTGGCCGCCCTGAAGGCCAAGATCCTCGCTTCCGGTCTGTCGATTCCCGAACTGGTAGGCACCGCCTGGGCCTCGGCCTCGAGCTTCCGCGGCTCCGACATGCGCGGCGGGGCAAACGGCGCCCGGATCCGCCTGGAACCACAGAAAGACTGGGAGGCCAACCAGCCCGAGCAACTGACCATGGTCCTGAACACCCTGGAAGGGATCAAGAACGATTTTGACAAGACCGTCTCCCTGGCCGATCTGATCGTGCTGGCCGGCTGCGCCGCCGTCGAACAGGCTGCCAGAAGTGCGGGACACGACGTGACGGTGCCGTTTACCCCGGGCCGCATGGACGCCTCCCAGGAACAGACCGATGTCGAGTCATTCTCTGTCATGGAGCCGGAAGCCGACGGTTTCCGCAACTACATGAGAGCCAAATACAGTGTCTCGGCCGAAGAGATGCTGGTCGACAAGGCGCAACTGCTGACCCTGACCGCCCCCGAAATGACGGTTCTGGTTGGCGGCATGCGGGTCCTGAAGGCCAATTTCGACGGCGCCCCGCACGGCGTCTTCACCGACCGTCCGGAAACACTGACCAACGACTTCTTCATCAATCTGCTCGACATGGGCACGGTCTGGAAGCCGACCTCGGAAGACGCAGATGTCTTTGAGGGCAGTGATCGCCAGAGGGGTGCAGCCAAATGGACCGGCACCCGGGTCGATCTGGTCTTTGGTTCCAACTCTGAACTGCGGGCCCTAGCCGAGGTCTATGGATCGGCCGACGCCCAGGGGAAATTCGTCAATGACTTTGTCGCCGCTTGGGACAAGGTCATGAACCTGGATCGCTTCGACCTGACCTAAGAAGCATGAAAGATGAGGGGACAGATGTAAATCTGTCCCTTCACCCTACCCAGACTCAAACTCCACCAGCACCCCTTCCCGCTGCATTTCATCGGCCACCGTAAAGGTCGCAAAGGTGATGATGTCGGCCTTCTCGCTCGGATCATCGGTCAGGACATTTTTCCAGTTAAGTCGCAGGGTCATCAGCCGCATACTCAAGATGTCTTCGGGGGTGGAAAGGAATTGTTCCACAATCCTCAACCAGTCATCCGGAGTTTCAGTCCCCTCTCTGGCAGAGGCAAGTTCATCTTCGGTTTCCGCGAGCAGCTGATCGATCTCTTTCTGCTTTCTTGATTTTTCCGGGTCATAGGGGACGAACATGCAGCCCATGTCCGCCCGGGCCTCTTCGCCAAACATCTTGCCCATGGTCCGCAGCCACTGCTGCCGCTGGTTCAGATCAACGAGCCTGGTGCGGATTTCCGACAATTGTCTGGCCGCCG
>JABDQA010000103.1 GCA_013042475.1 Desulfofustis sp.
CAGGAAGTTTTCTTCCTCATCCTGGACTTCATAGACCCGGTTGATATAGCTCGCGTGGGGACGGCAGACATTGAGCAGCCGACGACCGGTGGCCCGTTCAATACAGCTCAGAATGGTATCCGGATCGAGGCAGGAAAATGGTGATTGGGTCATCTTAACTTCTGAAAATGTTGATTCTTGTTTCCTACAGATTAACTTTTAATAACCTATGCATCCAATGACCATTAGACCACCAAAAAGTGGCGGCTGCGCCGCATACTGCCAGGCTTGGAACACCCCGCTAACGGTCAAATTGTCGAATTCACCTCTGAGCCACCCTTCTGAGGTTGCTTGCTCTGTGATCTGTTCTGATTAATGTATCACTAAAGCACTTCAGCCACCTTTTATTACCTGTGATGATCAAGACGCTTGACAGTGAAAAGATCCCGATAAAGCTGTGGCTTGACGATATGGAGGACGGCGCCCTGCAGCAGGCGAAAAACATCGCCAACCTGCCGTTTGCTTTCCACCATGTTGCCATTATGCCAGATGCTCACTTCGGTTTCGGTATGCCCATAGGTGGCATTCTGGCTGCCGACGGAGTCATTGTTCCCAACGCGGTCGGGGTCGACATCGGTTGCGGCATGTGTGCAGTAAAAACGTCACTGACCTCGATCGAGGAGCCGCGGCTGAAACAAGTGATGAGGGCCATACGCCAGACGGTGCCATTGGGCTTCAAACATCACAAGAAACCCCAGCCCCACGATTTCATGCCGGCTGTGCAGACCGGGTCACTCGATAGTCTGCCGATCGTTCGTTCCGAATATGACAATGCCAGAACCCAGGTGGGCACCCTCGGCGGAGGCAATCACTTTATCGAGATACAGCGGGGAACCGACGGAGCCATCTGGTTCATGGTCCACTCCGGCAGCCGCAACCTCGGATTTCGGGTCGCCAACCATTACAACAAAATCGCGGTAAGCCTAAACAAACGATGGAAGGTACCCATCCCGCCTTCCTGGCAGCTCGCTCACCTGCCCATGGATGACGATCCCGGCCACACCTATTATCGCGAGATGCGTTACTGCGTCGACTTCGCCGAGGCCAACCGTGCCCTGATGCAAGCCCGGGTACAGGAGGCCCTGGTCGAGGAAGTTTCAGCCTATATCGAATTTGGCGAACCGGTCAATATCGCCCACAATTACGCCGCCCTCGAGAGTCATTTCGGAAAAAAAGTCTATGTCCACCGCAAGGGTGCAACCAGAGCAATGACCAAAGACACCGGTATAATACCGGGCTCACAGGGCAACCAAAGTTATATCGTTGGAGGGAAATCTAATCCCGAGAGCTTCTCTTCATGTTCCCATGGTGCGGGCAGAAAAATGGGCAGGAAACAGGCTCAGCGGCAGCTTGATCTGGGCCGGGAGAAGGCCCAACTGGAAAAGAAGAACATACTGCACAGCCTGCGCGGTAAGAAAGACCTGGATGAGGCGCCCGGAGCTTATAAAAATATCGAAACGGTAATGCACCGCCAGCGGGATCTGGTCGATATCATCGATGTCCTGGAACCACTGGCGGTGATCAAGGGGTAGAAGGAGGAACTCAGGGAGCCAGACGCTCTATCGACCAGCTCTCGTTGTCTTGCTGTTGGTACGAGAACCGGTCATGCAGACGATTTTCACGGCCCTGCCAGAACTCGATCTCCGAGGGAACGACACGGTACCCGCCCCAAAACGAGGGCAGCGGGATCTTGCCTTCGCCAAACTTCTTTTTCATTTCGGCGAATTTCTGCATCAGGGCCTGGCGAGAGGAAAGTCCATGACTCTGGCTCGAGACCCAGGCGGCAACCTGGGAGTTTCGCGGTCTGCTGATGAAGTAGCGGGCCGATTCTTTGCTGCTGATTCTCTCGGCATAGCCGTTGATCATCACCTGGCGATCCAGTTCGAGCCAGACGAAAAGCAGACTGACCCGGTCGTTTCCGGCAATTTCATCAGCCTTGCGGCTGCCGTAATTGGTAAAGAATACAAAGCCATCCTGGTCGAAATATTTGAGCAGCACTGTCCGCTGGCTTGGCTGACCGCGATGATCCACCGTGGCCAGAACCATGGCCGTGGGATCGGCAATGGTAGTTTTCCGGGCCTGATCAAACCAGGTGGCGAACTGGCTAACGGGATCGGGGGCGAGATCAGATCTGTTCAACCCGCCCGAAAGGTACTCCCGCCGAAAATGACTTATATCCATGGGAAAGAAATTGTTTCTGTCAATTGTTGTCGATGTTGACATGGCGGTGCTGCCAACCTGGTTCCATTGTCCTGAAAAACAGCGTTAAGAGTATGTGCATCGATTCCATGAAGTCAATGAACACCACGAATTTAGCAAGATTCCATCATGAATCAAGTATGTTTCCTTGAGCATCGAATCAGACGAGAAATTCTTCACAGATCCCGACTAAATGACATTTCGTAGAACAGAGCGTGGCAAAAGAAGCTGTTTGTGCAGATGAATCAGTGGGGATGATGCTTGGAGTAAAAAATTCCTCGTTTGCCCCTCTCGCTTTATTAACATTATGGTACTATGCTGATCCAAAACATACAGGTATCTTTGAAGGTTAGATTTTCTATCTGACAATCGATTCCCCCTCATATAGCGAGCCAATGTATAAGAAAAACAAGACTAAAATCGTGGCCACCCTGGGGCCAAGTTGCAACTCCGAACGTTCCATTTTCGAATTGATCGGCGCCGGCGTGGATGTGTTTCGCATCAACCTTTCCCACGGCGACCGGGATGCCCACGCGAAGAAAATAGCCAATGTCAAAAGGGCCCGGGAAAGAGCACAGTGTTCCACGGCTATCCTGCTCGATACCAGGGGACCGGAAATCAGGGTTGGTGAACTGGGCACGGGTACCTATCTCAACAGCGGCGGCACTCTGGTCCTGTCAAGCACCCCGGAAGGGGCAGACGTCATTCCAGTCAATTATGACAAACTGGCCGATGACGTCTCCGTCGGCAACATCATCTTGCTTGACGATGGTAAGATCAAACTTCAAGTGACATCGATAGAGCCCCCCCAGGTTACCACAGCGATTCTGGTTGGCGGCGTGCTCATTTCGCGCAAGCGTGTGAGCCTGCCCGACATCGAGGTGAGTCTTCCTTCTCTGTCCGAAAAAGACAAGGAGGATATCATCTTCGGCGTGGAACAGGAGGTCGATTTTTTCGCCGCCTCTTTTGTACGCAAACCCGAAGATGTCGAAAACGTCAGACAGGTTATCAGAGATTGCGGCGGCAGCCAGTCGATAATCGCCAAGATTGAAAATCGGCAGGGGGTTAACAACCTCGCTGAGATACTGGAGGCTGCCGACGGTCTCATGGTGGCCCGCGGCGATCTCGGGGTGGAAATGCCGGCTGAAGAGGTGCCTATCATCCAGAAGAAGATTATCAGGGCGGCCAACATCGCCGGCAAACCGGTGATCACCGCCACCCAGATGCTTGAGTCGATGATCTCCTCACCGACGCCCACCCGAGCAGAGGCCAGCGACGTCACCAACTCGATTTTCGACGGCACCGATGCGGTCATGCTCTCTGGAGAGACGGCAATTGGTAGCTACCCTTTAGAAGCTGTGCATTTTCTGGCCAAAACCGCCAGGATAAGCGAAGAGGCGCTGGACTACGAAACCATTTTGGCTGACGGGCTGCGCCACAGAAGGCCGGTAATCACCGATGCCATATCCTACGCCTCCTGCGCCACTGCCGCGGATCTGTCGGCTTCGGCGATCATTACCTCGACAACCTCGGGCTCCACGGCCCGACGCGTAGCCAGATATCGACCGCATACGCCGATTATCGCCTTCAGTCCGGTACCTGCGACTCTGAGATTGATGCAGCTGGTCAGAGGCGTTATTCCGCGTCCCTGTGCAAGGCCCCAGAGCATTGATGAGCAGATTCAAGATATCATTCAGAGGGCCCTGGAGGAGAAATTGATCGAAGTCGGGGAAAAGGTGGTGATCACCGCCGGACTTCCTCTCCACACACCCGGGACGACCAATACGCTGAAGGTGCTGCTGATCGATGAATCCTATCTCAAGCCCCAGGTAGAATAACTCGAATCGCCAATGCTAGAAATCACCGACACCATTTCGATTCCGGAACGGGAGCTCGAATTCACCCAGATTCGGGCCTCCGGACCCGGGGGCCAGCATGTTAACAAAGTGGCGACCGCGGTGCAGCTGCGCTTCGATATCACTTCCTCCTCGCTTCCGGAATATTGCAAGAATCGTCTAAGAGGGCTCAACGACCGCCGCATCACCGAGGACGGTGTCATCATTATCAAAGCACAGCAATTCAGAAGCCTCGATCAGAACAAGGCAGATGCCACGCAGCGTCTACGTCTGTTGATTGCGCGAGCACTGGTCAGCAAAAAGAAACGGGTGCCCACCAAGCCGTCCCGAGCTTCACAAACCAAAAGGCTCGACTCTAAACAGCGCCGGAGCCGACGTAAAACATTGCGGCGCAAGGTTACCTCCGATGAATAAAACTCACCATCTCGGTTAAATGCTCGAACACACCTTCTGCCACATCCAGGGAATTGGCCATGGCGGTGAACGGAGATTATGGCAGGATGGCATTTGCTGTTGGAATGACCTGCTTGATAAGCCGGATATCGTTCCACGCGTAAGTGAGCATGAAATTGTTGCCATGCTCGAGCAGTCAACCGCCGCCCTTGGCCAAGACGATCCATCCTTTTTCAGTTCACACCTGAAGCAAGGCGACAGCTGGCGTCTGTTCCCACACTTTCGCGAGCACGCCGGCTACCTCGATATCGAAACCACAGGACTGGGCCCGGCCTGCGAAATCACCACCATCGCCCTCTATGACGGTGACCGCGTCCACACCTACGTAAACGGTATAAATCTCGATGATTTCGTCAACGATATCGATCAAATCAAGCTCTTCATCTCATTCAACGGCATCAGTTTCGATATCCCGATCATCGAGAGCTATTTCAGAATACAGCTCGATCAACCACACATCGATCTCCGCTATGTGCTTTCGCGTCTGGGCATCAAAGGTGGACTGAAACGCTGTGAGAAACAGCTCGGCCTTAACCGGGGCAGCCTCGACGGCGTTGACGGCAGTTTCGCGGTACTGCTCTGGCGTGAATACCAGCGCTACGGCAACGAGCAGGCACTGGAGACGCTACTGGCCTACAATCTTGAGGACGCGGTGAATCTCGAACGACTGCTGGTGGAAGCCTACAACCGCAATCTGGAAAAGACCCCCTTTTATGACGACCTGCAGATCGCCTGGCCGGTGCCGCCGATGCTCACCCACCAGCCCAACCTGGAGATAGTCGAGGCGATCAGACGGCAGAATCAGGGGTTCAACTCGCTGTTTTAGGGGGCTGCATTGAAGACGATATGATTGGTCTACCGGGTTTGCATTGTGAAGGCCCAACGGAGCAGTGAAAATGGGTACCGATCGCCAGAGGCCGCTCAGTGGCCGACATCCGGTCGGTTTTTCACTACGGAGTTGAACAGGAC
>JABDQA010000110.1 GCA_013042475.1 Desulfofustis sp.
CGTTAACCGCATCCTGGTACTGCAGCCGATAGCGCTCTTCGATTTCGATGATCTGTCGTTCGAGGGGGGAGGCGCTCTCATAACGGCGAACCTTTTCTCTCTCAATCTCCAGTGCTCGGTTAACGTAGACCAGTCGCTGCCGGTTGTGCGGATGAAGCACCAGTTCCTGGGCGGCCTTCAGGTGCCCCTGATCAGCAGCTTTAACCAGCCATTCCCGGTAGCCACCGGGATGTCCGGAACGTTTGATTGATTCTTCTTTGAGGACCATTGCCAGCTGCAGACAGCTCATGGATTGAGGGGTGCCAACGGAAATAACTATATCGAATATCACCTGAATATAAGCCTTTGAGGTTGCAGGAATCCTTTTTGGGATTTAAAAGGACAATCCTCTTTAGATGGGCCAAGAGAGAGATACATGCCTATTATTTTAACTGTTAATAAAATCTTATTGGAATAATTGCACTAAGGAACGTTTATGAAAAAATCGATCAACCCCTCAGAGCTAAAGCAACTGTTAGCTTTTGCCTATCCCGAGCGCAGGTTGCTTATCTGGGGCACTCTGTTTTTAGCCCTTGGCTCAATGGTTCTCCTCACGTTCCCGCAGGCCGTGCGGATAACCATCGATCAGGCTGTGGAAACCGACAATCTGGCGCTGATTAACAAGATGGGCTTGGTAATGCTGGTAATTCTTACCATTCAAGCCATAGCGATGGCACTTCGCTACTATCTCTTTACCTTGGCGGGTGAGAGAACCGTTAAACAAATTCGTCACAAACTCTTTGATAAATTGCTCGAGCAGGAAATAGGTTTTTTTGATGGGCAGAAAACCGGAGACTTGATGAGTCGAATCAATTCGGACTCCACGGTCTTGCAGAACACCCTCAGTGTCAACATATCCATGATACTGAGGAATCTGGCCAGCGCGGTCGGCGGCCTTGTTTTTTTATTTATCACATCCTGGAAGTTGTCTTTGTGGCTGATTATCATCCTGCCACCTGCGGCGTTGATGGCGGCCCGCTTTGGCGGCAAAGTCCGGAAAATATCAAAAAATGTGCAACATTCACTGGGTGCCGCCAGTGCTGTGGCCGACGAATCATTGAGCAATATTCGCACAGTTCGTTCCTTTGCTGCCGAAGATGTGGAATCATCTCGTTTCCTTGGGGCCCTTGATACGGCTCTAGAGATTGCCAGGAACAAAATAGGACTCATTGCAAGATTTACTGGCGTCATCACTCTACTTGGGTCCATGGCGATAGTTTTAATACTCTGGCTCGGTGCACGGATGGTTATCCACAACGAAATAACCATTGGCACCCTTTCCGCTTTTATCCTCTATACGATGACCGTGGCTATTTCCGTGAGTACCCTGGGAGGGCTATGGACTGACTTCATGAATGCGACAGGGGCAAGCTCCAGGATATTTCATATACTCAATCGCACCCCCCTGATCAGCAATGAAAAAGGAAGAACCCTTGAGTCTCTGAAAGGAAAGATTACTCTGCGAAATATTCAGTTTTCCTATCCCACACGACCGGATTACAGAGTTTTTGAAAATCTTAGCCTTTGCATCGAAGAAGGCGAAGCCATTGCTCTCGTGGGGAAATCAGGGAGCGGCAAGTCAACGATCGCGGCGTTGATCCAGAGGTTGTATGACCCAGACAGTGGAGAGATATGTATAGATGGGGCTGACATTGCAGATCTTTCTGCCGGATGGTTAAGACGACAGATAGGAACGGTCTCGCAGGAGCCGATCTTAATGTCCACCTCAATCAGAGAAAATATTTCTTACGGAAAACCGGATGCCAGCGATGCTGAGATCAAAAGGGCAGCAGAATTTGCCTTCGCAGCTGATTTTATTGGTGGGTTCCCTAGAAAGTACGAGACCCTTGTGGGCGAGCGCGGGATACAGCTCTCTGGTGGTCAGAAACAGCGGATTGCCATTGCCAGAGCAATGTTGAAGGATCCGCAGATTTTAATCCTGGATGAAGCTACCAGTGCACTCGATGCAGAAAGCGAAGAGCTTGTGCAGAGAGCCCTACAGAACCTCATGAAGGGCAGAACTGTATTGATCATCGCCCACCGGCTATCTACGATTAAGAATACCGACAGAGTCATTGTCCTGAGTAATGGAGAGATAGTTGAAGAAGGACCCCACCATGAATTGGTCAACATGCCCGATGGCGTCTATTTTCAGCTAGTGCAAAAGCAGGTGAGGGGTGATGGTGACAGGTGACCTCTTTCACTTTCCGTTCGATAGAGGGCCCTTACAGCTTCATCGTCGGCCCCAAGCTGTGGAGCAGGATGTCAGCCCATGTTCAGGGCTACCCGATAAAGATGCCGGCCGAAACAATCCTCGGCGGACCGGTACTGCTGAGTCCTTATCTGAGCAACAGTTATGAGAACGAGGCCTACATGATATCCCAGCGGGGCGGTGACCTTGGGCTTATTCTCGGTCAGGATTTGGCCATCGGTTACCAAAGCCATCATGCTGAAAAGGTCAAACTGTTATTTACCGAGTCATTTGCCTTCGGGGTAATGGAACCAGTTGCCGTACTTAATTTTACGGCGCCTAAATAGCACTTGTCCCTTGACTGCCGAAACTGAATGAGGCAGCAGTAAGTGTATCGCGTGGGTTATAGACAGAAATGAAAGGGGTGTCTCTCAAAGCCTTGGATTAATCGGAACGCAGTGCAGCGTAATCTGATTAAAGAACAAAAACAGGTGCGAGATTTTTTATCAGAAAGGAGTAGGCTGGGTTGGCTTTCGGGCCTAGAACGGGAACATTGCGTGTGCGCAGATAAACAGTGATATTGATTCGTTTTAATTCAGTGTCGAGCGCAGCAAAGGTGCGCTTGAATGATTTCGAATCTGCGCCTACATGATGTGCTAAAGCGATGGTGTCTTTCCACCGATCAACTAGAACGATCGCTTCGCCGTCGTTAACACTGAGGTGGAACGATTCTCTGTCCACTTCGATGTCCAGTTCTGCCTGGATAGAGACATTGCTATTCAGCCTTCTCAGCAGCGCAATCATAGAACGATCCCTCAAATCAATGAGACGGGAGTGATCTGCGAGGGACCGGACTTGATAAATCCGATCCCAACAGATTATTTACTAGGATTTTGACAGATCCTTTGTTGAGATCCGCATGGTGCCGGTGAACTTCCACGTGGCACGAGGTGAATTTGGACCGGTGCTGCTCGGAATCTCGATTTCCAGTCCATCAAAACTGTAGGATATCTCAGCATTGCTGCCAGTGAGACGATCATACAATCCAACGAACAGTTCAGGCCAGTCCTGAGTACCTTTTGCTTCTGCCATTTTCTATCTCCCTACAGATTGTTAATGATGGTTTTTTACCTCACCACATCTTTGCCGATGAGGTGGACATGTGTTAATGAGATTGTAAGTCCTGTTACTTTATGGACTCAATCAACGCTGATATTTACTCAGCCACCAGGATATGATTTGTGTTGCCTCTGTTAATATCCTGACGACTATCATAAGCACGAAACAGGTTAAGCAAACCTCACCGAAAAAATAAACAGGGGGCGACACGAACTTAGCCTCGTATCGCCCGTCTGATATCGTGATGTCCGGATATGCGAGTAGTTATTACCGGCAGGTAGTTATGCGATTGAATAGCCCTGCTTCTCGCTGAGCATCGTTATCGTCCTGCCGGCAGAAGGTAGCGTGCCAATATGTCGAGATGATGGGCGGTGAAAGACAGCTTGGACGCTGATACCTGTTGCCTCCTCAGTCGAATCCAGTCCGCAGAGTGGGGGGCGGGGTGGGAGTCGGCAGCGAGTTCTTTCTCCACCATGGCGATTATAACCCCTAGAAAATAACTCTCCTCAGGGCTATAGCCCTGTTCCTGAGGTTCGATGAGCCAATCCGAAGGACCGCTGGCCAGCAAATCCAGTCCCTGCTCCTTGAGGTTGGAAAGCAACCTCCGTCCAGTTATACTTGCACCGAAGCATCGCTGATCCATCGATTGGTGATAATAATTGATGATTTCTTCATCACCTTTGCAGGGTGGTGAGAAGCTGGTAGCGCCATTGAAGTTGCATGTTGTGTAGAACAATCCGCGGTCTTTGAGCAGCGCGAGCAGATCCGGCAGTAGTGCAGTAAAATCGATCAGATCAAGCACCGCATGGGCGATGATCAAGTCCCAGCTATGCGGCGGTTCAAATCCTGCGGCAAGCTCCTCTATTCTCAGCTGCCTGATATCGATCTCCACCATTGTTTCAGCCGTGCGCAGTCGTGCCTGCTGGTATGCATCCCATTGCAGAGAGTGTTTTTTTCTCTCAGCCCAGTTGGTGAGATAGTCTCTGGCAGCTGCCGTCTGCAGCGGGTCGCTGTCTATGGCCGTGTAGATAACCTGGCCTTTCAGCAGCCCCCAGTCGATGACTCGCTCGAACATGGTGCCAATGCCAGCCCCGATTTCCAGAATCTTAAGTGGAGAGGTCGCTGGATGGCGAGACAGTTCCTGGGCGAGCTTACGCCATACCTTTTTATTCAAGGCGCGATCGTCTATGGTTTTTTTAGCAGCCAGATAATCCGGAGAAAAGCTGTGGGCAGCAGAGTTGCCCCGTATCTGGGCCAGCCCGTGGTCGATATCGGTTTCGTCCATGCTCATCGATCTATGTGTTGCTTCTGGGTCTTATGAAACCCCTCTTTTACTTGTGTTCCCTGATTTGATACCAGCGCCTGGAGAAATTGCTCAATGACCGCCGCGGTCCGGGGCCAGCCAGGTTTGCTTGCCGCGGTCCGATAGGCTGCCAGCGACACCTTTTTGAGCTGGTTTCGATGCTGATGCAGCCGTGTGATGATCGAGCCAAGCCTATCGCTGTCAGCTGCTGAAAACAAAAAGCCATTGATGCCATGTTCCACTGTCTCGGCTGCTGCTCCAGCCGAACTGCAGAGCGCAGGAAGGCCGAAAGCCATGGCCTCAACTATTGCAATGCCAAATCCCTCGTAGGAAAAAGGCATGCACAAAAGATCTGATTGTCCCAATTGGCCGATAAGTTGGTCTTCCGGCAGCATTCCCAGAAACTGGATCTGATCGGAAAGGTTCAACTCTCTGACGCGCTGCTGGGTTTTTTCTGCATAGTCAGGATCGAAGTCGACACCTCCCACCACTGAGAGACGCCAATTGCTTCGATCGATCTTAGCCAATTTTTCGACGAGCTGAAGCAAACCTTTGCGGGGAATTAGGTTGCCTAGAAACAGCAGCTGCAATGGTCCCGCTCGCTGACAACGAGTGGCAATATATTCGGGCGACAGGGGAAAGCCGAACCGGTCTCCCGCAGGATAGGCCACCACCTGGGGCTGTTGCTCTCCGACCACAGCTTGCACAGCCTGCCTGGTTGACTGAGAGTTGAAGATAAATCCGTCCACGTTGCACAGATAGCGTTTTTCAACCTCAGACAGCAACAGATTCGACCAGTAATCCCGCGGCTCCGCCGACAACAGGTGGTGTACCACTGCAATACGGGGCGGGCTTTTGGGGGGACGACGACTACGGTTGAAGCGAAGTAGCGATGGATGACATAACTCATCCTGAAGGAGCACGTCACATGATTGCATCTTGAGTAGTATGGCTGGGCTGGTGAAAAGACCTCGCAGCAGGTTGAGCCGATAGGAACCCGGCGGTAAACTGATCACCTCTATCTCGTGACCTCGCTGCTTCAATTCTTCGGTCACTATTTTATCATAGAGATAGCCACCGGTCAGGGTGTCAAGCGAGCCGTAGATGACCAGGCCGATTCTCATCAGACGGCAGCCCGATAGGATGTCCAGGCTATATCATCCTCCCAGAGGGTCACCGTGATCGCTTCGAGCTGAAGTGGCGCTAAACGGCGGATGAAAAGACCATGCAGAACGGTGGCAAATTCTTCGATACTGGGATTGCGATTATTCAAGCAGGCGAGCGTATTCAAAGTTTTGCCGCTGAATTCGGCGACAACCTCTTCCAGCTGTCGTTCGACCTCGACGATATCAACCAGAAAACCATGGTGGTCAAGTTTGTCTGCCTCAAGGATCAACTCCAGGCGGTAGCGATGGGAATGCTCAACATTCTCCTCACCCCAATCGCCCCCAACCAGGTAATGGCGGGCTTCAAAACTCCTGCTTACACCAAGGCGATACACGCTCGTCCCTCCGTTGCCATATCTTTCTCAGGGTCGGTAGTCAAAGATAACCTGAATGGTCTGCTCTGGACTCTGATCAATTAATTCATAGGCTTGGCTCGCCTCTCCCAAAGAGAAAGTCTGGCTGATTAAACCAGCCGGCTTGATGAGCCGCAGCATATCCCAGGCGAGCTGTAGCCTCCGAGCCTTGTCCCAGCGCCCGGTCAGTTCAGGAGCCAGAGTGCTTACCTGGGAACTGACCAGCTTAACTCTGCCGCGATGATAGAACGATCCGAGATTCAACTCGACCGATTTGCTGCCATACCAGGAGCCGATAATCACTCGCCCGCTGAATCGGGTAAGCGTCAGAGCGGTGGACAACGCATCGGGGTTGCCGGACAGCTCATAGACTAGATCGGCCTTGCCGCCCTGGCCGGCAACAGCCCCAAAGGCTTGCATCAGATCATCATCATGCGGAGCATAAGATTCGACGGCTCCGTATTGTTTTGAGGCCAGGCGCCGGTTGGCGGAGCTGTCAACGGTTATCAGCCCGGCCAGGGGAAATCGAGCCAGAAGCGCCGTGGTAAGTAGCCCGATAATCCCCTGACCAAAGACAATCACCAGTTCTCCGATCAGGGGACAGCCATCCAGCAGCAAGTTTACACCTGTCTCCATACTGGCCAGAAAGAGGGCGGTGTGGTCATCAATATCTTCTGGTATCGGCTGCAGAACGTCAACCTCGGCACAAAAATGGCTCTGATGGGGCTGGAAACCATACACTCGGCGATCAAGCCATTGATCAGACACCTCCTCTCCCACTGCAATTACACGGCCAACGCATGCATAGCCGTAAGAGACAGGGTAGGAAAAATCGCCGGAGAGAGCGGCGATGGTACTGTCCCGGGATAACTCTTCCGGCCATTGACCGCGGTAGACCAGCATCTCCGTGCCCGGACTGATGGCTGAATAGTCCACCTCCACCAGTACTTGCAAAGCTTCCGGCTGCGGGACAGGTTCTTCAACAACCTGTACCCTTCCCGGTTCAGCGAATTCCAGACGCAGCCGTTTCATGGTGCTACCAGTTCGGTGAAGCCCAGAGAATCAGATCTGGGCCACAAGGTTGATAAGAAACGGAATTGAGGTGCAAGAACGAGTTTTCCAGAACCGGTCGATGAAGCGCAGACAGACCGCCGACCAACCGTGGCGCGATGGTTATGATCAGTTTGTCCACCAGCCGGCTCTCGATAAAGCTGGTGATGACCTGGCTGCCGCCTTCGACCATGATGCTTTTAATACCTTTTTGGCCCAACAGACCGAGCAAATCAGGTAGATTAACCCTGCCGGTCCGGTCGGCACCGCAGTACAACAGTTCAGCCCCAAGATCTTCGAGGTGGCGGCGTTTTTGCGGGCTATTGCTTTTGATGCAGGCCAGCCAGCAACGCTGATCACTGCGGGTGAGCAGGCGTGCGGTTGAGGGAATGCGCAAATTGCTGTCCAAAACGATCGGCTGGGGATCGGGACCCTCGACATGGCGAACGGTCAGCTGGGGGTCGTCGGTTAAAAGCGTATTGATGCCGATGACAATAGCATCAGATACCGCCCTAATACGATGAGTCAGAATCATGGATTCACGACTGCTCAGGGCGAGTTGTTGTCGATTCCATGTGGCAATGGAACCATCGAGGCTCTGGGCGAAAGAAAGCGTCACCAGTGGCCGCTGGTGACGCCGGTGAAAATCATCTGCCAGTTGGGGCAGGCTGTCGAACCAGGCTTCCTGGTTCAGTGTGAGTCTATTGTCGCTAAGTGCCAAAGTGTTTGTACTCCGGCTCGATAAAACAGTTAACCATGATCATGGCATGAAGATTGAAGACTGGCTGGGCTTGTCACCATTCCCTGGCTCCGCTGATTTATTTACGTATTGCGTATGTTAAGGGCAACTCTGATGACCCCCATGGATTGAACCCAAAAATGCCGAATCTGTCGAGCCGCGTCGACAGCCAACGTGTCTACACTCCCACGATAATCAGGCTATGTTACTGATGATACTACGTTTTTTTGCACAAGTCAAATACTTCATCAATAACCCGCCGCCTATCAAGCTGTTGGCAAGGTCACGCAGCCGGATAATAAGACAGATACTGAAACCAAGTTCGCCGCCAAGCCCGTACGATGCAGTTACCCACGGCAGCCCAAACTCAAGGACCCCCAAACCTGCCGGGAGCGGTGTAAAAAAGGCCAACCGGGCAATTGCGGTAAGCCCTGCAAGCTCCATAAGGGTCAGCGGTGTACCAAGGACAAAGGATATGAGCCACAATTCGGCAAATACCGCCACCCAGCCTGCCAGTGAAAGTAGAATGGCGCAAATAAACCGGAACGGATGGCCGACGAATATGGCAGCCGCGAGATCTTCACTGTCCTTTAAAAATCTGGCAAACCTCTCGAGCTTCATGCGAAATCCAGATGCAGGGATGGTGAATGCAGAAAGCTGGTGCATGGCTTGCGAAAACGGTTTTTTTTCCCTGAAGAGCTGCACCAGGAGTGTGAGGCAGAGCGCAAGGACAGCTAAGACCGCAAGTACAGCCCCCACACTTCCCGCGACATGTGGCAGTGCCAGCGAGAGACTGCCGATACAGATCGCCAGTACGGCAAAGCTGACAGTCAATTCCAACAAGCGATCGACACCAACCGAGGCAGCGCCTACCGACAAACCGATACGGTGATGAACATTCAACAGGAAGACCGACACCGGTTCCCCACCGAAATGAGGGCCAGGCGTGAGATAGCTGACTGCGCCGGCAGCTGTTCGATAGAAAGACACCCGCAGCAAGTTTACGGGGGTATCAAGCATGATCAGGATCAGCCACCACCTCATGCTCATTAGGGGCAGCATTATAAGATTGCAGGCAGCGATGGCCACCACACTGAGAGGATCGATTGCGCTCAGGAGCTGCCCGACCTCGGTCCAATTCATGCGCTGCACCGCCTGCCCAAAAAGGATGAGGCCGACTATCATGGCTAGCAAGCGCCAGCGTGTGACGGCCTGATGCCAGACTCGATTCAGCCGTCTGCGTGGTACAGTGGGTTTAATGGGTTCCATCAGGTAGAAAAATGCTCAGACTGTGGTGTATCGCTGCGGCGGCGATACAAAATATCTTCTTCGGGGGCCCATAATGAC
This sequence comes from Desulfofustis sp., assembly GCA_013042475.1. Lineage (GTDB taxonomy): Bacteria > Desulfobacterota > Desulfobulbia > Desulfobulbales > Desulfocapsaceae > JABDQA01. The sequence continues at coordinate 9,308 of JABDQA010000110.1, forward strand.
CACGCGCCTGTACCGCCAAGCAGAAGCAGTATCGCTCCACAAAAAATCATAAGTATCGCAGTCGAGGGTTCATAAGGGCCAAAGATGCTGCCCAGCAAGAAAATCAGCGTCAGGCTGGCACTGCGCCCCAATAATCCGGCAGCTGCCATGATGCAGCAGCCGCCTACACTGAGCATCCAGACAACCGAGGACGATTCCGTCCATGAAACATACAGATGGTACACCCATGCAGCCATGACAAGCAGTCGAAGCGCTGGTGCCACGAACAGACGTGTAAAGGGTGCCGCCAGCTTGTCCAGCCAAGTCTGCTGTCTCTTATCTGTAGCCAGTACACCGGAGATCACCAGCCAGTCTCTAGCGAATCCGAGTAGCAGCGGTACCATAAACAGCAGTGCTGCCATGGCGCAGAAAAGAGAAGAAAAAATCGGCATAAGGACGACCACCAGAAAACCCATTTGGAAGCCGGCAATAATTCGGGCATAGGGGCGAGGCTGCAGTTCGATGAGCGGTAAATTCAAACGTCGACGCAGAAATATACCTGCTACGAACAAATAATAGAGCATCCCGACCACGAGATAGAAGGCTGGTACCCGGTCAAGAGCGACGGCGACGAGGGCGGCAACCAGCAATCCAGCCGCATCCGTCTCGATGTCAAGTATTTTGCCAAGCTCGGTTTCCCTACTAGATTTACGAGCAATCAGGCCGTCACCAATATCAGCCAACGCGACCAGCAGATAGACAAAGCTTGCTGTTATACTTGCCGAGTAGATGACCTCACTCGATTTACTCTGAGCAACCGGTAACAAGCAGGCCAGGGCTACGACACCAATACCGCGTGCCAGCGTCAGCCAGATGGCTGCCCCCAACGTGGGGTAGAGGAGGGCGGGGTCGTGTATCGAGCAATTCGTCTCGAGGTTCCTCCTCAAGGTCATCACGAAATAGAGTGCTACGCCCAACCCGGGCAGCAAGGCCAACGTGGTCACCGCATTCAGCAGACCGGCGGTCAGTAAAACAGCGACACTGACCAGCCAGGGCAAGATGAGCAGTAACGCAGCCCATCGAGCCTGCCCCTGCAATGTTCTCATTGAGGCAGACGTCACGGGCGACAGCCGCTGCGGTTATGAGGATCAGTAATCAGCACTTCGTTCCTCACTCCAGCCCGCGGCGCACCAACTGCAAGCCGCTGCCCGCCCTGATAACGGAGGTTATCAATTGTGGCAAGTTCCACCCTCCTGCTGTCGAAAAGATTTTTGCATCTCTTGTTCATCCATAGCTTTTACCGTCCGGGCCTGGCTCAAAAATTTTTGTATGAACCAGAGCTCATTTTCAGAAGCAGGTCTTTCTGCATAGCAGAGCCAAACCCCTTCGATGACGTTACTAATAAGAATTGAATTTGCATTTGTCCCGGCTGCCCAAAATCGATATTGGGGTCAGAACATGAATTTTGATTTTAGAAACCATCTTTTCAAAACTCTCATAGACAGATTCGACACGTCAAAACAGAAAGATAGGAAGATTTCCCAAGAAGGGTGCTCCTTGCCATCCCAGCTCTATACTTTATTATTGAATAAAGTCATCAATCGTCTGGTTCATTTGATGATCACGGTATTCAATCTAACGCAGTAACAACACCAAGGAGGTCTTCAAAAAAATGAAATCGCTCATGACACTCTTGTTATCATGCACGATCGGCCTAGCCCCGTTTATTGCTTCAGCTCAGGCTCCTGTTTGGGAAATTGATAAGGATCACACAAATTTTTATTTCAGAGTGACCCATATTTACTCGGATGTAATTGGTCGATTCAAGGACTACGATGGAAGTGTGGTATTCGATCCGATGAATCCCGAGGGCAGTAAGATGTCATTTGAGATCGAGGTAAAAAGCATCGACACCGGTTTGAGAAAAAGGGACAAGCACCTGCGTTCGGAAGATTTTCTGGATGCCTCGGAATACCCGTTGATCACCTTTACAAGCAGCAGCATCGAAAAAAAAGACGACACCACCTTGGAGCTAACCGGGACATTGACCATCAAGGACGTGTCCAAGCAAATACGCATTCCCCTCTCTTACGCCGGCACCATGGACCACCCGCTGGTGAAAAACACTGAAGTGGCCGGATTTAACGGCGAGATCACAATCGATCGCCTCGAGTACGGAGTGGGCGATGGTAAGTATTACGAGATGCGTGTGGTAGACAAAGACGTTACCATAGTGTTCACCACGGAAGTGATGCGAAAAAAATAGCCCTGATTAACCAATGGAAGCCTAAGTTTATCTCTCAATTTATGGCAATATTGCATCTGGCGCATGCCTTTTCCATTTCCTCTTCTCAACATGATCGGTGGTCAGTGCGATAGAGGTGGAATAAGAAGAGGAGGTGTTCTCAGATCTAGACCACGGTCTAGTAGAGATTTACAGCTGATCATCCAGAGTCCGAAAAGAAGAAGAACTGACGAAGTGGTTTACATTCTCCGGGGCTGCCAGTGTTATTCAATCCATAAAAATGTGATTCATAAAAATCTCTGCTTTAAATCATCATCTGGAAGCAGGCACTCGTTCCTCTTGCCAAACCACCGGTATCTGTTTTTCGAGATAATTGAATAGAAGTAATCTCTTGCCTGCTTTGGAATAAATCTAAAAACGTACAGGAGTCTCCACGTTCCATCTAGATTCTTCGCTATTTGCAGCGCAGCATCGCTGTTGACATAAACCTGGTCATTTTTAAGAAGAATAACCGTGCCATCTCTGAGAGTATCGACACCACACATGCGTTGAAGATTCTTCCCTTTCTCCGACTGGGCAGATACAAATTTAAACCTGGCTTGACGGTCGTGTTTGACAATAAATCTTACGGAAAATTCACAAAGACTGCATACGCCGTCAAAGATAATGATTGGTTGATCAGTCTTCCTCATATGTAATCTGTAGGTATTAATTCTCCGTTTTGATTGACGCTGCACCTCATTTTAAAATCAAATTCTTGCTCCCGTCTGAGTGTAGTCGCACAATCATCTCCTATTACTTTATAAGCCATATAGGGCAGACGTCACCAGGTAAAATCAAGGCGACAAGATCCGGAACCTTACTGGATAGCTTTGAGCCCAAGTAGTGTTGAAGCGGTATTTCCCCTACAGTTTTTAGTTTGTACACATAAGAATTGTGAACTATGTTTGTGAGTATAAGCTGAAATCATAGGGAGGGTGTCTGCTCTCCTGGTTTATGACTGCCTTGAATCTGATTAAGAAGGGGATTTTAGAAACCACTACCTACAATCGATTTCAATGAGGAGGTGATTATGAAAAAGCAAATTCTGGCCGCAGCTGCGGTTCTTTTTCTGGGTGCACACACATCTCTGGCGGAACAGGTCACTGTTTTTGGTCCCTGGCTTGGGCCTGACCAGGAGAATGTGGAAGCCGTGCTGGCCGCATTTGCCGAGAAATCAGGACATGATGTTCGCTACGTGGGTTCTGATTCCTTCGAGCAGCAAATAATGGTCGATGCCGAGGCTGGATCGGCGCCGAATGTGGCGGTTTTTCCACAACCGGGACTTGCTGCCGATATGGCCAGACGTGGATTTCTCACGCCACTGAAACCCGGTACCGGTGAATGGATACGAGAAAACTATGCAGCTGGTCAATCCTGGGTTGACCTGGGTACCTATGCTGATCAGAACGGAGAAGATCATTTGTTCGGCTTTTTCTACAAGGTTGATGTCAAATCACTGGTCTGGTTTGTGCCGGAAAACTTTGAAGACGCCGAATATGAAGTTCCCACTACCATGGAAGAACTGAAAGAACTGACAGAGCAGATCGTGGCAGATGGCGAAACGCCCTGGTGTATCGGCCTTGGCTCAGGTGGGGCGACCGGTTGGCCGGCAACCGACTGGGTGGAAGATATGATGCTTCGTATCCAAACACCTGACGTCTATGATGGCTGGGTCGATAATTCGATCAAGTTCAATGATCCACGTGTGATCGCCGCTATCGAGGAGTTCGGCGCTTTTGCACGCAATGACAAGTACGTTGCCGGTGGCGCCGCTACGGTTGCTTCCACCGATTTCCGTGACAGTCCCAAAGGCATGTTTGCCTCGCCGCCTCAATGTTATATGCACCGTCAGGCGAGTTTCATACCGGCCTTCTTCCCTGAGGGTACTGTGGTTGGTGAAGATGTCGATTTCTTTTATTTCCCGGCCTATGCCGGAAAGGATCTTGGCAAGCCGGTTCTCGGTGCGGGCACAGTATGGGGGATCACCAACGAGAATGCAGCCGCGCACGACCTGATCAGGTTCCTGCAGGATCCGCAGGCGCATGAGATCTGGATGGCACGCAAAGGTTTTCTCACACCTCACAAGGGTGTCGACAATTCCAAATTTTCTGATCCAACACTGAGGAAGATGAACGATATCCTGCTTGGCGCCACAACTTTCCGCTTCGATGGATCCGATTTGATGCCTGGTGCTGTCGGTGCGGGTTCATTTTGGACCGGGATGGTCGACTATACCGGTGGTAAGGCCGCAGATGAAGTGGCCAACGATATCCAGAAATCCTGGGATGCCATGAAGTAATGTATCGTTTTTAAAACCCTCGTTTGGCATCCGGCCGCTGTGTGCCGGATGCCCCTTTCTTCCGGCATGACCACAGAGGTGAACTGATATGCATCCAGCGTTACAAGGCCTCATTACTATTTTGCTGGGCGTAGGTGGATGCCTGGCCTATTTCTTCCTGGCAAATCAGGTGCTCGATAGATTCATCTTTCCGCCCAGACCTGATGATCGGGGGCGAAACATCAATCGCGCCAATCTGGTTCGCCCGTGGCTTTTCCTTCTTCCCGCCATTCTGGCGCTCGGTTTATACCTTGCCTACCCTGTTATCGAGACGCTGCGGTTATCGCTTACAGATCGTTCGCTTGGCGGTGCGTTTGTAGGTCTGGCGAACTACCAGCAAATGATGGGGGAGCCGAAATTCTGGGAAGCCATGCGTAACAATATGTTGTGGCTGATCGTAGTCCCGGCGGCGTCGACCGCTTTCGGATTACTGGTCGCCCAGCTGACCGATCGTATTGCCTGGGGCAACATTGCCAAGTCGTTGATTTTCATGCCCATGGCGATCTCATTTGTAGGCGCATCTGTCATCTTTAAACTGATCTATGACGCCCGCCCGGCCGGCCAGGCACAAATCGGTGTGTTGAATGCGATCTGGATGAAATTTGACGGCGGTATTGGTTCCTTCTTATTCCTGAAAGTCTTGCCGGCGATCATGTTGATAGGATTTGCTCTGGTCGTCGGCTATGCCGCCTGGGTGGTACTTCGTCCAATCCTTTCCCGGGGGAGCCGCACTGCATGGTGGCTCAGGTTGCTGCAAATAGGGTTATCCGGTTTGGGCATCTATCTCGCCGTGCTGGCATTGATTAATGTGTTTCGAGTCCTGGGTGCAGAATTCGAATATGGCCAGCCACAGACATGGTTGACGTTGCCGTTCTGGAACAACTTCTTCCTGATGGTGGTTCTGATCTGGATTCAAACCGGTTTTGCGATGGTCATCCTATCCGCCGCGCTGCGCGGTATACCGGAGGAGACGATCGAGGCGGCGATCGTCGATGGGGCCAATCCGTTCCAAGTTTTCTTCAGTATCAAGGTGCCGCAGCTGATGAGCACCATCGTCGTCGTCTGGACAACCATCACCCTGACGGTGCTCAAGGTCTTTGACATCGTCTTCGCCATGACCAACGGTCAGTGGCAGACCCAGGTGTTGGCCAATTACATGTTCGACAAGTTATTCCGTGCCAATGACTGGGGGATTGGTTCGGCCAGTGCCATCGTAATCATGTTGCTGGTCACCCCTATCCTGGTGTGGAACGTCGTAAACGCACGTAAAGAGATGAAATAGGACAGTCATATGGACAATATCGCTGGTAGCAAATCAACCCTCGTGTGGACGGTGCATATCTCGGTAGCTTTGCTGGTTCTGCTCTGGCTGTTTCCGACAGTCGGCCTGTTTGTATCCTCATTTCGAACAGCCGACCAGATTGCCACAAGTGGCTGGTGGGCGGCGCTCGGAGAGGTCGAGCAAAACCTGGTTTT
>JABDQA010000113.1 GCA_013042475.1 Desulfofustis sp.
TTCTGGTTGTAGCCGAGCCTCAGCATCTGCGGCAGGGCAATGAGACCGAGCAGAACGACTTCACCGCCGATGATGCCTGACATCGCTGCCATGACAATCGCCATCAGGGCGGTGACCACGGCAATGCCACCCCGTGTTCGTGACATCCACATGTTTAAACAGGAGTACATGTCACGAGCGATTCCTGAGCGTTCCAGCAGGGTCGCCATAAAAATAAACAGTGGCACTGAGATAAGAACGTAGTTGGTGGTGATCCCATATAATCGCTGGGCTAGGATATTCATCGGCCCTGTGCCAAAGGATCGCGATAAAACTCCACTGCCAACAGTCCACTGGGCAAAATCGAATCCGTAGATAAATGGGTCGGTAACCAATGTGGGCTCGAACTTCAGCACCATCACAACCACGGCCAGGAAACCGGAGGCGAATCCCAACGGCATGCCAATGGCCAGCAGGGTCAGCATGCCTATTAATAAGATGAGAGAAATTGTGCCTATATCCATGATGCTGTCCCTAGGATTACGTTTTGGGGGGATCGCCGGTCAAGATCTCGTCCGGAATAGACGTCTGTCCTTTGATGATCTGAACTTCCTCTTCGATTTCGTCCATCTCGCTTACGGGGTGAGGGGTCTTGTTAAAATCACGAAACAACCCATAGATCACCAGGACCACAGCACCGGAGAGAAAGACACCGATCCCAATCTTCCATTTGAGCGGAACAGCATGGCCTTCCGGTGGAACAATATAAAGATTGAACGCCGCCGTTGAGGCTAAGCCGATGATGACGACACTCACGAAAATATCAAAAATTTTGCGCACCCAGGGTGCCGCGGGCCAATCCCGCACCAGATTGGAGAATGCCTGCAGCGCCAGGAAAAACATCACGGTCAGGATCAACGGTTTGTTGGTAGCCGGAATCGGCGGATCAAAAGCGGTGCCAAACGTTTCCCAGCGCCAGAATTTGACCTTGGCCTCACCAAAGCCGCCCCAGATAAGGGCGAAGGCGAAAATGGCGACACAGAGCGTGGAGAGGATGTCGAAGGCGCGTCTCAGCCACAATGGTACCATATCGTAAACAATAAAAATGCGGATATGGCTGCGTTGCAGCAGCGCATAGAGACCGGCTGAAAGGTAAATGCCGCCGGCAATCCAGAGCGACATCTCATTGACCCACAAAGTTGCCGCGGCAAAGAAATACCGCATGACAACCTCGTAAAGGATGATAAGGACAATAAAAAAGGGCGCCCACATCATAATGCGGCTGAATGTGTGGGTCACCATATCAAGTGGTCCGGAACCTTGGTGCTCCTTCATCTGTTAATTCCTGTGCTCTTGTTATCATTAATCAAGGAGTTGCCATCCTGTCCCAATTGCTCTTCATACGATTCCATCAGTCGTTTACACAGTGAAGTTCAGAATGAGGCGATTGATAATAGATGGGGGCACCACCCTGGATGCCCCCATCTAAACTACTTCACTACACCGAGCTGTTTAAGAAATGCCGTATGGCTTTCTACCAGTGCCTTTGCTTCAGGGGTGGTGGCAAATTCAGGCCAGGCTGCGAGGGCAGCTTCTCGGAATTTCTGCTTATCTTCCGCTGACCAGGCATAGAGTGAGACGCCTTTTTCCTTTAGTCTCGCAGCGGCTTCGGTATTGCGAACCTCGTTCAGCATCGCGGTACGCAGGGCAAGCGATTCCATCGCAACTTTCATGATCGTCCGGTGTTTTTCAGGCATTCCATCCCACACCGTTTTGTTGCATGCCAGGTGATCCGACGGCATGGAGTGAAAGCCTGGATAGTTGGTGTGCTTGGCGATGTCATAGAGGCCCATTCCCTCGTTGTTGGCTAGATTCGCTGCGTCAGCACCGTCGATAATGCCTGATTCCAGCGCCGTGAATACCTCGGTGAAGTCCATGACGATCGGTTTGGCGCCGAGCTTTTCGAAGATTTTTGTTTCCAGTCCCGGCGGAGAGCGGAACTTCCAGTCCTTGAAATCATCGGGATTACGCACCGGCTTGGTTGAAGCAAGTGACTCCGGTCCGGGCACCCACCAGCCAATCAATTCCATGTCGAACTTGTTGTAGAGTTGTTGTGCAGCTTCCATTCCCCCCCCGTAATAGAGCCACGAGAGCTGCTGGTAGGGAGTGTCGTAGCCACCCATGATATCGCCTACAAACTGGAAGGCAGGGTTCTTTCCAGTCTGGTAAGCACCGCCGGTCATATCACAATCGATGATGCCGGTAGCAGCTGCATCAAAGGACTCGACAGATTTTGTCACAGATGATGAGTAGAACATTTCCACTTCGATCTCTCCGCCGGACATTTTTTGAATATTATCGATATATTCTGCTGCCAGTTTCCCGGAGAGCTGCTCGGGGGAGAAATGAGTCTGGATACGCAGTTTCGTCGTTTCGGCTGAAGAGATTCCTGCAGCCAGGACTACGGCGGCCATTGTCACACCGCCGACCAATAGTGACTTTTTGATTGTGCTGAGCATAAAGTCCTCCTTTTTTGCTCGTTTTTTATCCTGTTCCAGGATTGGTATATATACTGCCGCTTACTGGCAGTACATAATGGGTTTTCTTTTAGCGATGCGATGAATTCAGGCCGTCCTCCCACGCGGCGACATGCATCTTTGATAAAAGGTCGTTCGTACTGATTTTTGCCTATTTAACCCGACTCGTAATCGGTCTATCAGACAATTACGAATCCGTGTTTCTATGGCGTTGTTTTGGGTTCGGAGGGCTTCCGGGGTCAGGCAGTATCTCCCCGCCCAGAGTAGGAGAGGCCCCGAACCGAGGCGATAAGGAATTCTGTCTAAATACTCCACTAGAAGGTGACGTGAAAAGCTAAACATATTGAACAGTAACCGTCAATATTCAAGAATTCAGCAGAGAAAATCATTTAAAGTAAATCTGCCAGGTAATGTGTTTAAAGAACGCCTGGTCACCTCGCCAGCAGTCCCGCCTCAACTGCAATTCTATAGAGACCTGTCGATGCGCTATCTTGTTCTGCGACTGATACCTTGAAGCCGCAGATCTGCAACGCTTTTTGATAACGTGTGACGAGCGCGCTTGAGCCACAGACCAGGGGGCGAATCTGCGCTTCAACGCCGAGCTCAACAGCCTCTTTCACCTCTGTGCCCAACAATAGACCGGATATGTAATCGTACACCGCATTGGGTTGCATTAGTCCCAATATCGGCTTGGCCCGGGCACCGAAGAGCTGAGAAAGTATGCCCCCGGTTCTCGAGGTGCTGTAATACCCTTCCTCTACTCCCAGTCGAAAGGATGTTGGATCCTTTTGATCGGTTATAAGGCGACCAAGAATGGTACGTTCGGTGAGCGCAGTGAACAATTCTCCGGTAATGAAGGTGGTGAAACGTGAAATACACTCATCCGCCATCCAAATCCATTTCGAATGGGTTCCGGGCAATACAGCCAGGGTTGGTTTCCGGGAGGCCAGACCAGCCATTTGTGTTTCTTCTCCCCGCATGATATTGGCGGTAGGATGCTGCTGGCTTACTCCCGCTACGAAATGGATATCTCTGCCGTCATGCAGCCTGAATGCTGTTAGGGTTTTACCCAGATTTTCCAGGCTGGCCGGACAGGCCAGGTAGGGGGTTTCAACCCAGCCCTGCCTGCTGGTGATCATTCCCGAGGCAATGATTGGAATCGACGGGTAGCGCGTAAGCCAGGAACCTATCTGGTCATAGAGAATGTTTTCGAAATCGGGATGTAGTTCCTGCATGATGCCCGCAGCGGAGGAGATACGATCAACATAGGTGGAAGACTGGTCATACAGGTAGGCCCTGAAAGTTGTCGTTCCCCAGTCGATACCGATCAATGAACTCATCTTATCCGCCTTTAGCTGAATGTTCTAACTCATGCAGCAGAGGAGTAGTGTGCCACGAAATCAAGATCAACCTCGAAGCCAAATCCAGGCCCGCGAGGAATTGAAATAAACCCATCGTTTTTCTTAACCTGCTTGAGGATATTCAAGGGTGTGCTGAGCAGTTCTTCACGGAATTTGTTTGGCGTGGTGTCATATTCTAGCATCGGTTGTACGGGATGAGCGCCACCGGGAAGATCAGGGAGTGCGGTCAGCAGGTGCATGTTTACCGCGACCGCCACGGCAGATCCCCACACGTGGTTGACCACCGGGATGAAATGAGCATGAGCCAGAGCGAGCACTTTCTGATACTCAGTTATGCCTCCGAGTCCGCACACTTCGGGTTGCAGGACATCGATGCAACGCTTCTGGATAAAATCCCTGAAGCCCCAGCGGGTAAATTCACCTTCGCCGCCGGCGATGTTCATGTCGAGCGCCTCACAAAGATCCCGATATCCCTGGTGATCTTCAGATGCTACCGGTTCCTCAAACCAGTAGACACCCAGTTGTTCCAGTTCCCTCCCCAGGGGTATCGTCTCTCGGGCCGTGTAGGCGTGATTGGCATCGACCATCAGCTTGATGTCAGGCCCGATGGCCTGTCTCACCGAGTTGGTCAGCTCAATATCCCGTTCCGGGCTGATGCCGATTTTCATTTTCATGGCTCGAAAACCGGATTCGACAAGCGCCGCGCTTTCGTCAGCAAATCTCGCCGCCAGATCGGGCACCCGCTGGAGCATCATGCCGTAGCCGTACACTGGGATCGATTCTCTGAAGGCGCCGCCAAGTAACTGATATACGGGCAGCCCAAGGGCCTTTCCGGCAATATCCCAGAGAGCGATGTCCACGCCTGAGAGCGACTGAATCGGCATACCTTTTTGACCATGGTCGCGCAGCAGGTTATATACTTTGTGCCAGATCACTTCCCGATCGAGCGGATCCATACCGATAATCATCGGCTGGATTACCTGCTCGACGATGACCCGGTTTGCCAGAGCAACGTTGCCGCCCCCGAAACACTCTCCCCAGCCGGTGATGCCTTCATCGGTTTTGACCTCGACGAGATGGGTGGTCCGCGAGGTATAATACTGCTGCGAATAACCCAATTCCTCTTCGAGAGGGTAGTGCAGTACGTGACTTTTGATGCCGGTAATCTTCATCTCTGCAGTCCCCCTGATGTCGCTTTCAGTTTTGTTTCAGGCTTAGTTCCGCTGTGTCAAGATGGGCGCTCATGGCAGCAACCGCCTCTTCCGGATCTTGCTCTCTAATGGCATCCAAAACCCGCCGATGTTCCGCCACCGGCAAATCGACCCCGCTTCTGAGCATGGTCTCCCGGCGAGAATCACTCAACAGTTCAGCAATCGATTCATGTATCATTTCAAAGACCCGGTTACCCGTCGCCTGAGCCATGATCTCATGGAACTCGATATCTTTTTCGACACACAACAAGAGATCGCCCTGGTGGTTTTCCATCATTGCCACCGTCTCTTCCATCGCTTTAACCTGGGCGTCGGTACGCCGCTTTGCAGCGAGTTGAACCATGCTGATTTCCAGGGTTCGGCGGGCTTCGGTCAACTCGAGAAGCAGGTCGTTGCTTCTTTTGAGAGCCAAATTCATCAAACCTGCAGCCGGTTTTATGGAAATATCGGCTACCCGTGTTCGCCGTCCCTGAGATATCTCAACCAGTCCCTGCGATTGGGCCACGCGAAGGGCTTCTCTCATGACGAACTTTGATACCCCGATCTGCTCCACCATTTCACTCTCGGACGGCAGTTCTGTTCCCGGTTCCAGTTCGCCGTCAACGATATACTCATGAAGCGCCGCCAAGGCCTGTTCGACTTTATCCACGGGTTTGGCTTTGGAGAGTTTTTTGTTATTCGTCATTGTGGCCAGGAACCAAGCGAAGGGTTAATGCATAACTAGATATCATGATATGTTGGTAGCATGGTCTGCCCATACCGTCAACTTTTTTCCGAGGTCCTCAGAGAAATAATCGATCTGACTTCAGATCACTTGCAGTAGCAGGGGCTGGTTGGATAGAAAAGTCTTTACTGCTCTGGTGTTCGATTAATTTCACCCAACTCAGTATTCACCTCTTTTAACGATATTTAGCAATGGTTCTCCCTTTTCCAGACGGTGAATGTTTTCTGCCATCACGCCTTGACGTCGACTAATTGTTCCCCATGTCCAACCGGACATATGCGGTGTGATGATAATGTTGTCCAGGGTGTGAAACGGAAAGTGGCCGGGATAGGGTGCGTCATTTGAAACTGATGGATAGACATACCAGGTATCAATCACCGCGCCGCCGATCTGCTTATTCTCTAATGCCTCGTAGAGAGCCTTTTCCTCGATTACAGGACCGCGGCCGACATTGATAATGAGACTGTCGGGGCGCATGGCAGCGAAGGCCTGTTGATCGATCAATCCGGAAGTGTCATTGCTGAGAGGCAGAGCCACCACAACCACATCGACCGCCGCCAAAAAGGTGGAGAGATCTGCCAGTGGATAATAATGGTCAATGATATGATCAACAGTGAGCGTGGAGCGATTGGCGATATGTACTTCCATATTGAAAACTTTTGCACGTCGCGCCACACCGCTGCCGATATGGCCGTAGCCGACAATACCAATGGCGGTTCCTGAACATTCGCGGCGAAGTCCTTCCGGCCGACCAGCCTGGTAATCCCACTCGCCTTTTCTTAATTTTTTATCCGCCTCGGCCAGCGGAACATACTTGGTAAGAACTGCGGACATCACATATTCCGTGATCGCCTCTTCATGGCCAAAACAATTACAGACGGTGCATTTCGGAGGAAGACAGGAAAAATCTATGCCATCATATCCGGCCCCAGCCACCTGATATAGTCTTGCCTGTGTGGGCCTGGGCTGAGCGTTCGACAACGAAGTACCGACAATTACCTCAGCCTCTTCGAAATACTTACGTTCAGCAGGTTCAGATAGCTCATCTGATAACGACCTGATCAGATATGAACCCAACAGAAGTTTCTCAAATCCGGGATGAAAGTTCTCGGCATTGGTACCATGGAATGCAATTTTCATTGTCTCCCCTTGTGGTTGGCCAGATGATGCAAATCCTGGTAAGTATTGTTACCAGGCAATAGATTGCTAGCGGGATCAGGCTTCGGACACCACTCCCCGGTTACCAGTTCATTATCTTCATTGAGTCCGGGTTCACGAGCGGCAGAAGCCCTGACTGGAATTGTTTCACTTGATTGTTTATGCCCTTATCGCTTCTTGTGGTAAAGCGCTATGAGGCATCACGCTAGTGAGTCAGGTAAACGATAGCCATGGTTTCTAACTGCGCCAGCAGGGCAGTTAGAAAGATGAGGGTGAGCATTGAAATTATCCGAAGCCAGTCGCGGTAGATGTTTTCCAGAACAGGAATAATCCCCATGCAGCAGAGGATGCGAAGATGTCAAAAATAAAGCAGAAGAGTGGAGCACAAATACAGTTCTGGCCGCAACTTAAGGCCTTGCAGATGGGCTCCGGCTGGGATGAAGAGGATGTCAAGAAACCCCAGATTCCGCTGGATGATGGATGCGGAGATAGCCTCCCCGGATGCGTTCATCTTGACAGACTCGATCGGCCATGGAGGGTGCCGGATATCGATAGGCCCGGGCTGTTTCGGAAACGCCCGGGCACTGATTTTCCTTTACTTGAAGAGTGACAGAAAGGCGCTTCTGGTCTTTTTAATCGACTGCTGGTTGTCCAGGATTTCCTGTAATTCGCCTGGATCGAGATGCAGCGCTCCACAGTCTTTGTTTATACAGATGTCAACCTTGACGCTGCCTTCGTCGAACTCCGCGAGGCTCGGGGTTCCGCAGCGAAAACAATGATATTTATGTTCTTCGCGGTATTTTTTATCGGCATCTTTGCCGGAGTCCGCTCGCAGCCTCTCGATCTTTTTCTTATCCTGCTCTGCAAAATAGGCGTCCTCGGAACCTTTCTTGGGTTGTACGAGACTGACTGAAACAGTTTTTCTTGCCATAATTGATTCCCTCCTCTTCGGGTTTTAAAATAGTTAGTTACGCAACAGAGTAGCAACCAAAGGTATGCGTGTCAATGGACGTCAGAGTTGATTACAACAGGTTATCGAACTAAAAACTACAGACCCAGTCGACGATGCGTCGCACCGCTTCGATGGTCTTGCTGCAGTGCTCTCCGACAAAAGCCCGGTCAACGATTCTCTCCTCCGGATAGTTGGCCAGCGCTTCGGATCCGTCAAAGTCGATAAAGGCGATGCGGACGGTGAGTTCCTCTCTTGGGCTGCCGAAATCGCCGCCCGGCAGCACGGCAACCCCGGTATCGGCCAGTAGACGTTGGCAGAGCTCCTTGCTGTCCGAAATATTCGATCGTCGCAACCGTTCACGATAGGGCTCAAAGTCAGGAAACACGTAAAATCCGCCCTTCGGTTTGTGGACCTTGATTTCCAGGACATTGAGCATTTCCATCACCGTCTCTGAAAGGGTGGCGAGAATCGATCGACATTGCTCCACATATTTGTCTATCAACGGATTGGGAGTGAACGCGCTCATGGCTGCGTACTGGATCGGGGCACTGGTCGAGGTGAAGGTCTCGCTGGCGACGGTGGCCATGGCATCGCTGAGCCAGGTGGCGGTCGCCGGCACGACGAAAAGGCCAAAGCGCCAGCCCCCCGCCCCGCACCATTTACTCAGGCCGCCACTGAAGATGGTGCCCTCAGGGTAGATGGTAACCAGCGATTCATGGGAGCTGTCGTAGGTTGTCTTGGCGTATATTTCATCGCTGAGGACCAGCAGTCTGTATTTTCTGCACACCTCGCTCAAGGCCTCAAGCTCGTCTTTGGAGTAAGTTTGTCCGGTTGGATTGGAAGGATAATTGAGAATAAGCAGCCTGGCCCTAGTCGGATCGAGCCGGCAGATGGCGTCGAGCTGTTCGGGGGTGATTTTCCAGCCGCTCTCAAAGGTGGTCATGATCGAGTTCACCGGGCGGCCAACAATTCTGGCCTGGGGAAGATAGGACACCCAGGCCGGCATGGGAATGATGATCTCCCCGTCATAGACGAGCTGGAGAATGAACATCAGCTCTTTTGACCCCGGTCCGACGATGATATCCTCGGTGGAGCATTCGATGCCAAAAACCCGCTGGTGATGTTCAGTCAGGATCTTCCGCAATTCGGGCAACCCCTTCACCGGCAGGTAATCTTTCTGGTGGGCGTTATCCTGCAGGGCTTTGACCACCGGTGCGGGTACCGGAAAAGGCGATTGCCCCAGCCCCAGCCTGAATATCTGCCGACCCTGCGCGGACAAGTCACGACAGAGCTGTTGGATGGCAATGGTAGCCGAGGTGGTTAGGCCGATCAGATTGGTGTTGAGATGTTTGTCGGGAACCCATAGCCCTGAATAGGTCATGACCATACTCCTCCATGAACAATAGTAACTGAAACGAAAGTCCCGGAAATGCCTTTCACCACCCGATATAGAGTAAGACCGGAAATAAGATCGACAAGCAGGAGTTTTCCGTCCAGGAGGAAGGAGTGGGCGTACTAAAGCTCGGTGAAAAGTTTTTCGTTTTCGGCGGTGCCAATGACGATCAGTTCGTCCTGTTCCTTGAGTTCCGTTTGCGGATGCGGGCTGACATTCAACCGCTCCTCAGATCTGATGGCAACGATCGAGAAGCCCGTTTTTTCTCGAATGCCCGACTCCATTATGGTCTTGCCAGCCAGATCAACACCGGCGGTTCGATTCATGACGATCAGCCCTTCGGTAAACAGGGAAACTTCGTTCGGCCGCAGGAGCTGAAAAATAACGCCTGCTCCGAGTGAGGAATAGGACATCACCAGATCAGCGCCGGCCATGTGCAGCTTGGAGACGTTGCGCTCCAGAATGGAGCGGCTGATAATCTGTATATCGGCTCTCAGCTGCCGGCAATAGAAGGTCAGGTAAATGTTCATGTCGTCACTGTGGGTGGTTACAATGACTGATTTGGCCGATTCGATGCCAGCTTCTTTGAGGGTGTTGATGTCGGCTGCGTCGCCAAGGATGGTGGACTCACTGTGCGGTCCGTCTGCACGGATAGCCCGCTTTTCCACAATCCGATAAGTGATGCCATGCGCAGCCAGAGTCTCGGCTGCCACCTGACCGACCCTGCCGCCGCCAAGGATCAGCACCTGGGGCTTATCCGGATCCTGGGTGTAGGAGACCGGATAGGCTTCTTCAAAAGCATTGAGCTGACTGGTGGAACCGGCCAGCATCAAAATAAAGTGTGGCTCGATCACCATATGCGGGTTCGGGGCCAGGAATTTTCCCTCGTACATGATACCGATTACCGTAACTCCGGTGGATTGCCTGATTCCGGATTGTGCCAGCGTCATGCCCTCGATGGCGGTATAGCGTACGGGTAGTTCGGAAATCAACAGATCGTCAAATCGCCCAATTACCGCCGCGCCCTGGCCGACACCATAGGCTCGTCTACTCAGGGATTCTCCCAGCATTTTCATGAACTCATAGACGCTTATATTGCCGGAGAACTCGAGAATGTCGATGGAATGCTCCTGGTTGGCGTTGGTGACGATGGGCACATCCTGGCTCACTTGTCGAATGGTAAAAGAGATATTGGTGGAGATCTGGTCATCGTTGGTGACCACCACCAGTGCTGCCTTGTCCACCTGGATATGACGATAGGTTTCCGGCCGGTCCGGGGCGCCGACCACCACCTTATATTCCTGATCAAGCAGGGTACTGGCCTCCTGGGGGCTGCCGGTGACGACATAGTATTGAATGTTTTGCCGGTTCAAATATTCGATCAGCCGGGTGGTGATCGGATCGATGCTGGTAATGATCACATGGCCTTCTGTGGACTCGGGCAGCTTCCTCGGTGACCGGGCGCTTTCCTGAGCATCGAGCCAAGGAGCGTAGAAGAATTGAATAAAGGTGAAGGGCAGTATGATCAGCAGAAAAAGTACCCCGGAGATCAGCACGAACATGGTGAACAGCCGTCCCACGTCAGAGTGGAAGGTGATATCCCCGAAGCCCAGGGTCGACATCACCGTCATGGTCCAGTAAAACCCGGTGATCCAGGAATAATTGCGATCCTCATACATCATAAGCAGATGGAAGCACAACGAGTAGATGCAGATGATCAGCAGCAGAAAGGCAAAAAACTTCCACAGGGTGGTAAGATTTCGTCGGGCGGTCTTATGCTGGAAAAAGTAGAGCAGCTGGGTAAAGAGAAATTTCATATCGGTGAAGGTCCTTGTCCCTGGTCTGGAGGTTGGATCTGCCCTTTACTCTGCAGACAGCCTGGTCGCTGCTGTTCAGGGACTATAGCATAAACAGTAATAAATCGGAAATAATTGCAGTAAATTGGCAGTTGCTCCTCGCGGTCGATAACAATGGCGATGGACCCTTCAGCTGTGCTATGATCAGGAAAACAGACCCGGCAACGGCGGCAGCGATAACCCACCGATGGTGTCGACCGTCACGATCTGCTCTGCACTCAATTACACGGAGTACCACTCATGGCTGCAGCGAGAACCGCTCCTCGCGAGGTGATTACCGAACATCGTAAGCTTCCTCTTGATATTCCAGAAGGTGTCGCCCCCACCGAGTTTTACAACAGTCCGTGCAACCTCAGGCATTTGGCCCGGGAAAATGGCCTGCTGCGCAACAACCTTGGCTTTCTGCTTTATCGCAAGGCAATCGGGCACTCGAATCTATTCGATGCGTCTATAATTTATGACACCTCGCAGCACGTTCTCGATCCGATGGGGCGTCCCGTGCGGCGCGACCAGCTGACCCGGGAGGAAAATATCGTTTTCAGCCGGATGACCAAGGTGGTTCTCCAGTATATGCTGGAGAATTATCCAGACCCCAGGGAACACCTGGTATTCTGCGGCGAGGCCAGCCTCGATGCAACCTGGCCGCTGAATAAGCCGGGTGTTCCCAGTATCAGGATGATTCACAACCATTTCATGGTGTTTGAAAATGAGTTGCTGAAGGGGGCAACACCGGCGGACGATGACAATCCCAATTTGACCGACAGCGGCCACAACGGTCTATTTCTCGACTACCTCAGCGATGTGTATCTGAGGTTTTTCGAGGTTCTCGATCTCGAAGTACTGCAGCCACTGCCCTCCGACTCGGGCAGGCTGGCAATAACCGGTTACCCGCAGGGATTGCCCAGCTGGGAGATAAAAGGCGGCGCCGAGACTCTCAATGACGGTCGATTCTGGAAAGAATATGATTTAATTCTGCGCGGATTTCTCGATTTTTATCGGGCCTTCTTCGCTCTGGTCTCTTCAGAGGATACCCGTATTCCTGCATCGGCGACCTTCCCTGAGCAGATCGAAAATATCCTGCTCTATAACGATGATTTCCACCAGGCGGCGCGGATGCTGCGTCTGCAGGTTATTGAAGATCCCACCTTTGCCAACGAGATACGCTGGCAGCCGGCCTATAAGCAGCTCATTTACCGTGACGACGAAGGCAGGATGATCGTCACCATAAGTCAGAATTCGGTGGGCAATGCGATTACTGAACTGCTCGGCATCGTGGTCAAACGAATTGACGACGAGGAAACATACGCCAAAGCCGAGCCGGAGCTCGTCCGTCAATTGCTGGAACTCCGGACCAGGTTGGTCCGCACCAATCTCGGCACAGCAATCAATGCGCCATCCTGGCCGAACGGCCTGTTTGTGCCGCCCTCCCGTGCGTAGCCTGACGTTTTGGAAAAACAACAACAGATATAATTATATTATGAATATCAACTCCTGAACATCAGGCTATTTTGAAGCTTTTGTCTTGTTCAGGATACGGGCGCTGTAGAGGGCGATTGCTGCACCAAGCACCAGGAAATACCCCGGCATCCAAAGGAACGAGTCCTTGAAGGCCTGATTCTCGATCAGCTGGCTGGACCAGTCCGGATGGGCTCCACTGAGGTCGGCACGCAGATAGATGATGAGCCAGGCAAATAGAAGGCCGATAATGCCGTAAGCCAGATTGAAAGCCAATCCTTTGAAACTGAGCACCGTGGCTCGCTGCTCGGAGGAGGTGATTTCATTCAGGTAATGACTGGTGAAAAAGGCGGTGAGCATCAGACCGATCATGACCATGGCTATCGGTATGATACCAAGATAGGGAATAAAACCGGTCAACCCCAGCAAGGTGACGATGGTGAGCAGGGCGAGCCAGCCACAATTCTGGGCCGGGCTAAATCTGTCGACCATGAACTCGGCCAGTTTGGGAACCACCAGTCCCAGAATGGTGAGGGCAGCCATGATCGCCCCGAAACTGGCATCGGGCAGTGATATCTGACGGAAATACTGGCTCGTCAAGGTGATGGTCAGGCGCAGCACGTGGTCGTACGTCATCCCGAACAGGATCACGGCCAGAGCCAGGGGTGTCTGCAGGATCCATCGTCCCGCCTTGAGCGTAATCAGCCCCGCCTGCCAGATGGTGGCCAGGGTAACATGCGGTCGAGGCTCGGCTGCTTCGTTTTCTTCTCTCATCCGCAGGGTAGTCCAGAACGCCAGCAGAGCAAGCACAAGGGTGAGATAGACCGGGAAACGCATGGTCGTCTGCTGGCTCAGATCCGAGTCAAATCCTACCAGTGACAGGAAACCGTTGACCATGGATGGATCGTAGACCATGGCGCCCAGTGTGGTGGAGATGACGCCGGCCATCGCTTTGGCCCGCATCTGCACGCTGAGGACCCGGGGCCAGTGGGCAGGATTCCCTTCGGCTATCAGTGAATCGTAGGCAATGGCCTCGTCGGCGCCGCTGGCCATCGCTTCTGCCAGGCCGCTCAACACCCGATTGACCAGAAAGGCCCAGAAAATAATAGTCATACTGGTGATCGGCACGAAGGCGATGACACTCAATTCAACGATCATGAGCAGCGAGGTGAGAACCAAAAGCCGTTTACGGCCGAGCAGGTCGGCGAGTGCGCCGGAAGGAACTTCGGCACAGACGATGGTAATGGCCCAGACGGTATTGAGAATCGAAAACTGCTCGATTGTCAGCCCGTAGTCGAGAAATAAAATGGTAAAAACCGGATAGTAGAAGCGGGCGTTGAAAAACACTCTGAAGGCGATAAACAGCCTGATGTTGAGTATTCTGAATGGGGATGAAGTGGTCATATGACACGCTTCAGACAACTCTTCTTCTGAAACTGTTCAACCGGTGTTCCAAGCGGGTGACCAGCAGTGAGAGACTCAGGCAGATTATCAGATACATGGCGGTGATGGTAAGCCATACTTCAATAGTCACCTGGGTTGACGACATCACCTGCAGGCCCTGGAAGGTGAGTTCCTGGATCGAGATAATCGAGACAATGGATGAATACTTGATCGTGTTGATAAACTCATTTGCCAACGGCGGCAGCATGATCCGCAGGGCCTGGGGTAGGATTATCAATCTGAGCTGCTGGAAGTAATTCAGCCCGAGCGCTTTGGATGCATCCCACTGCCCTACGTCGATCGCTTCGATCCCGGCCCTGACGATCTCGGTGATATAGGCGCTCTGGAAAATTCCTATGGTAATGACTCCGGAAAGAAACGGTATGAAAAGGTCTGGTGTGGTAGCAATGTAGGCGAGTCGTTCTGTCCACTGGTCGGAAAGACCACGCACAAAGCTGTCGGCGCCGATTGCCGGCAGCACCTGATCGCTGACGAAAAAATAAAATATGAAGACCAGGACGAGGGGCGGGGTATTGCGAATCAACTCCACAAACGTCCTGGCGCAGAGCCTGAAGAAGAGCCTTTTTGATGTTCTCAGGATACCGATGACCAGTCCGAGTATGCCGGCGAGCAGCATTCCCCAGATCGACAACTTGATGGTGGTGAAGAGTCCCTGCAGGAGTAAATTGGGAAGCCACCTGCCGCTCTGCTCATCGTAGCGGACCAGATAGGTGGGGATGACCGACCAGTTCCAGTTATAATTGAGGGAGAAAAAAAGGCGGTAAAGAATAAAAGTGAAAAATCCGATCAGAATTGCGATCAGCAGGAGATTGAGCCAGAACAGTCTGGGCGAGGAGTAATTCATTATCGGTCCGTCTGCGGCCGCCGCCTAGCCTGTTAATCCCGGCTGCAGCCGCAGAGGAGAATGGTCAGATAATGGTGCTATTCGACCTGATCGGCCCACTCTCTGGTTTCAAACCAGTATTCGTGTCGTTCATTGAGCCAGCCCTCCAGATCGACGCCGGTTATCCATGAATTGAAAAAGGCCAGGGCATCAGGGTCGCCCTTGCGCAAGGCAAAGCCGATCGGCTCTTTGGTGAAATTACCTTTGATCGGCAGAAAGAGGCTGTCGTCATACTGCAGGGCCTCGTATGCAGGCCGCGGTGCGGATCCGACTACGGCGTGGACTTTGCCGTTTCTCAGTTCCTGGTAGGTCTGGGTCTCATTTTCAAACATTCTCAGAGTCGCCTCAGGCAGATATTTTTTGGCGGCGATAACTGCGGTGGTCCCAAGTTTCACCGCAACCTGCACATCTTTTTTATTGAAATCACCAAGCGATGAAAAGCCGGCAGCAAGCTCTTTGTGGGCCACTATCGACATGCCTGAATAGTCATAGGGGCGGGTGAAGTTAACTTTCAGGGCCCTTTTGGGGAGAATACCCATACCACCGATGATGACATCGAATTTACCCGTGAGCAGGGCGGGGATGATGCCTGACCAGGCGGTTGGAACAAATTCGACCTTGACGCCCATATCGTCGGCAAGGCGGCGGGCGACGTCAATTTCAAAGCCGATGAAATTACCATTCTTGTCTTTCATGGCCCAGGGCTGGAAGGTGTCCATGCCGACTTTGAGCACGCCGCGTTTGAGGACCTGCTCGATCACGCTTGCCTGTGCGATATCCTGTTGAACGGATGCGGAGTGGACGCTGACCGAAGTAATGCAGAGCATCAGGGCAGCGGCGAGAAGATAGAGAAATAACTTGTTTTTCATTGATTTTCCCCCAACTAGCAAATTAAGGACGAGAGCGCCCGGTTGATTATGATTCCGAATCAATACCGTTTGAGACGGTTCTCCAGAAAAGCTACGAAAAAAGACAACGTTATAGTAATCACCAGGTACAGAATGGCAACGGTAAACCAGATCTCGAAGGTCAGAAAAGTTTCTGATATCAAGGCTTGAGCCTGCATGGTCAGGTCGTAAATGGCGATGGTCGAGACCAGTGCCGAGTCCTTTATGAGAGAAATTGCCTGGCTGGTTAATGGAGGCAAAATTGTTCGAATGGCCTGAGGAAGAACGATCAGGCGGAAAATCTGATAACGATTGAGGCCGAGACTGGCGGCAGCCTCGATCTGACCCCGCTCCACTGCGAGTATCCCTGATCTGAAAATTTCCGAGGCATAAGCGCCTTCGAACAGGCTCAAGGCAAGCACGGCAGCGGGAAAGCGGTCGAGCCCAAGGACCGGACCAAGAACGAAGTAAATAAGAAATATCTGAATCAACAGAGGGGTGTTGCGTACCAATTCAAGGTAGCTGCGGGCGATGATCCTGCCCATCACCAGATCTGAGAGCCGCAGCACAGCGGTAAGAAGACCTATCAGGAAGGCAAGAAGGAGGCTGATAGCAGAAATTTTCAGGGTGACGCCGAGGCCAAAAAGCAGGGGACCCGTTTTAAGACCTTCCGCAGTTATTTCGAGGATAAACGGGGGGACTTGGTACCACTGCCAGTTATAGCCAAGATTCTCCAATCCTCTGGAAAACAGATATCCGAGAATGATAAGCAGGAGAATAAACTGGAAAATGTCCGAGTAGGGGGATCTCCACAGAGACCGGTCGGATTTATGCTGTTCTGCCAAACCGGCCACCGGGCATTACTTCTTGTTCTTTTCCTCGGCTCGCATCTCCTTGACCGTCTCCGTCAGGGTGCGGAAATCGATCTTGCCGCTACCCATCTTGGGAAGGTCCTCGATGACCATGAACTCCTTGGGCAGGGCAATTTTAGGCAGCTGTTCGGCCAGTTGTTTGAGCATCGGTTTCTGATCGAGCTTCTCTGTGATGACGGCGACGATGCGGGCACCTTTGGTGGAGTCGGGTACTTCCACCACACAACACTGTACATCCTCGGGGAGTATTCTCTCGAGCACCGATTCGATCTTGACCAGCGACACCATTTCACCGCCGATTTTCACGAAACGCTTGACCCTGCCAACATGCCAGAGATAGCCATCCTCGTCGAGGTTGCCCATATCGCCAGTGTCATACCAACCCTGGCGAATATGTAGGGAGGTCTGTTCAAAATCGTCATAATAACCCAGCATCACATTGTCACCCTTTACCAGAATACGGCCGTCCTCTCCGGGGCTGCACTCCTTGCCGGTCTCGTAATGCTCGATACGGACCTGTACGCCGGGAATGGGTTTACCGACGCTGCCCGGGCGGTTGCTTTCCGGGATATTGGTGGATATGACCGGTGCACACTCGGTTGCCCCGTATCCTTCATAAAGGGTCTGCTCATGCTTCTCCTTGTATGCTTCGCGCAGCGCCTCCGGGCACTTGTCGGCTCCAACCAAGGCTATCCGCAGGGAGTCGAAATCGCCTTTTTCTGATCTTCGCAGGTACCCCCAGAAAAAGGCCGGGGTTCCAACCAGCAGAGTGGCTTTGTGATCCCGTGCCAGCTCACAGATCTTACGGTATTCGAGGGGATTGGCATAGGTCAGGATTTTGGCCCCGTGATAAATGGGAATCCAGAAATTCACGGTCAACCCGAAAACATGAAAATAGGGCAGGGTGGAGAGAAATATATCCTCAACGTTAAATTCGAAGCATTCCGAGCAGGATGCCACGTTGGCGAGGATATTTTTATGGGAGAGCTGGACGGCCTTGGGATCTTTTTCGCTGCCGCTGGTGAACAGGATGACGGCGATATCGCTGTCCGTACCTCCGCGCACGATAGATTTGATCATTCCGACAGGCAGTTTTGAGATCAAGGC
Source organism: Desulfofustis sp. (assembly GCA_013042475.1). Lineage (GTDB taxonomy): Bacteria > Desulfobacterota > Desulfobulbia > Desulfobulbales > Desulfocapsaceae > JABDQA01. The sequence continues at coordinate 17,840 of JABDQA010000113.1, forward strand.
CGCCCTGACTTTTTGCAGTCCGCTGATTGACTCCATGATATCCTCGATGTAGACCATGCCGTCCACGTAGGGGCATTCAATCTTCTCGAGCAGCGCTTTGGAGGTGATGATGGTGCGAAAGCCGCACTTCTTTTGGGCATACTTGGCATTTTGATCGGCACCGGTGGAGTAATTGATCATCACCGGCGTACGACCGCTCATCAGCGTTCCAATTTTGGCCAGAATACAGCCGGCCGAAGTGGGCAGCATGAGGCCGATGAAACCGCGGTCGTATTTCTTGAGAATCGAGGCCAGCAGGATAGAGGCGATGAGCGACCGGGAATAGGTCAGTTTCCTGTTGGTGGTAAAATCCTCGATGGCCAGATTTTCGCCGCGCTGCTTGGCGATATCGATAAATCGATGATGTAGAAGCACCTCCTTCTCCCCCTCTTTACTTTTTCTTCTTTTTCGACGAACCGCTCAAGTGGACCGTACCCTCCGTCTCCATTTTATCTTCCAGGAGTTTATAGGCCACGTAGTATTTGAGTATATTGCTGACATACTGCACCGTTTCCCGGCCAATTCGCTTGGCCGCGACTACCTCGACGTTGCCGAACCACTGGTTTGGATCAAGCCCCATCTCTTTTGCTTCGGCCCGCATCTTGGCAACTTTTGCAGGTCCGGCGTTGTAGGAGGCGAAAGTAAACAGGGCACGGTTCAACTTATCGAGTTCCGGATCTTTGCTGAAATAGTTGTCGGCCATGAAGTGCAGATACTTCGTACCGGCATGGATATTAGGGTCGAGCTCGTAGATGTCTGGAATTCCCACATTTTTATCTTTGGCCGTGGAGGGCAGGATCTGCATGACGCCGACCGCGCCGGCATGACTTTTGAGGTTCTGGTTGAGCTTCGACTCCTGGTAGGCGAGAGCGGCGAGCATCAAATGGTCGAAATTATACTTTTCTCCATATTTTTTAAAGAATCTTACCGTGAGGTTGAAACGCTGCATATGTTCGTTGTATATGGAGTTGGTGATGTAGCCGGTGTCCTGGAGATAACGTTTGATGAGAATATTTCCCATCAGGGTTCCCTGTTTGTGGTCTTTGACGAATTCGTTGACCGCCGCCATCAGTGTGGGGCTTTTCTTGCGCATGGCCCAACCGATCTTTCCCTCGGTTCGGAACTTGATCTCCGGATGCTGTTGAATGTTGTCAAAAATTTGGACCCAGAATTCACCCTTATGACTGTCGATGACCATGAACTCGATCAACCCCGCGTTGAGCATCTCGAGCAGATCCTCATCCTCG
>JABDQA010000116.1 GCA_013042475.1 Desulfofustis sp.
TGAGGAAATTCCGTGTGCAAAACTGAAGACAATGATGCGCTTGACAGTCTCGCAAGCAAAAGAGTCATGATGCACTTCTGTGCACCGGCGACCAATGCTGAAAGTGAAATCGACCGCAAGCTGACCGGCTCAGCGGAACAATACGACATACCGTTTGAAGGCCAGACGCTCAAGGTGTACGGCTGGGGGGAGGGTAAAACCATCCTGCTGGTTCACGGCTGGGGATCACAGGCGAGTCATATGGCATTTCTGGGAAAGAATATCGCCAAATCGGGTTTTCGCGTCATCGCCTTTGATGGTCCAGCCCACGGCAAATCGGAATTCAACGGCAGTCATCCGCGTTCAAGCATGCCAGAATTTTCCCGGGCGATCTTTCACCTATCGAATCATTTCGGACCGATCTACGGAATGGTCGGGCATTCTTTCGGCGGGGCGGTTGCCACATTCACCGCCTGCGGCCAGGCGAATTTATCCGGCTATCAGGTCGAGGTTGAAAAGCTGGTCTTGATCAGTGCGCCGTCGGGTATCGAGGCGATGGTCAACCATTACTGCCGTAATTACGCGCTCCCCGACGGGTCGAAATCAGCAGTCATCGAGCAACTCGAAAGAGAGTTTCCTCTCAAGGTCGGTGACTATGAAATTAACGACGCCCTGAATAAGTTCGCCGGTGAGGTACTGGTGGTGCACGATGTCGGTGACCCGGAGGTTTTCATCGAGGAGGCGCGGCAGATGGTTGAGGGGCATCGCCGTGTCAGCCTGGTCGAAACCAGAGGTGAAGGGCATCGGAAAATCCTGGCCAGCAGATCGCTTATTAAAATCGTTCGATCTTTTCTGTGATGGGCTGCAGTTGAGATCCCGTGAAACTGTAACAGCCTGATCAACCGCGATGGGAGATAAAGCCATGGACAAAAAAAGAAGATGGCTGAGAATATCCTATAGGCTCGCAGCCATTGCCGATTTCGCAATTGCCATCCTCTGTCTCATTCCCTCCAGGATGGGGATGGCGCACTATGTGTATCCCATGGGACTCATGTCAGCCACCGCGTTTTCATGGGGGGTGCTCCTGGTGATTGCAGACCGAGAACCAATCGACAGGCGATGGATATTGCCACCGACCATGCTTGTGGTCGCGCTTCTCGGAATGGTTGGTGCGCATGCCGGAATAACCGGGGTTTTACCCGTATCCCGGGCCATCACCTCAGCGACCGCTTCACTCATCGTACTTTCACTACTGATCTACAGCTATTGGAATACACGCGCGCTTGATAGGAGCTGAGATCAATTGCTTCTGGGCAATGGCAGCAATGAGCCTAGATATAGATCAGGACTCTGAGGATCGCGACCAAATATTTATGCCGCCTTCCTGGGCAAACGCGTCTATTTCCCTGAGCTCATCCTCGCTGAAAACTAAATTGTCGAGAGCGGCGTAACTGTTCTCCAACTGGGTGGCGCTACTGGCGCCAATCAGGGCCGTGGTAACCCTGTTACCTCTCAAAACCCAGGCAATGGCCATTTGGGCAAGAGACTGCCCGCGTCGTGTGGCTATTTCATGCAAGCCTCGAATGCGAGCGAGGTTATCCTCCGACAGGTGCCCTTCCCGTATCGTTTTACCTTGCGTGGCCCTGCTTCCTTCAGGAACACCGTCGAGATACTTGTTGGTGAGCAGCCCTTGCGCGAGCGGAGAAAAGGTAATGGAACCGATGCCCAGATCTTCCAGGGTATCGAGCAGGCCATCATCTTCAATCCAGCGATTCAGCATGGAATAGCTTGGCTGATGTATCAGGCAGGGTGTGCCCAAGTCGTTGAGTATTTTAACCGCCTGGCGGGTTCTTTTCGAGTTGTAGGACGACAACCCCACATACAGGGCCTTTCCCTGTCTGACAATGGAGTCGAGGGCCCCCATGGTCTCTTCCAGCGGGGTGTTGGGATCGAAACGGTGGGAATAGAAAATATCCACATAATCAAGGCCCATTCTTTTCAGACTCTGGTCCAGACTCGAGATGAGATATTTACGGCTGCCCCAGTCTCCATAGGGACCGGGCCACATAAGATAGCCCGCTTTAGTGGAAATAACCATTTCATCTCGGTAAGGTGCGAAGTCCCCCTTCAACATCCGACCGAAAAAAGTCTCGGCCGACCCGGGCGGAGGGCCGTAATTGTTGGCCAGGTCAAAATGGGTAATCCCCAGATCAAAAGCCTTGCGACAAATATCACGGGAAATCTGTTCGTTGAAATCGTGACCGAAATTGTGCCACAGCCCGAAAGAGATTTTAGGTAATTTCAACCCACTGTTACCGCAATAGCTGTAGGTCATTGTGTCGTAACGTTTAGTTTCGGCAGAGTAGGTCATCTCATCCCCCTATTAGATATTTAGATGCCGGTTCTTTTGATTGTTGACTCACCTGGGAAACGATTAAAGGGAGCAGCGTCCCATAGCGACTTTTACCAACTGAAATAAATAGTAAGAGAAAAGTAAATGATCAAGCGCCATTATTTACTCTCTGAATACATTAGGAGATGACTGTTGGCTCTTTGGGCCGGTGCTATAGTCAAGAGCGTTCGTTGCGTATCCTCGCCTCGTTTTGCGTTGATACGGGATTCTGGGTGGAAGAGTTTCTCTATCTAAACGGGTTTAAATATTTCAGCGATTACCTGTATATGAAAAAAAAGTGCGGCAAAATGGGAGTGACCCGTTGATGAAAGTCAGGGTAGATTTAATTCGCAGAGCCAAGAATTATCTCGGTTTTATTCAGGTGGCACCGGATGGCGCCAACTTCAGCGTCGATGACCTGTTCGTAGGGGCTGAACTGAAATTCGACCACAAGAGTCGAGTCGATCCGATCTTGGTGATGCAGGATATGGGTGGCGGGAGATGAGCATCGTTCGCTTTTCAGATGGTAGCCATGGCTGGTGGTATAATCGAGTACGGCCTCGCAGACCACCTGGGTGCCCACATCGAGATCCTGGTGAATCTTTGCAGACAATCGGTAGGCGATTTCCAGGTTGCAGCCGCGGTGGTGACTGCAGTCATCTTCCGTGCAGGAGAGACTGGCGCCCGTCACGTCAAGGCGTAGTGATTCCTTTTGTTTCACCTCCACCGGTTTGTGCAACGGCTCAGGAGTCGTTTTCTGGTGAAAATGAGTGTGCAGTTCGCTGTTATGTAAAAGTACATCTCTAGTAGGGGAAGGAAGAGCAAAAAGACTCGGGGTAAACCACAAGAGGAGCACCAGCACCAAAAAATAGAGGAGGTATGAAGATTTTTTTTCCCGGGCTGCTCCGGCCATGGTCGCCTCCCTTCTGATACTTGCTGCGTCTGGGATTCTCATTTTGTAGTACTTTGTTCCACTATACACTCACCGGTCCAGCAGCACAATACCACACCGTCATATTACTACCTAGTATCAGTTACTTAGAAGAATTACGCCAAAATTTTCCGGAAGCCCCTGACAGCGGGATGCAGGGGGAGGTTAAGCTTGAAATTAATCAGTAATATAATAAAATGCTTCGACAGGTACCACAGAGAAGTATACGGCTTTAATGTGTCAGGATCGTGGGTCGCACAAAATGATGTTATCCCGTCACCGGCTGGAGGAGGTGAACGAAATATTTAGTTGGAGCGTGGTGCACTTGAGGCAGCCACAGAAGTCAAACGATAGTAATGGAGGTTAGCAGATGTTGAGTAGAAAAATGATGATGGCAGCTCTCGGCTTGAGCGGTGCCATGCTGCTCATGGTTCCCGGAACCATGATGGCGGAAGGCGCCAAGCCCAAGGTTCTGAAGCCCTGTATGCAATGTCATGCGGACACGGCGGAAAATGGTATTCGCGGAAGACTTGGCAGCGTTTCGATGAAGGCGGAAACCATCAAAGTTGACACCGGCGGAGCATCCTGGCTGGTAAGTTTTGACGAGGATACAGATCTTTCCGGCGCCGAAGCGATGAACAAAATCAAAGCCGGTAAAGAGGTACTCATCACCTATTACGAGGAAGATGGTGCTCTTTACGCCGAGTCGGTCGATGTCAAGCAGCCGGCCCAACTCGATGCGGCCATAATGATCAAGATCGATGAGCTCGCACCGCTGATCGAACAGGGACCCGAGAAGGGCAATTTTACCATTGTCGATGCCCGGCCAGGAAAACTGTTCGTCCAGGGACATATCCCCGGGGCTATTTCGATTTATGATGCCCAGTTCGACAAGAATCTGGACAAACTCCCCAAGAACAAAGACAATCTCCTCGTCTTCTACTGCGGAGGGCCTACCTGACAACTGAGTCCTTCTTCTGCCCGGCGGGCGGAAAAACTCGGTTACACCAACATCAGGGTATTCCTCGATGGGATGCCGGCCTGGAAAAAAGCGAAGAAGCCGCTTTACTCCAATTCCAAGTCTCTGAAGACCATGATGGAGACCGAGACTCCGGTGGTGCTGATCGATCTTAGAGATGGCGCAAGCGCCAAAGCGGCCCATATCGAAGGAGCAGTATCTATTCCTGAAGAGCAGCTTGCTGAAGCCAAGGAACGCTTCCCCTCGATCAAAAAAGCCCCAATAGTACTTTACGGTGCCGATACCCAGTCTGCGCTCGAGAATTTTTCGACTGTGCGTGACTGGGGCTACATGAACACCACTGTTTTGATCGGCGGCTTTGAAGGTTGGCAGAAAGCTGATCTGCCTGTGGCATCAGGTGAAACCGCCACAGAGATCGTCTATGTTCCCAAGCCTAAGGCCGGATCGGTCGACATCGCCTCCTTTGCCCAGGCAATCGAGAGTAAGACCACCGACGTGGTCATCCTTGACGTGCGCACCGACGACGAGACCGAGGCTGGTAAAATCGCCAGCGCCATCACCATTCCTGCCGAAGAGGTAGTCGACAGGCTCGATGAAATTCCCAAGGAAAAAGAGGTCTTTATTCACTGCAGCACCGGTATCAGGGCGGAAATGGCCTACGTCGCACTGAAGGAAAAAGGCTACAAGGCCAAATTCCTTGACGCCAATATAGAAGTGTCCGACAGCGGCAGCTACGAAATCAGCGAAAAAGAATAAGTCACCCAACAGGCGTCAGCGAAAATTAACGCCTGTTTCCCAATCAATCTGGGCGGATCTGCAGAAGCTTGGTTCAGGGATCCGCCCAGGTGTCTGTGTGTGAGTCAATTTATTTACAGGAGGTTCTTTTGAAACGAATCATCATTTTTATCGCCTTATTGTGTTTTGGGTTTGTTGTGCCTGTTCAGGCCAAAACCGATATCTATGGCAACGGGGTGACGCTCACCGAGCCCACACCGGTTT
>JABDQA010000117.1 GCA_013042475.1 Desulfofustis sp.
CGCCTTCATCAGTAATCCCGATGACGCCAAACTGCTAGGCGATAAAGAGTTTATCGATAAACTGGCTGAACAGATCTCCGATGGTATCAGCCTGTACGCCAATGCCAATGTCGCCTCCACGGAGTAATCCAATGAGCGTTGCACTTGGGGAAACTACACCTGGAAACGCCATCACTGCACTTTAGGACACTCTTAAATTACATCCTAAATGCACCCCCATAAGAGATGGTTTGGGATTCTGCCGATATAAAACAAAAATGGGCCGTCTCCACGAGGAGACGGCCCATTTTTTGCACTTGGTGCGGTTGTTATTTTATGTCGGCAGCTCTGAGCCTCATAATGGCGCGTTGCAACGCGGCTTCGGCTCGCACCACATTAATTGACTCATCGTGTGCGGCCGACTGAGCGATTCGCTTCTCAGCCCTTTCCTTGGCCCGCATCGCACGTTCAACATCGATCTGGTGACCGAACTCCGCACTCTCCACCAGAAAGGTAATTTTATTATTGGAGACCTCACAAAAACCGCCGCTCACCATTAGGTATTCACGATTTTTGCCTGATTCGTATGACAAAATACCCGTCTTGATGGTTGAGAGGAACGGGGCATGATTGGCCAGAACACCGAAGTCACCTCCGTATCCGGGTGCGTTGACGATGTCAACGTCTTCACTGACCACCGCCCCGGAGGGAGTTACCACTTCCAATGCAATCTGCTGTGCCATTTAATCTACCTCTCTTCTAGAGTACCACAGCGCTTAGCTGGCTGCTTTTTCAATGGCTTCTTCTATGGTTCCCACCATGTAGAAGGCGCTTTCCGGCATCTCATCGTGCTTGCCTTCAAGAATCTCCTTAAAGCCTTTCACTGTATCTTCCACTGACACGAATTTACCGGCAATATTGGTAAATACTTCCGCCACGTGGAACGGCTGGGACAGAAAACGCTGAATTTTGCGCGCCCTGGCAACGGTGATCTGATCTTCCTCGGAAAGCTCGTCCATGCCGAGAATGGCGATAATATCCTGCAGATCTTTATATTTCTGCAGGGTCACCTGGACCCCGCGAGAGACCTGGTAGTGCTCCTCACCAATGATATTAGGATCGAGAATCCTGGAGGTCGAATCGAGCGGATCAACCGCTGGATAAATGCCAAGCTCGGTGAGTTGCCTCGAGAGAACAACCGTCCCGTCGAGGTGGGCAAAGGTGGTTGCCGGCGCCGGGTCGGTCAAGTCGTCGGCAGGGACGTATACACACTGAACGGCGGTAATCGACCCCTTGGTGGTCGAGGTGATGCGTTCCTGCAGGGCACCAAGGTCGGTAGCCAGGGTGGGCTGATAACCAACAGCTGATGGAATACGACCGAGCAGCGCCGATACCTCGGAACCAGCCTGGGTAAAACGAAAGATATTGTCGACGAAGAAGAGCACATCCTGGCCCTCTTCATCACGGAAATACTCAGCCGCGGTCAGTCCGGTCAGCCCTACACGGGCACGCGCCCCCGGGGGCTCGGTCATCTGACCGTAGATCAGCGCTGCCTTGGGCAGGACGCCGGAGTCCTTCATCTCGTGGTAGAGATCGTTTCCTTCGCGGGTACGCTCACCAACGCCGCAGAAGACCGAAATACCACCATGGTGCATGGCGATATTATTGACCATCTCCATCATAACGACGGTCTTGCCGCAGCCGGCGCCGCCGAACAACCCCATCTTGCCGCCCAGCGGAAAGGGAACCAGCAGATCGATAACCTTGATGCCGGTGACCAGAACGCGAACCTCGGTGTCCTGCTCGGTAAAAGCCGGAGCCGGACGGTGAATCGGCATGCTTTTGTCTGAGGTGATCGGGCCGAGGCCGTCAACCGGCCGGCCGACCACGTTCATGATCCGACCGAGGGCTGGTTCACCAACGGGGATGGTAATCGGTGAACCGGTATCGCGCGCCTCCATACCCCGGACCAGACCGTCGGTCTGATCCATGGCCACACAACGGCAGACGTTGTCGCCAAGATGCTGGGCAACCTCAACAACCAGGTTGTCAGCTTCATCGGAGATGGCCGGATTGCTGATCATCAGTGCGCTCATGATGTTCGGCAGGTTGCCGGCATCAAACTCCACGTCAACTACAGGTCCGATGACCTGTAAAACTTTTCCTATTCTCTGCTCACTCATCGGGCCTAACCCCTCCTATAAGTTTTTGAGATTATCTGAAATATCAATTATCAATCATTTAAGGGCTTCGGCACCGCCGACTATATCCATCAACTCTGCCGTAATGGCAGCCTGACGAGCCTTATTGTACAATATTGTCAGATTCGAGATCATGTCATTGCAGGCGTTGGTCGCATTGTCCATGGCCGTCATCCGGGCGGCATGCTCACTGGCGCCTACCTCCAGCATAGCATGATAAATCATAACGTTGAGATACAGCGGTTGAAGCACATCCATGATCTCCTCGGCCGAGGGTTCGTAGATATACTCACCGGAAATCTGCGGGCCGCGCTCCTCACCTTCAGCGGCCTCCACTGGCTGTACAGGCAGAAACTCTTTGGCGGCGGGTCTCTGAATCGCCACCGATTTAAATTCTCCGAACAGCACTTCGACTTTATCGGAACCGCCATCGGCCAGAAAATTTTCGGCAACCTCGGTGGCAATCTCCCGGGCATTGAACATCTGGAAGGTGCCCATGATATCGGGGAAGGTTTTTCTTACCTTGCCGGTCTTCTTCAGAATCTGGAACCCCTTTTTACCGACGCAGACAAAACTGACTGTTTTGCCATCTGCTTCGTACTCCTTCAGCTTCCGTTCGGCAAGCTTGATGATATTGGAGTTGAAGGAACCGCATAACCCCCGATCGGAAGTGATCACCACAAGTTCCACCGAATTGACATCCCGCTTTTCCATCAACGGGTAACTACCGCCGGTACTGGCCCGCTCAGATAGATTCGACATTGCCTCATTGAACTTGGCCGTGTAAGGCCTGAAGGCCTCCATCTTTTCCTGGGCCCCGCGCAGTTTGGCGGAGGCAACCATGTTCATGGCTTTGGTGATCTGTGCCGTCTTCTTGACACCGACGATCTTTGTTTTGACTTCTTTTAAGCTCGGCATAGCTGGACCTTTGCTGAATTAGTTAAGACCTTTCGTCGCCTTGAAGGTGTCACCAAAACTGGTCAGGACTTTATCGAGTTTCTCTTTTAAACCATCGTCGAATTCCTGTTTTTCTTTTAGATCGGTAAAGATGGACGGATCATTGGACTCGATGTAGTTGTAAAACTCTGCTTCATAGTCTGCCAGGGTCTCAACCGGCAGTTCATCGAGCCAGCCGTTGGTACCGGCATAGATGATGCAGACCTGCTTTTCCATCGGCAGAGGCTGGTACTGAGGCTGTTTGAGAATCTCCACCAGACGCTCGCCACGGGTCAGCTGGGCCTGGGTGGCCGCGTCGAGGTCAGAGCCGAAGGCGGCGAAGGCGGCCAGCTCGCGGTACTGGGCGAGATCAAGACGTAGCGTACCGGCAACCTGCTTCATGGCTTTTACCTGGGCGGCGCCACCGACACGGGATACGGACAAGCCGACATTGATCGCCGGTCGCACGCCGGAGAAGAACAGATTGGGTTCCAGGTAAACCTGGCCGTCGGTAATCGAGATAACGTTGGTCGGGATAAAGGCCGATACGTCGCCGGCCTGGGTTTCGATTATCGGCAGAGCGGTCAGAGAGCCGGCACCGAGATCGTCATTCACCTTGGCGGCCCTCTCAAGCAGACGGGAGTGGTTAAAGAAAATATCCCCGGGGAAAGCCTCGCGTCCAGGCGGACGGCGGAGCAGCAATGAGAGCTCACGATAGGAAACTGCCTGTTTGGAGAGATCGTCATAGATAATCAGGGCATGCTGGCCGTTGTCGCGGAAATACTCACCCATGGCGCAGCCGGCGAACGGCGCGATGTACTGCATAGGGGCAGGATCGGATGCACAGGCGGAGACCACGGTGGTGTATTCCATGGCGCCGTGCTTCCTGAGCGCCTCGACGACCAGGGCGACGGTAGATTTCTTTTGACCGACAGCCACGTAGATGCAGTGTACATCGGTTTCCTTCTGGGCGATGATGGCATCGACGCAGAGGGCGGTCTTGCCGATCTGGCGGTCACCGATAATCAACTCGCGCTGGCCCTTGCCGACGGGAGTCATCGAATCAACCGCTTTGGCACCGGTATACATCGGCTCATGGACACCCTTCCTGGCAATAACGCCGGGTGCCAGAACCTCGATCTTTGATGAATTCTGGGCATTGATCGCCCCCTGGCCGTCAATTGGAAAGCCGATACCGTCAACGACGCGGCCTTCCATTTCAGGCCCTACCGGTACCTCGGCGATGCGGCCGGTCCGCTTGACAATATCGCCTTCCTTGATACCCGCAACATCTCCAAGAACCGCGCAGCCGACATTGTCTTCTTCGAGGTTCAGGGCCAGGCCCATGATACCGCCTGGAAATTCGAGAAGCTCCATGGCCATGCAATTCTGCACCCCGTAGACACGGGCAATACCGTCACCAACGGAGATGACGGTTCCAGTCTCGTCGAGGTCTACACTGGTCTCGTAGTCGCCAATCTGATCCTTGATTATTTGACTGATTTCTTCGGCTTTGATCTGCATCTATTCTCTCCCCTTAATGGAACCTTTTAAACTTGCAAGCTGAGTTCTGATGCTGCCGTCCAGAACCAGATCTCCAACCTTGGCAATGACGCCGCCAATAATGGAAGGATCGACTGATGCAGTCAGCTCAACCTT
>JABDQA010000121.1 GCA_013042475.1 Desulfofustis sp.
ATTCAGGACAGCCCACGGGTCCGTAAATGGCCAAGTCTTCCAGCTCATCTTCATGAAATCCAGCTTGCAGCAACTCTGTCTCAGAGTACTTCATTTTCTTCTTGCACTTCTGGCATAATCTTCTGCCCAGTCTCTGTGAGAGGACCATGGTGACCGAAGAGGCGATAAGATAGGGAGGCACACCTATATCGACCAGGCGGCCAATGGTGGCGGCACTGTCGTTGGTGTGCAAGGTAGAGAACACAAGATGGCCGGTCATGGCGGCTTTGATGCCGATCTCCGCCGTTTCGTAATCGCGAATCTCACCGACCATGATGATATCGGGATCCTGCCGCAAAAAAGCTTTGAGGGCGGCGGCAAAGGTCATGCCGACTTCCTGATTCACATTGACCTGATTGATGCCCTTGAAACTGAATTCAACCGGGTCTTCGGCGGTGAGAATTTTTATATCTTCGGTATTGAGCGCGTTCAACGATGAATAGAGGGTAACCGTTTTACCTGAACCGGTGGGACCGGTGACCAGCAACATTCCCTGCGGTCTAGCCAGACAGCGCTTGAGCATTTCGAACGTGTGCTGCTCGAATCCAAGCTGGGTCAGATCAACATTGAGCGCACTTTTATCGAGGATACGCAGAACAACTGATTCTCCATAAAGTGTCGGCAGGGAGGACACCCGAAAATCGACGGCCCTGTTCTTGCCGAGCCTCATTTTTATTCTTCCATCCTGGGGAACGCGCCGCTCCGTTATATCCAGGCCGGCCAGAATTTTCACCCTGGCGGTCATGGCATTTTTAATGGTCAGCGGCAGGTTCATCGATTTGAACAGCGAGCCGTCTTTACGATACCGAACCTGCATGGCACGCTCGTAGGGCTCGATGTGGACATCGGACACCTGATCCTGCACCGCCTTGACCAATATGCCGTTGACCAGTTTGATAATCGGTGCGTCGGAGGCGGCAAACTGGTCGAGACCATCGTCATCGATATCGGCTTCGATTTCGAAATCATCAGCCGCTTCGGCTACGATTGCGCCAAAATCGTCAACTTCGGTTATGGTAAGTTCTTCTTCAGTCTCTTCTGCATTAGCGGTAAATAATAACCTGGCTTCCTCATCATCGATTTCGTAATACTTTTTATAGGCCTCGATGATATCTTTCTCGGTAGAAACACAGACAGACAGTTCCTTCTTGAGTTTATCCTGCATTTCTTCAACCGCAGCGGCATCTGAAGGCTCCGCCATGGTGATCTGTAAAGTATTGCCGACAAGTCTTAGCGGAAAGGCCAAGTATTCCTTCGCAAGCTCATAGGGCATTAGCTTGATTGCATCAGGACTGGGTGGTTCATTCCTGATGACAGCAGGAGTATAGTTATGATGACGGCTGAGGAAGTTAAATACCGTATTTTCATCAATATACTCAAGCTGGCGAAGAACGGCACTCATACGAGTGCCGTTCTTGCGGACTTCTTTCTTGGCTGTTTCAAACTGAGTGGCCGTTATATAACCAGCTTTACTCAATAATTCCCCGACTTTAATCCGACCAGCTCCGGATTGGTCCTTCACTGTTTTCTTTATTGAAGAACGTCGGGGTCTTGATAGCTTTTCTGTCGATGTCGCCATAGTTCTCTACTTCTTTTGAAAGGTGTAATATGATTACTAATACCTTAACATATTCATATTACACCTTTCTTACTAAAATTACTAACTACTGCCTAGAATACACCTTCGACCTTGCCGGTCTCTACATCAACGTCAACACGCTTGAATGCCGGGTTAGAGCCAGTACCTGGCATCAGACTGATGGTACCGGCAACCGGTACGATAAACCCTGCACCGCCATAGGTGAGAACCTCGCGGATGGATAGACGCCATCCTTTGGGTACACCTTTGAGGGCTGGATTATCGGAGAGTGACAGATGGGTCTTGACCATACACATACCCATTTTAGAAAGCTCAGGATCAGCCTGGATTCTGTCAATAGCTCGGGTGGCTTCAGCAGAGTAGTCAACACCGTCGGCCCCATATACTTCCTTGGCGATGAGTTCAATTCTCTCTTTGATCGGCATATCCAACTCGTAGAGAAGTTTGAATTCGGACTTGTCTTCACACGCTTCGACCACGGTTTCGGCGAACTCGATGGCGCCATCACCGCCGTGCTCCCAATGTCTGGACAGAGCAACACGGGCTCCCTCTGCTTCACAGAGTTCACGAACCTTGGCAATTTCTGCGTCAGTGTCGGTGTAAAAAGCATTTATACATACAACAGGAGAGATCCCTGCCTTACGTACGGTGCGGATATGATGGATCAGATTACCACAACCTTCCGCCACCCATTCAACGTTCTCCTGGTTATATTCTTCAGGCATGGGCTTGCCAGGCACAGGAACTGGAGCACCACCGTGGCACTTCAGGGCCCGAATGGTTGCGACAACTACTGCACAGTCGGGCTTGAGGCCGGAGAAACGGCACTTGAGGTTCCAGAATTTCTCAAAACCGATGTCGGCGCCAAAACCGGATTCGGTTACATGATAGTCGGCGAGTTTCAGGCCAACGCGGTCAGCGATGATGGAACTCTGCCCAATGGCGATGTTGGCGAACGGACCGGCATGAACAATCACTGGCTGGCCTTCAAGGGTCTGCATCAGTGATGGATTCAGCGCGTCAACCATCCAGGCGGTCATCGCCCCGGCAACACCCAGATCTTCAGTGGTTACCGGCTTGCCTTTCTTGGTGTAGGCCACCACGATTTTACCCATACGCTCGCGCATATCCTTGAGGTCCCTCGCGACAGATAGAATAGCCATTACTTCCGAGGAAACGGCAATACCGAACTTGGATTTCATCATGAAACCGTCGGCTTTACCATTAACGCCGTCGATGCCGATGATGATGTTTCTGAGCGCCTGGCAGCAGAAATCCATGATCCAGCCCATCTCCACGTTGGTCGGATCAATGTCGATTCGCTTCATGCCTGACAGCCTTTCAAGCTGCTCGTCGGTGTAGTTCCTCTCGTGCTGCATGCGGGAAGTGAGCGCCACCATTGCCAGGTTGTGGGCATTCATAATGGCGTTGATATCACCGGTAAAACCAAGTGAAAAAGGAGTCAGTGGGATGCACTGGGCAAGACCGCCACCGGCAGCCGAACCCTTGATATTCATAGTCGGTCCACCAGAAGGTTGACGGATGGCGGCACAAACACTTTTGCCTATTTTTCCTAGGCCTTGAACCAGCCCCATGGAAGAAGTAGACTTACCCTCACCTAAAGGAGTCGGTGAAATGGCGGTTACATCAATGTATTTACCGTCAGGCCTGTCGTTTAATCGATCAAGGACTTTACGAAAATCGATTTTGCCTATGTAATGTCCCTGAGGAAGAAGCTCTTCCTTCGTTAATCCAAGCTTTTCGCCGATCTCGTAGATCGTCAACATGTCATTCTCAGCTTCTTGCGCAATCTCCCAATCTGCATGTTTCGTAGGATCTAAAGCCATTGAAAACCTCCCTTTCATCAAAGAGTTTAATGTGGTGGATTGCCTAGAAAAACAGGCATACAAACAACCTTATAACGGTTCGGACGACCATGTCAAGCAGTGATGATACCATAATAAATAATTAGGTCCACAGACAAAATTTACTTCCAAGTCAAGCTTTATTTACTTGTCAATCCGGGACATTTAAAATTTGGCGGAAAAGTGCCTTAGAAGAGCTGGAACTCCTCTAAAAAGATAGGTGAACAGCAACTCGTTGATGCCTTGTGAGGCGTGTAAAAAAACGACTCAACCCACACGCTCAGCCACGTCGATTTTACGATATGATGAAATTTTGCTAATTGCCAGGCCAAAATGGTGACATTTCTCTGAGGCCGGCAATGATTGCCGGCATTTTTTCAAGGACAAAATCAATTTCTTCTTCGGTGTTGTAGACGCTGAGTGAAAATCGGATAGATCCATGGGCTGCGGTAAAGGGCACTCCCATGGCCCTCAGCACGTGGGATGGTTCAAGAGAACCAGAAGTACAGGCCGAGCCCGAAGAGGCGCAAATGTTGTATCTGTTCATGTGGAGCAGGATTGCTTCACCCTCAACATACTCAAAACTGATGTTGGTGGTGTTGGGCAACCGATGCTCCTTATTACCGTTTAAAATCGACTTTGGAATGGTGGTCAACAGGCCATGCTCGAGCTTGTCACGCAATGCTTTTACTCTAGTATTTTCCTCCTCCATTTTCTCGGCAGCAAGTTCACAAGCCTTGCCGAGCCCGATTATCGATGCGACGTTCTCGGTGCCGGCTCTTCTGCCATGCTCCTGGTGGCCTCCGGTCATGTACGGCGCATAGGCGGTGCCTCTCTTTACGTAAAGAACACCGACGCCTTTGGGGGCGTGCAATTTGTGACCCGACATCGAGAGGTAATCAATGTCGAGTTCCTGCAGATTTATGGGTATCTTGCCGACCGCCTGCACCGCGTCGGTGTGAAACAGAATTCCACGTTCCTTGGCTGCTTTGGCCATCTCCGCAACAGGAAAAAGAACTCCTGTTTCGTTGTTGGCCCACATGATACTGACAATTGCAGTATCCTCGGTAAGGGCCTTGACGTAGTCGTCAAAATCGACCAGTCCATCCTCAGACACCTTGAGCATCGTCACCCGGTATTTGATGCCGGTCATGGTACCAAGATTTTCACACAGGTTTTTAACTGCAGGATGTTCGACCCTGGTGGTGATCACGTGTCGTTTGTCAGGATTGGCTTTGAGGGCCGATAATATTGCCGTAGAGTCACTTTCCGTACCGCAGCTGGTAAAGACGAGCTCGGCCACATCGCAGCCCAGCAGCGCAGCAACCTGCTGGCGGGCTCGATCAAGCACAACGCCCACCTGACCGCCGAAGCTGTGCATGCTTGAAGGATTACCATAGAGCTCGGTGAAGTATGGAGCCATTGCCTCGTAGACTTCAGGGGCGACCATCGTTGTCGCATTATTGTCGAGGTAGACAACTTTATCAGCAGCCATTACTTCTCTTCCTCTACTATCAAGGTTTCTAAAACCTGTTCCCGCAGCTTCTTTTCCACAAGTTCTTTGATGGTGGTTTGGGATTTCGTACAACTGGTGCACTGTCCGCGCATCGAAACGATAACGAAATCACCGTCCACGTCGATCAGCTCTAAATCACCCCCGTCCAGCCTCAGTCCTGGCCGCACCTCGCGCTCGAGCACATCTTCTATCTTTTTAATCTTCTGCAGCGTGGTCATGCGTGTGGGCTTTTTTTCAACCTCGACCATCTGAAGACCTTCCGATAGGGCCTGGCGCAACAGGTGTTCCAGTTTATCTTCACACTTGCCGCAGCCGCCACCAGCTTTGGTGAAATTTGTAATCTCATCAATGGAGCGCAGACTCGACTCATTGATGGCCCTGGTAATTTCAATATCGGTGACGCCAAAGCATTCGCAGACGATCTCGCCGTCGGCCGAGGGCAGCTTCTCACCGCGATAATCGGCTATAGCGGCCTCCAAGGCCTCTCTTCCCATCACCGAGCAGTGCATTTTCTCCTTGGGCAAGCCGCCGAGAAAATCTGCAATATCCTCATTGGTGATCTTCTCCGCTTCACCGACTTCCATACCTTTGATCATTTCGGTCAACGCCGACGAAGAAGCTATTGCACTGGCGCAGCCAAAGGTTTTGAACTTGGCATCGACAATGCGGTTCTCTTCTATTTTCAAGGTCAGCTTGAGAGCATCGCCGCAGGCAAGTGAACCCACATCACCAACCCCATTGGCGTCCTCGACCTCTCCCACGTTTCGGGGGTTTTGAAAATGTTCGGTTACCGTATCGGTGTACAGCCACATTTCAATTACTCCTGCAAAATTTGTTTTTGGTTTCCAATTCGCGCTAGTGGACAATAATACCTGCCCGATGATTTGCAACCTTCAATAACTGCAGGTACTTGGGCACTATGATTCAATCGAGCAAACCAACTTCAGCGAGCATGGATCTGGCAGCATCAACCAAATGTGCAGTGCCGTCCGAATCTCTGGATTCCACGTAAAATCTAACCTTCGGTTCGGTACCCGAGGGTCGAACCATCAGCCAACTGTCATCCTCGAAAATCATCTTTCTGCCGTCTTTGGTGATGATTTCTTTGATGATTTTCTTTTTGCCGCCAATGGTGACGGAAGTTCCGACATCATATTTTTTGAGTTTGGCAAGAGCCGCCAGCAGCGGTTCTCCTTTCAGGCTGACAGCCACCCCATCCCGATCCGGGTAAAACTCGCCATAAAGTTCATCCATCTCCGCTTTGATCTCACCGAGATTTTTACCGGTGGATACCACCATGTCGAGGGCCAGCAACAAACCAATATAGGCATCCTTTTCAGGAGTGTGACCGATTACCGAGATACCGTCGGACTCCTCAAAATAGACCAGTGCCTGGCCTATCACCGGCTTAAATTCCTTGAACCCGACTTTGGTTTCAAAAAGTTCCTCTCCCAGTGTCACGGCGACACTGTTGGCCAGATTTGAGGTGGCCACGGTTTTTGCCACCATGCCAGTCAGATTCTTGTACTCGTGGAGGTAATGGTAGGACATGGCACCAAACTGGTTCATACTGATTTCCATATCACCATCGGTAAACCTTATCCTGTCTGCATCGGGGTCGATAATTGCTCCTATTTTAAGTTTCTTTCGTGAATCCCTGAGTCGCTGCGTGACCCGGCTCATATTCTCGGAAGACGGTTCCGGAGCAATGCCGCCAAAGGTCACGTCAGACTCACCTCTCAGGTGCTCCAGTTTGATTGCTGCCGGGCCAAGCAGCCTTTTGATATGCAGACGTGATGCGCCGTGTACCGAATCGATCACGATATCCATGTCCCGATGTGCTCCTACCTGGTCCAGCAGTGAACGATAATCCAATCGATGCGTACCTTTGTTCTTGTCGACAAGCCGCTGCCAGAGGGCAAATGAATCAGTCTCAACAAGCGCACCTCGCAGTTTAGTGTGACCTTCTTCTACCTCGGACTGAGCATTGATCCTTGCCCTCGATTTTTGAGTAATTATGGCGGTCAACTCGGACGCAGCTGGCCCGCCGTCGGCAGCATTAAATTTGTAGCCTCCATAGTCCAGTGGGTTATGGGAGGGGGTAAGATTGACCGAGAATGCAGCTTGTAATTCTAGCAGAGCGGCAGACAGCACACCGGTGGTGGTTTCACCGCAGAAATAAACTTTAAAACCATGTTCCCGCAAGGTGTCAGTGACACACTGGCCAAGCACTTCGCCACCGAACCTGTTGTCCCAGCCCACCAGGCAGCCTCGTTCACGTGCCTCTTCCAGTGAAGAAACACCAAGGAATTGATGCAGGTCAGATTCAGTATCTGCCATCCTGTAAAGGTCGACAATCGCCTCGGTGACGCAACGCACCGATTTCAGAAATACATCCTTGCCGAGTATGCCACGCCATCCCGAGGTACCGAAGTTGATCTCGTTTACCGGGACTCCCTGATTGGTGACAATTTCATCCTCAATAAGGCGGTAGATCTGATCGATGGCAGACTGCGCCGAGGGGTCAGATTCCCTGTTCTTTAGGAGTTCGCGAATCAGGCTGAAATAATCGCTCCGACTATGATTGTTTTTCACCACAAAATTTGTATGCAAGCGCTCAATTTGTTCATCAGGTACCATATCCTGGACTCCTAACCGTCAGATTCTTTTTTCCGGTAAAATGCTCTCTAAGGTGTCTAAACTATCTGAAACGACACCGAATTTACGGCTTTTTTCTATCAAGCCGGATCGCCTTGTCGATAAGCATTACCGGGATGTCGTCTATAATCTCGTACATCAGCCTGCATTTGTCGCAGACCAGCCCATTCTCTTCTTTGGTCAACTCTACAGGTCCCTTGCACTGGGGACAGGCAAGTATGTCCAACAAATCTTTGTTGATCATCATCATACCTCATCACACGTTTTAGCTGGAAAGATCAATCTTGCAAATTTTGGACAACGTTGAGGAGCCATTTTATAGGGGACCAATCTAAATTCGGGATTTTCGCTCAGGATCAAGGTGCGCGGGAATTTTCCCGCATCGTCCGAGAATAGTATTTTCACTCTCAACGAGGAGATTGGGCGAAAAGACAATTTTTCAAGGTTCCCATAAGTCATCTGGACCTCATTTAGGGGAAATGGTAGAATAGCAGAATTAATAGATATTGTCCTGAAAATCATCTACCGGTGACCAATAATGACTCGACCCGTTGGCTTCGTTGGTGGCGGCCAGATGGCCGAAGCACTTATTAAAGGTCTCATTCAGGCCCAGACCCTTACGCCTGAAAAAATAAAGGTTGTCGAACCAGTTGATCAGCGTCGTCACTACCTCGAAGAGACCTATGGCGTTCACACCGTTCCGTACCTCGAAGATTTCGTTGCTGAGGTCGAGGTATTCCTCCTCGCCGTCAAACCGCAGGTAATGGAGTCGGTGCTGCCGCCTCTCAAAAACCTATACACCAGCCAGTTGATCGTCAGTGTAGCTGCTGGCTTGCCTATCTCTGTCTACCAGCAGCAGCTGGGCAACAATTGCCCTATCGTGAGGGTGATGCCCAATCTGGGCGCACTCATTCAGGAGGGTGTCTCGGCGCTGTGCAGGAACGACCTGGTTAACGATGCCGACCTCGACTATGCCACATCTCTTTTCAATGCGGTAGGCAGTGTGGTGACAGTCGATGAAAGATTGATGGATGCGGTTACCGGGCTTAGCGGTTCCGGACCAGCCTACGTGTTCAGTTTCATCGACGCAATGATTGATGCGGGGGTAAAAACCGGGTTGAGCCGTGATGTCGCCCGAGAACTCACCATCCAGACAGTCTTGGGAGCAACAAAGTGCCTCTTGGGCACAGATATTCATCCCGCCGTCCTGCGCGACCAGGTGACTTCGCCAGGGGGAACCACTGCGAGCGGCCTCTACCAGCTGGAAGCCGGCGCCTTTAAAGCAACGATTATCGAGGCCGTTGAATCTGCCTGTAATCGCTCTCGTGAGTTGGGTAAAAATTGATGGCATCACTGGTTCCATTCGTCCGCACCATCGATGATTTTCAGGTTCGGCGAGCCGGTATCATCGTCAAGAAGGATAACGTCGCTGCTGCCGATTATGCGCACCGCCTGCAGGGCTGGCTCGAACAACGCTCAATCGAAACCTCGCTTAATGAGTTGACCCCGGAACTCGACCTGGGAATTATTCTGGGCGGGGACGGAACACTTCTCCACATCGCTGAAACAGCTGCCCGCTATGAAGTTCCAGTAATCGGAATCAACCTCGGTAATCTCGGGTTCCTCACAGAACTAACGGAACGAGAGGCCAAACCTGCCCTGCTGGCAATTATCGGCGGAGCGGTGACGATGGAATACAGATCCATGCTCAAAACCCGGTTGGTGAGAAACGGGGAACCCGACAAATACCGGTATGCCCTCAACGATGTGGTGATCAGCAAAAATGCAGCGGATCGGCTGCTCTACCTGTCCACCCAGGCCGATCACGACTATATCACCACTTATAAAGCCGACGGCCTGATTATGTCCACGCCAACCGGTTCAACCGCCTATTCTCTCTCCGCGGGCGGTCCACTGGTTCATCCTGGTCTGGATACCATTCTTGTCACCCCCATCTGTCCGTTCATGCTCAGCAGTCGGCCCATTATCCTGCCGGCAGACAAGACAATCAGTTCCATGCTGCAGGCAGACGAGGCGGGATCTGCCGCCGACATCATCGTCGATGGCCAGAAAGGCTGGGAGATGAGACCTGGTGACACGCTTGAAGTTGCTCAGGCTGAGCACCCTCTGCACCTGATCGTGTCCACCGAAAAAGACTATTTCACTATCTTGAGAAACAAACTGAAGTGGGGGAGCGATACCTGAAGGTACCGTTTGTCAGAATTTACTTCCTCTTCTTGATGCCGTATTTTTTCATTTTGTACTGTAACAGGCTCTTGGTGATGCCAAGCTGCTCTGCGGCTCTGGCCTGCACGTGTCCGGTCTTTTCCAGAGCCCTTTTGAGAAGCCGTTCTTCGATGGTATACAGCACATCGTTGAGCTCCACCGAATCAGGAACATAATCCAGGATATCTACTTCCCTGCTCCACTCCGAACTCTTATCGATCGATACCGATTCGGGCTGCACGTCATCGGGCTCGATGACGTCTTCATTGCATAAAATCGCAGCTCGTTCTATGGTGTTTTCAAGCTCCCGGACGTTTCCCTCCCAGGGCAGATTGACCAGCAGACGAAGCGCCTCCGGGGAAATCTCCAGCTGCTGCTTGCCCAGGTTCGTTCCGCATTTCTTAATGAAATGATCGACGAGCAATGGTATGTCGTCCATCCTGTCACGCAATGCCGGCAGGGCTAAATGGATAACATTTAAGCGATAGAACAGGTCCTCCCGAAAACGACTCTGCTGTACTTCCTCTTTGAGGTCCTTATTGGTGGCGCTGATTATTCTGACATCGACATCGATAGTCTGGGTTCCGCCAACCCGTTCGAAATTTTTCTCCTGCAACAGCCTGAGCAGTTTAGATTGCAAAGACAACGGAATTTCACCGATTTCATCAAGAAATATGGTTCCTTGATTGGCGAGCTCAAATCTTCCCTTGCGCATCGCGGCCGCATCGGAAAACGCTCCCTTTTCGTGACCAAAAAGTTCGCTCTCAAGCAGGTTTTCCGCCAGAGCCGCACAATTTACCGTGATGAAAGGATGGGGTTCCCTGGGGCTGTTTACGTGTATCGCCCTGGCCACCAATTCCTTGCCGGTGCCGCTCTCACCGGTGATCAGTACAGACGCGGGGGTCGGCGCCACTTTTTTAATAAGCTCATAGATCTGAATCATTTGGGGATTCTTACCTACCATGGTATCGAAACCCGAGCGCTGCTTCATCTCCTCACGCAGCCTGATATTCTCCTTTATCAAGCCGTAGTGGCTTATTGCACGGGTTATGGTGGCGATCAGTTCATCGTTTGAAAATGGTTTAGCCAGATAGCTGAACGCCCCTGCCTGCATTGCTGCCACCGCTTTTTCAACTTCGGCGTAGGCGGTGATGATGATTACCGGCAGATCATTGTTGTGTTTTTTTACCTCCTGCATGAGCACCGAACCGTCTTTATCGGGCATCTGCATGTCGGTAATCACCAGATCAAGGTCCACTTCTTTGACGATGGCCACTGCTTCATCGGTTCCAGGGGCAGTATACACTTCGAAATTCTCATCCCTGAGCAGCTCGGAGAGGACGATAAGATAATTGGGCTCATCATCGACAACCAATATGGTGGGCATGGGGAGCATTGCTAACTCACTGGGTGTTGAGGTGAAAGTGGTGGTCCATCTGATCCAGGACCGTTAAAGGTACCACATTATTATTTTTCCCTGCCATTGCCGTGTCAGGCCGGATATCACCATGATAATCACTGCCGCCGGTCTCGATCAGACCATGTGAGACTGCAAGCCGCCTCAAGCTCTTCAGAAAAGAGCCTCTTTGGGTTGGGTAGTAAGTTTCCAGACCGTCCAACCCGACGATCTTCAAATGTCTGAGCAGATCTTCTAGTACCGGAATTGATCTACTTATCTGCGCCGGGTGCGCGAGTACTGCACATCCGCCACTTTCATGGATCAGAGATATTGCCTCTTCCACGTGATAAATAAACCGCCTGGCGTAACCCGGCTTACCTTTGCGCAAGTAGAGCGTAAAAGCCTGATCGATATCTTTGACAATCTTCTTTTCCACAAGAAGCCGGGCAATATGGGGCCTGCCGGTCTGTCCGTTACTCGATATTTTCTGCAATTCACCCTCGGTAATACCCAACCCCAGTTTCTGAAGCTTTGAAATAATCACCGAATTTCTTCGGGACCGAGACGCCTGCAGCGTCTTCAATTTGGCGTTTAATGTCTGGTCACACCAGTCAAAATGATAGCCGAGCAGGTGGAAATTGAAATCATCGAGAAATACGCTTAATTCAACCCCCGGAACGATTCGAACACCGAACTCGGCTCCCGCGTCCGCCGCTTCCTGGGTGCCGTCGACGGTGTCGTGGTCAGTGATTGAAATGGCCTTCAATCCTGCTGCGCTGGCCATTTTGACCAATTGCTCAGGGGTGAAAGTACCATCCGAAAAGGTCGAATGAAGGTGAAGATCTATCATAAAACTACTTTGTATCCAGCTGTATTTCGAACCCCTAACTCCAGATTCTGCTGAGGCGAATTGCCAATGAGCTACGTCAGTTTTCATCCGCAAACGAGCGATTTTGGTTCAAGATCGAACCGTGCGAGAAATTTTACCACAGGCATGGTTACGTCCAAGGATGAAATTTCGAGCTTAACGAAGATTTTGGACAAAATAGCCTTTTCCGGATGGAAACTACACTAATCCCCGTCGACTCTCTTATCAAGCGGCGATTTCCACGAACCAATTATGCGTTCCAGCAGGATCGCTAGTCACAGATCTGGACAAAAACAGTTCTCACCTGCTAAGATGTCGCTGATCATCGGTGGTGCTTTCATCTTCTCGGACTCAGCAGGCTCCATGCCAAAGAAACCCTTACAATTCATAATCCCCATCTGTCTCCTTGTTTTCCTCCCGCCCGCCGGTATGGCAAGCTCTTCAGTAGAAATGCCCGGCAGCGTAGCCTCGGTGGCCGCCTACCATAGATCCCTTATGCGTATAGAGGAAATGCTTGAAAGTAAATCCATAAAGCTCGGAGCCCCCATATTTATCAGAATTTTCAAGCGTTCAAGTGAACTGGAGGTTTGGCTCAAAAAAGGTGGTGGCCGATTCGAGCTGTTTAAAACTTACATAATCTGTCGATACTCCGGCGATCTAGGTCCAAAGCTCAAACAGGGAGACAAACAGGCCCCCGAAGGGTTTTATTCTGTGCGCTATGACCGGATGAACCCATGGAGCAAAAACCATCTGTCGTTCAACCTGGGTTACCCGAACACCTATGATCAAACCCACAATCGCAGCGGGTCAGCTCTTATGGTCCACGGCGGCTGCAGTTCGAACGGCTGCTATGCCATGACCGACTATTACATGGATGAAATATACACCCTCGCCGACGCGGCACTGACCGGAGGCCAAACGGAGATCCAGGTGCACGTGTTCCCGTTCAGATTGACTCTGACAAATCTCTCGTTTTACCGCAGCTCACCCTGGTATGAATTCTGGATGAACCTCAAACAAGGGTATGATCTGTTTGAAAAGTACCGGCTGCCGCCCAGGGTCGAAGTCATCGATCAGCGCTATGTGTTCAGTCATCAGTATGACCGTTCGATAGTCCAGATAGGTTCCTGAGCCTAGGGGCTCCCTTCCCTATCCCTGAGTCCTTGATGATCGATTATAATAATTGAGCGCCCCTCTACACGAATGAGCCCATCCTCACTCATCTTGGCAAATATCCTTGACAGGGTTTCAGGTATTGTCCCCAGCAGACTAGCAAGCTGCCCCTTCGATACCGGCAGCCTGACCACCTCGTTGTTGCCTTGTTCTGCAGCAGTGTAAAGCAGATAACCAGCCAGCCTGGCGGGCACCTCTTTGAGCGACAGGTTCTCGATCTGGGTGGCGAACTGCCTCAATCTGCGAGATAAGACAGCGAGCATATTCAACGCAATCGATGGGTTCTTCTCAATCAGGGCGACGAAATCCTTCCTTGGGAAAAAATATGTGATAGTGTTAATGATTGCCTCGGCGGTCGCTGGAAAAGGCTGCCCGCTGAAGACCGGCACCTCTCCTACCGGTTCCCCGGGTCCGAAAATGTGAAGTATGTGTTCCTTGCCCATGGGATTCATCTTAAATACCTTTATCTGCCCGCCGCTGACGAGGTAAAACCCGTTAGCCTCATCACCTTCAAAAAATATTGTTTCCCCTTTTCCAAATTTCTTTTCGTAAACCAGCGTGGCGACTGCCTTGACCTCTTCTATCGATAGACCCTCGAAAAGCGCCGTTGATTCTATAATATCTTCTTTTTTCATCTCTATCTCGGTGGCTTTTTATTATAATTGAAGTGTCATCAGAGGTGGCGTGTTGTTGGGGAAATCAAAGGTATTTACCACGTTCTGTATTTCTTACAATCGTAACGCCGGCATGTGCTCCACAGCTAGCTGACTATGACAGATCATCGAAAAATAATCCACATCGATATGGATGCTTTTTATGCCTCGGTTGAACAGCTGGACAACCCCGAGCTTGCTGGAAAGCCGGTAATTGTCGGTGGTCGTCCAGATTCCCGAGGGGTGGTAGCCGCCTGCTCATACGAAGCGCGCCGCTTCGGAATCAGATCGGCCATGCCTTGCGCCCACGCCTATAAACGCTGTCCGGAAGCAATTTTCGTCAGGCCACGGATGGCACGCTACAAGGAAATATCTGAACAGATCATGAAAATCTTTCTGAGATATACCGACCTGGTTGAACCGATGTCACTCGATGAAGCCTATCTCGATGTCACTTCCAACACCAAAAACCAGCCTTCAGCTACCCTGCTGGCACGGGAGATCTGTCAGGCAATACATGAAGAGACAGGATTGACCGCTTCCGCAGGAGTGTCCTGCAACAAATTCGTCGCCAAGGTTGCTTCTGATCTCAACAAGCCAAACGGCGTAAGCGTAATAGAGCCGGATCGGGTTGAAGATTTTCTGGCCTCCCTACCTATTGGTAAATTTCATGGCATAGGTAAAGTTACCGAAGCCAGGATGCTGCAACTCAACATCAGAACCGGGGCTGACCTGCACAACTGTTCAAGAATCCAGCTCGCTGAGTATTTCGGTAAGAACGGTAAGTTTTTCTACGATATCGTGCGCGGTGCGGATCACCGGCCGGTCAAGACATCGCGTGTCCGCAAATCCATAGGCAGTGAACGAACGCTGGGGGAAGATACCACCGACCTCGATCAAATCAACGCATTGCTTGAGTCACTTGCGGAAAAGGTAAGCATCGTCATGCAGCACAAAGATGTCGGCTCCAAAACAATCACCTTGAAAATCAGGTACAGCGATTTCACCACCATCACCAGGTCGGTATCATGCAAAACAGAAATCTCCTCCACCCGTGATATTCTCTCCTGCCTGCCTGAATTGTTGAAGAAATCCCAGGCGGGTTCGAGACCGATCCGGCTCCTCGGCATAACCGCTTCAAATCTGGTACCCAGATCCGAGCAGACGCCACGACAGCTGGATCTACCTTTTTAGAGCATCTTCTATCCCATATTCCCGGCCTCATTTACAGGGCTGCGCATCGTTGCTATTGTCTGAGCCTGATAATCCGCCAACAGCTAACCTCAAATTACAACCATCATACGAGTTGAGTTGACCATGACTTTCCTGTTCCGCCTAATATCCAATTTTTTCAAGGCAATTTTCCTCTCCCTGGCTTTTCTCAGATCATTGATTTTTAACCTTCTTTTCATCGCCTTGGTGGTCGCTGTTATCTATTTCTTACGGCCCGCAGAAGAGGTGTTCCTGGAGGATGATACCATCCTGAAATTGAACATTACCGGCGACGTCGTGGAGCAGCCATCGCAGGGGGACCCTTTCGGGGGGTATGGCGGCAGGCTTTTGGGTCTTCCGGGTGAACCGAGAGAGACCGTATTGCAAGACATCCTGGATGGCATTGCCCAGGCCGAAAATGATCCCAAAATAAGTGCCATCCTGCTTGATCTTAAAAATATGGGGCGGATCGGTCTCAACCAGATGGAATCAATTGGCCACGCCCTTTTAGATTTTAAGCGCAGCAATAAGCCGGTCGTAAGCGCTGGTGATTATTTCTCACAGAACCAGTATTACCTCGCCTCACATGCCGACTCCCTGTTTCTCAACCCAATGGGAGGAATAGACCTTCATGGTTTCGGCCTCTACCGATTCTACTTCAAAGAGGCCCTGGAAAAGCTCAAGGTCGATTTCCATGTGTTTCAGGTAGGGTCCTATAAATCTGCACTTGAACCGATCACCAGAAATTCGATGTCTGCCGAGGACCGAAGTCAAACCAGAGCCTGGCTCTCTGCCTTGTGGGAGAACTACACCGTTGATGTGGCAGAGCAGCGTTCATTAAAACCCGAAGATATAAATAATTATATAAATTCAATACCATCCAACCTTGAGAAAGTAGGCGGAGACACTGCCAAGCTAGCGCTCAGCTATGGTCTGGTGGACGAACTCAAAACCAGGCAAGAGGTGCGTGCCTATCTTTCCCAATTCGCCGGATACAGCAACGGTAACGATTTGAATCTCGTCTCGTTAAATAATTACTTGAGCCGCGGCACACCTTCTCATGGTGTTACAGAAGAAAATGAAGACCAGGTGGGTCTTATTGTTGCGCAGGGCACTATAGTGACAGGCGAGAGTCGCCCGGGAACCATTGGCGCGGACACGATCAGCACTTTATTGCGTCGTGCCGGTGAAAATGATCGCATTAAAGCCGTGGTGCTCAGGATTGACAGCGGCGGCGGCTCGGCGTTCGCCTCCGAACTCATTCGCCAGGAGATCCTCGCTTTGAAAGAGAAAGGAAAACCCTTGTTCGTCTCAATGGGAACCTTCGCGGCTTCAGGGGGTTATTGGATCGCTGCCGACGCCGATGAAATTTGGGCCTCCCCCAACACCTTGACCGGTTCTATAGGTATCTTCATGGCCTTGCCAACCTTTGATACCATCTTGAAGCAGGGTGGGATCCATCGAGATGGCGTCGGAACAACTAATCTGGCTGCTGGTATCGACCTCAGTAAGCCCCTGTCAGAAGAGTTGCGCAGAGCTATTGAGTTGAGTCTTCAAAACGGCTATGACCGCTTTATCTCATTGGTAGCCGAAGGAAGAGACATGGAACCCAGCGACGTTGAAGCCCTTGCCCAGGGCAAAGTTTACGCTGGTGAAAAGGCCAGGGAAATCGGCCTGGTTGATGAACTTGGCGCGCTTGATCAAGTCATTGAAGCCGCGGCTGTCAGGTCGGGAATAAGCGACTACTCGGTGAACACCCTGGTGCCATCTCTTTCCTGGTGGGATAGGCTTCTCTTCCAGATAGGTGCCGAAACCAGATTACGGCTGCAGAAAAGCAGTGTCTACCGCAGCCTCATCAAAAGTGCGGAACCTGCTTTGTCGGCCCTGCAAACCTTCTTGATTTTCCCTGATCCAAACGGTATGTATGCCCATTGGATGATCAATTATTTCGAATAATTCCAGGTGGAGAATATGACGGCAAAACGAATTTTACTCACGCTTGTATTCCTGTCCGCGACCCTGTTGGGCATCTCCCAACTACTTTCAGCCCAGGATTTCATCGCATCCGGCAACCCCTATGCACCACCGGTCGTCTGGGAAGAAAACAAAAAACTTGCCGGGGTGGCTCCCGATCTGGTCAATGAGATATTTACCGAGCTTTCCCTGCCATACTCCGTTCGTGTTCTCAGCGACTGGGAACGGGTGCAGGAAGCCGCAAAAAAAGGGGAAATCGATCTCATCGTATCCGCCTATCGCAACGATGAACGCAGTAAATATCTGAATTTTTCCATACCCTATCTACCTGAGCAGACAGTCATCGTGGTCGAAAAAGGCAGAGAATTCAAATTCTCCAGCTGGGACGCATTAAAAGGGAAGAGAGGGGTTTCCGGCATAGGTGAAAGTTACGGTCAGCGATTCGACAGCTACCGCGCAGAAAACCTCGATATCAGTTATTACAGGCTCGAGCGGGCAATAGAAACCTTGAACCTTGGGAAAGCTGATTATCTGATCATCGATCTCTACACGGCCCTGATTTATGCCCGCCTATTGCACGGAGAGGACAGTATTACCATTCTCGATCCACCGGTAACCACAGAGAACTTCCACCTGGCCGTGACCAAGGATTCTCCGTTAAACGATCACCTCGAAGCCATCAATGAGAAATTGGAAGAGAAAATTGCCGGAGGAAAGGTCAATGAGCTGGTGCTTGCCCATTTTGACAGATGGCAGAAGAAAATCGCCAAGCGATCTGAGTATCTGAGCAGAATGTCCCAGCAGCGTACCGACTCTCAAAAAGAGTATCTGATTGAACAGGACGAGACAGCCCGGCAAAGGGTACTGGAAACAATGATCAACCGTGAGGGGTTGCCACCCGCAGTAGAATAACAACGAATTGGCCGCCAGTTTCATCTTTTATCAGTCGTTTCGTGTCAATATCCTGATATTTTCCCCATCATTGCCCGCCACGGGTCTGTAATTTGGTCATGGAAAGCGCAGCGTTTCATCTATTGTATCTTTGGGACAAGCTGATCTGGCCGCTCTTCAGACTGTTGCTCTTCATATCGATTGGTCTGATCATTGCCAATCTTCTTGAATCGCTGAACTGGACGCGACGCATCAGTACCCTGGCAAGACCGCTTATCAGGTTCGGTCATTTCAGTGAACAGGTCGGAGCCGCTTTTTCCATGGCCATCGTTTCCGGGGTTGCTGCCAATACCATGCTTTCAGAGGCCTGCGAGAAGAAGCAAATTGACAGAAAGGAACTCATCCTGGCCAACATGTTCAATTCTCTGCCAACCTATTTTCTCCACCTGCCTACGGTGATGTTCATCACGCTTCCATTTATCCGTGGTGCAGCTTTTATATATGTGGGTATCACCTTCGGGGCTGCACTTCTTAGAACCCTAACCATCGTACTGCTAAGTCGGGTCCTGCTGCCCAAGCCAGCTATCCCGGCGATATTGGAAGATGTTCAACCAGCACCGAGGGACTGGCCTGCACTGGCAAAAAAGACCTGGAAACGGTTCAAACGTCGAATGAAAAAGATAATCCTCTTCACCGTACCTATTTATATCCTGATTTTTATCATGAACAGACTCGAGTTTTTTACCACGCTCGAAACATTTTTATCTTCCCAGCTTGACTTCATTCCCTATCTCTCGCCGCAAGGAATGGGCATTATTGCCCTGATGATTGCAGCCGAGCTCACTGCTGGTATTGCTGCTGCCGGCGCCCTACTGCAGGATGGGGTGATGGACTACAACGAAATCGTCTTCGCCCTGCTGATCGGCAATATCCTCTCTTCCCCACTGCGGGCAGTCAGGCATCAATTTCCGTATTATGCTGGTATTTTCGAGCCCAGACTCGCGGTGGAGCTAATTGTCTGGAACCAGGGATTTCGCACTGTCAGCCTGATTCTTGCAGCGTTCTGCTATTTCCTTTTCGTTCTCGCCTGAACTCCTCATTATTCAAATTCCGGAACCTCCATTGATGCGGGGACGAACCGGTTGCGTTGCTCGAGCTTCCTGTTGACAAAAGAGTGCGATACCATTAGAACCTCATGGTAGAGCTTCAGGTACCAGTAGAGCATCACTCTGGTTTAATAGGGAACTCCGTGAGATTCGGAGACGGGCCCGCCGCTGTAACCGGGACGAACGCTGCATTAAGTCACTGACGGACTTCGTTGGGAAGGCGCAGTAAGTAGATTGAACCGGGAGTCAGAAGACCTGCCTGAAAAGAGTGGCCGCCTGTGGCGATGAGCGGCACACAAAAAGAAGATACGAGGAAAAAAGGGCATCCCCGGATCAGCGTCTGATCCGGGGATTTTTTTATCTGGCACACTTCTGGGACCGGTTATCGGTTATAGCTCATGAATCAATCTACTAGCCAGACGAGTGATAAATCGTCGCCGAGCAGCCCCGTCGGTCCAGGTTTGGTGTCTGTCTTGATACTGACAGGCGTCCTGGTTCTCGCGATGGTTTTCTCGGCGGGGCTAGGCTACATAAAAATTTCTCCAGGGGAAATCTTGCAGATTATTGCAGCCAACTTCGGTGGGCACCTTCCCGACTCGATCGACACCAGTTACCCTTTCGTCATCATGGAGGTACGTCTGCCGCGCATCATTACGGCAGTTCTGGTTGGCGGAGGTTTGGCCGTGGCTGGATGCATCTTTCAGTCGCTCTTACAAAACCCCCTGGCCGATCCCTATACGCTAGGGATATCCTCTGGCGCGGCGTTTGGTGCTTCGATTGCGATTCTGCTGCTGATCGTCGGTATCGCCCTGCCTTCGACTATCATTATACCCGTTTTTGCGTTCGCGGGAGCCTTGCTTACACTACTGGCGGTATTTTCCCTGGCAGCACCCTCTACCAGGTTGTCATCAAACAGCCTGATTCTTTCCGGAATTATCATATCGGCTATTCTTTCAGCCGGTATCAGCCTGATCAAGTTTTTGGCCGATGAACAGGTAAATGCTATCATTTTCTGGCTGATGGGCAGTTTTATCGGCAAAGATTGGACCGATGTCCTGCTGCTTGCAGCCCTGGTGGTGCCCTCGACTTTTGTTCTCATGTTATTCGCCAGGGAAATGGACATCATGACTTTTGGGGACCGGACCTCGGAGGCCTTGGGTATCGACACAGGCAAGGTCAGGAGATTTGTGCTCATTGTAGCTTCCCTGTCTACATCCGGCTGTGTTGCGGTGTCGGGCATAATCGGCTTTGTCGGGCTGATCGTGCCTCATTTTGTCAGAATGATTCTGGGTCCCTCCAACGCCATGCTGATTCCCTGCAGTTTTCTGTGCGGCTGCATTCTCCTTCTGGGGGCCGATACCGTGACCAGGGTAATGCTTCCAACCGAAATCCCCATAGGTGTCCTTACCGCTCTCATAGGCGGGCCTCTGTTTTGCTACATTTTCAGGAAAACTCAACTGCAGAGGTGGCGATGATGAAAGATTTCAGGGGGTGGGAGCTTGAAAACATCGATTTTTCCTACGGTACTTTCCCGTGCCTTGCAGAGATTTCCTTGACTCTTGGCTCCGGCTGTTTCTACGGTTTAATTGGTCCCAACGGCAGCGGCAAGTCGACGCTCATCGACTTGCTTTCTGGATATCTGAAACCAGAGACCGGCACTATCAGACTAAACGGCACCATACTACAGTCAATAAAACGGACCGAACTGGCCACCCTGCTTACCGTGGTGCCCCAGAGGTTTGCTTTCAACTTCGACTTTAACGTCTACGATACGATCATGATGGGGCGCTACCCCCACATTCCTAGGCTATCAAGCCCATCTCAAGAAGACCACCGGAGGGTTTCCGAGTCGCTGACACACCTGGATATCGAGCATCTGGCACAACGCTCGATCAGAAAACTATCCGGAGGTGAAACCCAGCGCGTCATGATAGCCCGTGCCCTGGTGCAGGATACCGAGTTTATCCTGCTCGACGAAGTCACCGCCAATCTTGATATCAATCACGCCATCGCCATTATGCGAACCATGAGAGCGCTGGTTAGGAGCGGCAAGACAGTAATCGCTGCGCTTCATGACTTGAATATGGCACTCGGGTTTTGCGATCATGTCATGGTGCTGAACGGCGGCAGACTGCACCTCCAGGGGGGGGCCTCTGAAGTGATCAACGGGGAGTTGGTAACTGATATCTATCAGGTAAGCTCTGAACTCATCAAGAGCAATGACGGCAACGTGCATCTCTCTTTCAAGTATCAATGAGTTGATAATGAGCGCTCCGCACTACAATCATGGATACCTGATCTTTCTGATCTTGTTGTTTCTCTGGTGTCCCCGCTTCGCTGGTGCGCTGGAGATCACCGACAGCGTTGGAGAGACACATATCTTTACTGCTCCGGCCACTCGAATCATTTCGCTCTATCCGGCCCATACTGAAAATCTGCTCACCATCGGTGCCGCCAATGCATTGATCGGTATTTCCACCTCTGACTCCGCTACGATCTCCGTTTTTGATAAACCCAGATTCTCCTACCATGATTCAGTCGAAAAGTTCATTCAGGCTGATCCAGACTGCGTGCTCATCCGACCGATGATCTCACGCTCCAATCCGAATCTGATTAGCAAGCTCCGCGACTACGGCATCAGGGTCGTTTCCCTACAGCCAACCTCGGTTACGGAACTCTATGAATACTGGCAGACCCTGGGGACGATATCCGGTTTTGAACCTCAGGCGCTTGAGATGATCAACAAGTTTCAGCAAGAAATAACGTCCATCCAGGCCAGTGTGGAAACAATTCTTCCGCAGCATCGCCCAAAGGTCTATTTCGAGTCGATTCACTCACGGATGAGAACTTTTTCTCCTGAATCGATCTCCATCTTTTGTCTCACCACGGCCGGCGGTATCAATGTTGCCGAGGACGCCGTCTCCCGCCGGGGAACCAACATCGCCGGCTACAGCAAAGAGCGAATTTTGGCGAGAGCCGAAGAAATCGACGTCTATCTTGCTCAATTTGGCCGTATGAATCGGATAAGCGTCGAACAGATTGCTGAAGAACCGGGATTCAGAGCCTTAAAGGCGGTTCGCAGCGGACAGGTTTATCTCATCGACGAGCATCTGGTGTCACGTCCGACACCGCGTCTCCTGGAAGGCATACGAATGATTCACAAGATTCTCTATCCAGGCTAATATCAACCTAGAGACACGCCATGAGTGGAACGCTATACATTATCGGCACAGGCCCAGGTGATCCCCAGCTGCTTACTTTGAAAGCGGTAAGCATTGTCGAGAATTGTCCGGTTATCATCGCCCCGCACGGCTCCAAAAAGGGCAATTCGACAGCACTGGCCATTGTGGGAGAGGCTGTTCCTCTGGCAGGTAAGACAGTTGTTCAACTGCACTTTCCCATGAAAAAAATAAGAAGCGGCCACGAGCCGGTGCCGGAGATCCTTGCCGCCTGGAGACATGCAGCCGAAGAGGCTCTTCATCACCTTAACAAAGGCATCAATGTCTGTTTTCCGACGCTGGGTGACCCGGCCATCTATTCCACCGGCTACTATCTTTATGAAACGGTCTGCGGAATCAAAGATGACGTAAACGTCGAGTTTGTTCCCGGGGTACCTGCCATGAGCAGCTGTTCAGCGGCATTGGCATCACCGATCTGCCTCGGCGACGAAATGGTCGCAGTTATTCCTGCAACTTTTTCAGATGATCGTCTGCGTGAGGTGCTGGAGAGGTTTGACACCATCGTTCTGATGAAAGTCCATCGGGTTATGGACCGCCTCGTTGAACTGCTTAAAAGAGCTGATCTCATGGACCGTTCGGTGCTGGTCGAAAAGGCAGGGACTGCAGGACAGAGAACCTGCACGGAGCTCGACAAAATCACAGATCCGCCCCATTACTATTCAACCATTATCGTCAGGAAAAACCCCATTACTGTTCGCACCCTGATCAACTGAGCTGAACTCTGCGGAACCCTCAGATCTGACAATGCCAACTGCACGCCGGTTGCTGCGAATGTAGCGCTGCGCCAGGTCATTGATCTCGCCACTGCTGATGGAACCGAAATCGTCAATCAGGGTCAACGGCCATTGGAGCTGGTCGCTATTGCGAGAGGAGAGTGACAATACTGAGTGGAGCCAGTAGCTATTGGTTCTCAACCCATCTTTGAGGGAGGTGAGAATTGGTGACTGGGCACCTCGCAGTTCTTTATTATCCACCGGTGTCAAAGTAAATGACGACTCGATTTCATCAAGTGCGTCCCGCACTGTATCGACCAGCGACTCTTCAACCACCACGTCAGCGTATATTGCCCCGTAACCTTGGTAAATTCTGCTGTTCAGACTGTACACAGAAGGTGAATAGACGGCACCGAGCTCTTCCCTGATCTTCTTGCGCAATCGTTCTTCAAGAGTGGCCGCAAGCACATGCAAACGTCTGGTGCGCCTGATGTCGTGATAGTCGTCGGTGAGCCAGGCGTAGCGCACCAGCACTTTGTCGACCGATGACTGGACAGTGGTCTCGAGATACTGACCAACGGGAAATTGTGCCTGCGGGTGAGCCTCCACCATATAAACTCTCTGTCCAGGTACATCAAAATATTTTGCCGCCAGTTCAATGACCCGATCTGGGTCGAAATCGCCCACTATAGTTAGTTCCAGCGGTGCCCCCTGGAAATATGGCTTGAGCCAGTCAACCACGTCATCGAGCTGCAATGTTGAGAAATCTATCCAGGGCGGCAGCCCCGAACTCTTGGCATTGCCGCTAAAAAAATTATCAAGATACAGCCTTGCGCCACCTTCAATACTATTTTCAAGCCGGCGATACATGGATTCAAAATTCTTCATCGATCTTTCATACACCGAACTTCTGAAACCGGGATCGTTGAGCAGTGCGTGGAGCACTTGCAACATCAGCTCGAGTTCGCTTGAAACCGCTTTTGCGCTCAACACAAAGGACTCCTCGGCGACCCGGAAACTATGTCGTACGGAGGTGCCGGAGAGCGCTGCCTCAAGCTCAGTGGCCGTCAAACGGGCCGTACCCGATCCGTTGACCACCGAAGAGGCGAGCATCCCCACCCCTTTTTTCGGCAGCGAGCGCTGGCCGTCGCCAAAATGCAAAGCAGCGCGGACCTGATTTTTTTTAAAGTCTGTATTTTTCAAATTCAGTATCAGCCCATTGGCGAAATCAAACCGCTGTGCCCCGATATCAGCAAAAGTCGTATTCTTTACCGGCCGCCCCTTGGGCCCCTCTGCGACGATGAGGTAGGGGAATGAGGGAATACTCAGCTGCTCAGGTGGTGCTATTTTCCTGTCCTTGAGAGTTTCATAAAAAGCGAGCAGCTCATCACCGCTGTCGGGCTTGGTCAGTTCGGCATCGCCATTGACCTGCAACAATCTGATGTCGGTGGCCCAGTTATCTCTGAATAGATGATTCACTTCCTCTATCGTGACCGCTTCCACGAAAGGAGCAAACAGCTCCAGTTCCTGAGCAGGAGAAAGCAGCACCCGGTGGGCATCGAGACTGGCTACTATCTGCGAGATGAGGTGCATGGAATTTCTGGTATCGGCTGACAGGAAAGCATTTTCCAAATCGGAACGCAAATCTCTTTTGACCCGTTCCAATTCACTCTCCGATATGCCATAGTCAAGTACCTTTCGAAGTTCGGATTCTATCAGGGCAAGACTCTGCTGCCAGTTTTCCTTCTTGGTGCTTGCCCGGATGCCGGTTATCCGGAACCGATCAAACATCACCGTGTCGTAGTAGCCTGCTGAGGTGAACGGCGATTCAACGGACTCCTGGAGTTGGTCGAGGCGATGATTGATGATCATCGAAGCCATGTAACGGAGGATATTATCCTGCTGAAGCCTCAGAGAGTCGTTTTCTGGAACCTTGTTGCGCAGCGTCTCAATGGCTACATCGGTGGCGCCAAGTTCCGGATCATAATGGTAAAAGGTCTCGATACCGGCATGGTCGGTCACACCATACTCAGGACAGACCACAGGTTCTGTATTCTGCATCGAGTCGAAATGTTCCGCAACCAGTTCTTTGGTGCTGGTCAGATCAAAATCGCCCACCAGAATCAGTACCATATTTTCTGGCCGATACCAGCGCCGGTAGAAACCGCGTAGTTCATCTTGGCCTGCCTGGAGCAAAACCTGTTCATCACCAATGGGCTGCCTGTCGGGAAACGGTGTATTGCGCAACACAAAGGTGTTACGGGCCACTGCACTCCGGTATCTGGCGGAATCCCTGGCTGTTTTTTCAGCGAGAATCACTCCTCGCTCACGCTCGATCTCTTCCTCAAGCAGTAAGGCACCATCGGCATAGTCACGCATAACCAGCAAAGCCTGGTCCAGACTCTGCTCGGTTCCTAACGGTACAACCAATTTATAGACAGTGTCCGTGTAAGTCGTATAGCCATTGACATCGGCTCCGAAACTCATACCAATCGAACGGAAATAGTCAATGAGTTCGCCGGGTGGGAAATGAATTGTACCGTTGAAAAGCATATGTTCCAGGTAATGAGCCAAGCCCCGCTCATCCCGCTTTTCATGAAGAGAGCCTGCCTCGACATTGAGGTAGACGGCTACCCTGTCCCTGGGTTCGGTATTGGACTGTAGAACAAACCTCAGTCCATTTTCCAGTCTTCCAAAGTAAATACTGGGGTCAGGCTCAAGCGTGCTCTGCTCATGCGGCCAGGTTGTCGATAAACAACTATCCGTATCAGCCGCAGAC
Source organism: Desulfofustis sp. (assembly GCA_013042475.1). Lineage (GTDB taxonomy): Bacteria > Desulfobacterota > Desulfobulbia > Desulfobulbales > Desulfocapsaceae > JABDQA01. The sequence continues at coordinate 25,912 of JABDQA010000121.1, forward strand.
GTGACTGAAACAAACAAGAGAAAAAGAATCAGGATCAAGGAAGTAAAGCGGAAAAATGAAAATATCATGGTCAACTCTGCAATCTGTAGTATTTATTTCTGATCATATGGTATGTCCTGTGAATGCCAAAACAAGGGTCTGGGTTAATATCCCAACCTTGCGGCTTGAGGATGACTTGGTTTTACACTGGACCCTTAATGAACAGCGGTAAAAATTTGGATAAATCAGCTCAGATGACAATTGATGAATATAGCCTTACGGCGATCCTCTATGATAACTGCCTCACGCCCCTACTGAAAGCATTTCGGACAGATATAAGGACTCTAATCCAGCACAGGGGCCATCGCCGAGTGCTCGACATCTGCTGTGGAACTGGTGATCAGCTGAGACTTCTCGAATCCGGGACCCTAGAACTGGCCGGTATTGACAATTCTGAAGCGATGCTGGCCCGAGCGAGAAAAAATTGCGGGGAACACACAACTCTTGAGCTGGCAGACGCTACCCAGCTTGATTTTCCGGCAGGCCATTTCGATTGTGCCATCCTGTCTTTCGCCCTCCACGACAAACACCCGACCCAGCGCGATCTGATCTTCTCAAACGCCAGAAAAGTCGTGGCCCAGGGCGGCTCTCTTATTGTCACCGACTACAGCAAGGATCCTTCTGGATTTATAGGGTTTCTGCTCGGTGACATACTAATTCCCGTGGTTGAACGGTTGGCCGGCAGGGACCATTATCTCAACTACCTGAGCTGGCAGCGAAACGGTGGTATCGAAGCCTTTCTCCAGCAGCGTAGCGACTCGGTGGACATCATCTCTCGCAGGTTTGGCGGCTCTGTTTTCTGCTGTGCGGTTGCAATCGATGATGATATCAAGACTTATCAGAAACACCTGGCCCTGCTTCACAAATCTTTCTCACCCTCTGAATAAGAGGTTATCAAGATGCTCAAGACAGACGAACTGCATGGACGGGTCGTTCTACTTCCCGGTGCCTGCCGCCCCATTGGCAGAGCCATCGCCCACAGCTTCGCCAGACGCGGCGCAACTCTGGTAGTGCCGATCTATCCTGACTGGCCACAATCGAACAGGGAAATGGAAGAGCAATTCAGCCAGGCCGGTTATGACTATCTTTGCCTGCCATCCGATCTTACCAGCAGCGAGCAGACCGCTGCATTGCTGGCTCAAGTAAAGGATCGGTATGGGGTGCTCCACTATCTGATCAACAATATTGATCGGGGTGGAATGCCAATTGTACACGGTCCATACGATCAGGAAGTGAACAGGCAACAATGGCAACTCGAGTTCGATACCACCCTCAAAACAAAACACCATCTCTACCACCACAGTTTCGATCTCCTCAGTGACTCTCAGGATGGTGCGGTCATCAACATTTCCTCAATCGCCGCACAGGTAGGTAGATCGGGGCCCGCCTCTCTACTTTTCAGCGACGGATACAGTGCTGCAAACCGGGGGATATCATCTTTCACTAAACAGTGGGCGAGGGAACTCGCTCCTGCTGTCAGGGTTAACGAGGTCATGCTCGGTCTCTTCGAGGGCCGACATGGCCCTGGTACCAGGGGGTGGGAACTAATGGATAAAACTCAGCAGCAGGAGCTTATTGGACAAACCCTCGTGGGCAGGACAGGCACCCCTGATGAGGCGGCAGAGTTCATCTACTACCTGGCGGTCAGTGCCCGTTACCTCACGGGGGCGGTAATTCCTTTTGACGGTGGTTATTTATTGGGTGCATGTCAAGCTAGAGATATGCCTGAGGGAATCCTCGAATGAAACGTACATCGTTGCTAAAGGCTCTGCGTGGCTGTTTCTGCCAGTTCAGCGACAGTGCTGTTAATAAACGCTCCTTGCTGGTAAATACGAACGGGCTTGTGATTGTCCTGGGCAGATTCAAGCAGTGGTTTGTATTTTTGCAAATCCAATAAATTGGCCAGTCTGCAGGCCAGCCCCTTGACGGTATTATTCTCCGAGAGAAGATACACCGCGATGTTCTCATCAAGCCCGAGTTTTGTGAGTTCTGTCCCATAGCGCGGTGCCACTCGGCACAATCCCCACAATACACCTTCCTGGAGCAGTTCGAGTTCGAGGAAATTTCCGTCCTGAAATAATTCGGGTCCATCGTCCAATGTATATGAAACGAGCATATGCAGATATTCTTCAGCCAATGGACGGCTGTGGAACATCACCTCTGCCATAGCCTCGGGAACTCCCCAGCCGATCCCGCCGGATTCGTCATTGAGCATCCACAGGAAACGACGCATTACCGTGCGTGCCTTTTCCATATCGCTGGCGGCCATTGCTGGCACCACCAAGCCGAAGCTGCTTACCGCATGCCAGCGGACCAGCTCATGGGAATGACAGAGACAAGTGAAAAGCGAGTTAACGAGATTTTTTGGGGGGAGAGAAGAAAGCTCGTCAAAGATAGTATCAAGATCTTCACCGCGCAGCAGGTTGATGACATGCTTCTTGAATTGCACGCGGTTCATCATCGCGCCTTCAGGCTTAAAAGAATCTCTGGAGAAAAACTAGAATTACAAGAAAATCGATGACAAATTGAATCTTCGAGCTCAACTGTCAGCCACGACGATCATCCAAGCGTTTCATTCCCTCCATCAGCATACCCATGAATCCGCCGATTGATTGGAGCTTCCGCTCAGAGATAGACAATCCCTGGATGAACTTGAATCGTCCCTCGGCCAGGGCAATGAATTCATAGAATCCTGCAAGACCTCTCTTGTGGCCAAGATCCACTTTAACTACTTCTCCTTCATTAAATAGGATCTTGCCGTTGAGAAATTCCGACTCGATTTCAAGATAACCGGTCTTGTGGTTGCTGTTTATCATCTGTGATATCTCAACCGGCGAGATGTCCGACAGCTGACCGACCATGCCGGTGCTGAGTTCCTCTGCCCTCTTGGCATTCAATACATTAATCCGGTCCACGAACAGTTTATAGAGGAAGATCTGCAGTGATGGAAAACGTACCAGTACGTGTCTGAAATTCTTTTTATTCAAGGTCGCAATGACGCAGGGTTCTACTGCCTGTATGGTGGCTGTCATGGTTTCACCCGAGATCATACTCAACTCGCCAAAAACCTCCCCCGGACCCATTTCGGCCAGAACTATCCCTTCGTCGTCAATCACCTCGACTTGTCCCGAGATAATGATGTAGAGCTTGGTGCCCGCCTGCCCCTTCTGGGAAACGAAATACCCCCAGTCATAATGTTCGAACTCAAGCAGGGTGCCCAAATCGAGAAGATCGTCTTCGGCCAGTGAACTGAACAGCTCAATTTCTCTCAAATCGTCGGCGTACTTTATAATCTCGCGGAGCTTTTCCTTGCGCTCGGCTGCGACCAGCAGTTTCATCTGCAGGGTTGAATAGTTTTTGGCTTTCTTGTATTCAAATTTAATGATACCGCCACAGCCGCCGCACTTGAACTCAGGTTGTTCACCGATGCCCTTTTCCTGTTTTTCCAGAATCGCCTGCTCGGAAGTCAGCGCGACGATATCCTGTGCCAGAATGAGGCAGACAGGTTTGCCGGTCGGTATCTTAAGGGCATTTTCACTCACCTCAAACTCTTCTTTGGCACTGTAGAAGGGGCAATGATGTTCATCAGTGATGATAAAAATAGAGTTCTTGAAATGTGAAATCATTCTCTACCGCTTCCCGTAAAGCTATATCAAATGGGGATATGGCGATGAATTTTGGATTGCGCCAACAACTTCTTTTCCGACTTCAGTCCGATCGGCCAAAGAGTAGATAGATGACAATACCCATGATAGCCGCCCCGCCGAACAGCACCGGCAGCACCTTGCTCACCTGAAGCTCCTCACCTACCACCAGGGTCTTCATGTACTGGGTTCCTGAAGCCCACCATACTCCGAGGAAGATGGCGATAAAGATCATGTCACGCCAGCGCTGTTTCCAGATCAGATAGACGACCAGCGCGATAAAAGGTACGAGAAACCAGGGGTTGGTGAAAAGTCCAACATAGTCAACTTCGGCAATCTGATCGATCAGCTTGGTTGACTCGACGAA
>JABDQA010000122.1 GCA_013042475.1 Desulfofustis sp.
CAGCTGCCGCCGCTGGCCATCGGCCCCCATCGCATGAAGATTTCAATAAATACCGATGTACAGTTGTTGATGAACTATCTGAAACGAGCGGAGCCAGGCCATATACTGAGGTTTGCCACCCATCTGCCGGAAAAACAGGTGCACTTTGATTACACCAAGACACGCGAGGATCGGGACCGACTCTCTTTTCTCTACTTTTCCTCCTCGACCTCGGAACCATCCACTATTCAAGTGACGCTCGAGGATGCGCACGGCGCAGAACACCTTGTCGTTCATGACCAGTTTACCCTCACCAACCGACGCTTTGAAATCAGTCCTACGGAAACGGCTCCCGTAATCGTTTTCAATAGTGGTGAGACCCGACTCGGTGGAGGGCAGCGGTTCTTCTTTCCCATCGGAGCCGACATCCCGCCGGGATCATATAGAATTGTCGTTAATCTTGAACAAGGGCCCGGAGGATACCTTATATTCTCACGTGTCGAACCGGGCACCTTTTCCTATCGAACCCTTGTCAAAGAGCCCCTTGTGCTGGAGAGACGAAATGAACCAAGCAGCTGACAGAAGTTTGAGTTACCCACTTCCCAGGTTCACCGGTAGAGAGCATCTCGGTCTCGGCATACCGCCCATTGCAGCTCTTACAAAATGGCTCCTCTCGGCACTTGTACCAATTGCCCTTCTTTTATCCGTACCCGATCCTGCATCGTCAAACTCCATGCCGGACGTCTTTGAGCTCTATCAGCAGTCCAAAAAACGAGGCAGCTACCTATCGCCGGACCCGGAGGAGCTCGATATCGTTGAAAGCCTCTTTGCCCGCATGCTCGAGGGTGAGCGGGGAGAACAGCTCGCAGCCCAATGGCGGCAGCTGGGCTATAGGCTCCAGCGGGCAAGGCTCAATAATCTTGTCGTCTTGGCGCTTTCAGAAGATGAAAAGAAAAAGAAGGGGCGCGGATTCTACCTGTTTCCCCTGGAGCAGACCGGCTCCTCGCTGCTGATGATACCCCATCGTTTTTTCGATATGCATACCGGCCCCATTGGGTTGAAACTCTATGCTGCAGGGTCCTTTGCCGGAGCTGCCTGGAATACGGTGCACCGACATAAGAAATCAACAACCGGCAATGGATTCCGTCAAGACAACGACAATCTGCCGAACTGGGATCTGGCCGATCTTGAGGACAGTTACTTCACCGCCCTTACCAGAGCCTTTAATCGAACCTTCCCCCAGGGTCATCTTATTCAAGTGCATGGCTTCTCAAGGGAAAAGCGAAACTCGTGGGAGGGAAGAGACTCGGACGTGATCCTTGCAAATGGGACTATGACCCCCCCGCAGGACCTCATCGAGTTTGCTGATTGTCTGAAGCTTAAGATGGGGGTGATGGTGCGGGTATATCCCCATGAGATCCGCGATCTTGGCGCGATGGAAAACGTTTCGGCGCGGATTACCGATAATTTTGGCAATCGCGGCTTTATCCAGATGGAGATGAGTCTTGGGCTTCGTCAGGATATCCTCAAGTCTAAGGAACTGAACAAGGTGATAACCGGTTGTATGCAGGAATCATGGTACTGAGAGCGTTCCACCGTATACTGCTCTTGAGCATCGCCGGCCTGTTGGTTATGGTCGGCGCCTGCATGGCAGGAATTGATCCAGTACGTCTCGAACGACTGGGCGGAAACCGGGTACCGCTGTCCTGGAACAATATTTATGGTCCACCCGAGGTAATCAGTAGTGATGCCGGCCCACCGGACAAGAGACATGGCCATCGCTCTATCACCTTTGCTCCCGGCCAGGAACTGTTGTTCCGCCTGCCGTCCCGCTCGATCATCAGGCTGTTCAACCCCTCCGGTGAGCTGGCAACAATTCCTTTTGCCATATCCATATCAGACGGCAACGGCTTGTTCATCGACCAGCCGATTATAGCGAGTAAAGACCATACCTCCCTCTTCGTTGTCCCCAACCTCCAAAATCCGGGGCTGGCGCGGGTACAGTTGGCCGAGACTGCCTCTAGCGCTGTTTCAGCCGCGCTGTTTACTTCTTATTATCAAACGGTCGGTAAGCCGCTCGCCTATCTAACAACTATGCAGCTGACCGCGCCGCAGGTGAAGATAAGAAAACGCCCCCTTGAAGCAGCTCAGACCTACTATCTCATGGAGGCCGGGCGCCCCACCCAGGTACGGGTGGTTGGACCTGCCCATTATCAGCTTCAGCAGAGAATGATCTACGACGGAGCCGAAGAGCACCGGCGGGTTGAGTATACCGTAGAGACACAACTTAATCAGGCACCGTATTTCAACATTAGGCTCGCCACGGAACCCGACACGCACGAGACAGTCAATGTCGACGGCAGCTACCCGCCACTGAGCCGAAGCGAACGTTCCTATTTCTCCGTTCCTGCAGGTGAGCATGTACTTACTCTTATACCATCAAAGTCGCTCTATGTGCGGCTGCTGAAAAAGGAACCGTCAAATTTTCTATTCAAAAACCTCAATGACCCGCTCCCTGCAGCAGATCAGAACGGCCCGGCAGCACAGCTCCAGGCTGAGTTTTTACCGGCTCATTATGATCAGCTGCAACCCTCAATCAGTACCCTTGACCCTTTTGAAACTTATACACGGCAGCTTTGGGCTGATAGCCGCCATACCCAGGGAGGTCTGATCTCCTCCAGGGCCGTGGCGCACCTGGCTGCGCGTTACCCGGGCCTCAATGAAGTTCAGCGCTACGCCAGGCGCACCAAAGGAGCACATACCTTTTTCAGAGAGATCATTCCCCAGTCAGCTACGGCTCCTGTTTCCCAGCGTGTGTTTACCTTTGTCTCCCCAACGCTCAAATCCCAGGAAAAAGAGGATTTCGTGCTGCACCCGGCGACCGTTGGAATGGCAGGAGCGAATGAGAGAGAGACTTCAACTTTTTCTCTGCTGGAACCAACTAGCACTTCTCGCCCCTTAGCCTCAGAGCTGCGCTATGATCTGCCCCAACGGCAGTTTCCAAGCGAACTCAGGATACGCGTGATTACAGGTGCGGAACCGCAGAGCTTCGAGGTGAGAATCGGCAGCGACCCGGAAATCTTGTGCCAGATTCGCCCGCAGACAATCAGGCCAAACGATGAATTTCGCCCAAGCAGAGAAAAAGCCGTGCAGGTATTAAGAGAACACGCTGGCGGAATGAAAACGCTTGAGTCATCTGACACCTTTGCAGGGATCAAACGTGCGGCAACAATTGTCTTGCCATTGAGGCAGCCGGCAACTCGTATTGTTATCCGTCGTATCGATCAGGGTCCGCAACCGATATATATCTCTGTGCAATTCAGAGATTCACGACCGTTTGACCTGACCGAGCTGCAATATATCAAACTGTTGAAGGATGCTGGTTCTGATGGTACTGGCTACACGCTCGTGGGTGACATGCTCAAGGGCTATTTTCAGAAAACTGCTATCAAGTACAGGTCCCGATCAGAGTTCGAACTTGCCGCCTTTTTCAGACCGCTGGTACGCCAGGTAAAAACGCTTGTCACCGACTATACGAGTTCAGTTTATCCGCTGTCTGAACAGCATATTCACAAAACCAAACCGTCAAGCCAGACGATAACTCGGGTGCAGGATCTTCTGAAAACAGCGGTTGCTAATCGTCAGTGGATAGCGGCAGTTGAACACAGTTCGTTTCTCTTTCAGACAACAACGGGTAGTGTTCAACAGCACGCTGCAGAGCATTTAATCAATGCTTTACTGCTCAGCGGCGAGCACTACTTGGCAGAACTCCACCTCAAGGCAATGCTGCTTTATGCAAAAGGCAAAGAGACGCATCTCGCAGCATGGGCTAAGCAGAGACTTGAAGCCCTCTACCGTAAAACTAACGATCTCCAGAGTCTTGCTTCCCTTTACGCCGTAGGTCTTTCCAGGGAACGATCGCCTGCAGACGCTAACAATTTGACCCAAATTTTTCTCAGGCAGGGCAAAACGGGAATGGCTCTTCGCACCGCCCTCGCCCTTCGCGAAGAGGATCGAAGAACGGAACTTGTGCTTCAGGCAGCACTCGAAGCCCGATGGTGGAACCTTTATAAGGGCGCTCTCGACCGGGTCTTACAAAAGGATAGCAAGATGGCGTGGCGCGCTCTTGAAAAACAAATACGAGGAGATAGACGGGAAGCACACCAGCTGTTTGCCCAAGTTCACACAACTAAAAATTACAGTTCTGCTACTGAAAAGACAACGGTTATTCTCGCTAACCTTGGTTCACCAGACCCCAGGGGCCGGCTCCAGGCAATCAGCAATTGGGAGCACTGGCAGCAGAGACTCCCCGGCCCCCGTTCGTGGAGAAGCGAGTCTTGGGCTATTTATCAGCATGCAGGGGGCGCTTTGCTCTACAGTTCAGCACAGGATCTCCATATGCAGATGTTTCGCAGTGAACCGGATCGCCCCGTCCGCTTCCGACTGCGAGGCCCGGTTACTATCACTGCCGCCATCCGCCCGCTTCATCGAGCCCAAAATACTACACCTATTAACGGCTGGGCCCGGTTGCGAAGCGACCAGGAACTTGAGCTGATACCGATCAGCAACAATCTTCCCAACCAGCAGTGGCAGCTGGTTTCTGACAAGGAGTATGCTCCGGGGATGGTCATCGAGCATCAATTTTCTCTCGGACCGGGGCTTCACGACATCAGCTTTTCGACCGAAACTTTATCACTGCTCTTTTCACTAAAGATCCTGCGTCCCGTCTTTGCAGATTATGGAGTCCCTCTGTTCGATGCAGAAATCGCCGATTCTGTTAGCGTTGAAAATATCAAAGCCGGAGCCATAGTCGATGCTGATCGATTATCCTGTCTGAAAGAAGACTGTATTGTCATACTGCCGGAGCGGCCTTCGGAAAAACCACGCTATTTCCGGGTTGAAAATCTCGATCGGGACGATACCCGGAAAAGCTTCCATATCCCTGCAAACGAGGCTTCACTGCACCCGGGTGGGCAAAAGCACACCCCTGTCGGACCGATATCTGCTGTGGCACGGTTAATGGCACAGAACCGGTGGCAAGAGGCACTTGAGCATGGCGCTACAAACAGCCCGGAGGCGCGAGCCCAGACTTTGGTATTACTTGCCTACCTCTCCGAGATACAGCCGCAGCAAAGAATACACTATGAGGCGAAAGCACGCAGTCTTCTATGTCAATACCCGGATACGAAAAATGGCTCGGCCCTGCTGCGTCGAATCTCGGCCAATTCACGATGGCAACAGGTACCGTTCGTCCAGGGGACTGCCGGGCTGAGAATGCTACCCTCCCCGAGCTGGCGACCTGAAGACCCAGCGATGCGAATTCGCAAAGCACTCTTGCGGCAGCAACCGGACGGCCAGACAGTACTCACCGGAACCGACAGTTCCATCCTGATGATGGAAAATATTGAGAAGAGCCACCTCAAACTCACCTTTACCCTTGCCGAATTGCCCTATCTCAAACCTGAGGCCATGCGCATTTCCTACCAGCTGGATGACAATCAGCCGGATACACTGAGCTTGACACCAGAGGTACCAGAGAAGGTGGTATCAATCAGCGTCCCCCCCGGGCGTCACCGTGTGTCGATTTCGATCCTCGAGCGCTATACCAATCAATACCTCTGGGTCAACTTTGCCGAGGAGCAGCCCCCGAAACCTCAACGCCCAGGCGTGAACATCATCTGGGCGGACCAGAAACGGGAACGGGCATTTCATGTCATCTCACCTGAACACCCCCTGGTGGCTACTATTGCCGGCCCTGCCTGGGTTCGGATTGATGAACTTGCAGATGGTACAATCGACTCGAGCTACTATCATATCACATCAACCGCACAGAACCTGATAGTGAAGGCTGAAGGAAACGTGGATGAACGGCTCGTTCGTATTTTCTATCGCGTGGCTGACAGAAACATTAAAAGTGACAGCCTCACACGAACAACAATCAGAACGTATAAGCACGCTCCATCCCCGCCTCCTCCCCCAAATCTGGATTCTGCGCCCCGCACCCATCAGGTACTTAGAGATCTACCGCCGCCGCTTCCGGAGATAAACAAATCAATCTCGGCGGAACTCTCCTATAATCGACGCAGGGACCTCCAGGAAGATGAAGTCAGCGATGAAGCCGAAACATTCGCCCAACTGTCTGCCGGTGTTCAGAAATTTATTGAGCCTGTTGGCCTCTATACGGAATCTTCCCTACTTTTAAGAAGGCGAGAATTCGGTGGTCCAACGGTAGGTGCGCAGGGGGATTACACCTGGAAAATACCAGAGCTGCCCTTGAATCTTCGAGTTCAGGCTGAGGCGCTCGCCCAGAATCCGAATGCGTCGTCCCTTGATCTTTCCGACTGGGATCCCGTTGAGTGGAGTGCAAAAATGCGCGTCTCCGCCTATCAGTATCGACAGATAAACCTGAAGCTAAGGCATCGCCCGATGCTTTCTGTTTTTGGCCGACTGCTCTCCACTGACGACGGTGGAGATTACCAACCAGGATCGCTGGACCAGGACATTTATACACCCTACAAAGCTGATCACAAGCTCGGCCTGCAACTGTCCGAGTATCTGAGCTATCGCCCCTGGCTCGATACGCAATTCAATACTCGTGCAGTCTTTGCACTCAACGAAAACTTCAACCCGCTCGAACCCGATCACCTCCGGCTTGCGGCAGGCTGGCATCAGCTTCTCGGTTCGTATCAGCTGTCAGCAGCCTACCAATTTACCCGCTTTTTCGAAGATGGAGATCGCCCGGACATTATTGATAGAAATGATTTCACCCTGGCTACGTTATGGGATCCGCTCTTCGACGCCAGCAAGTGGCTTCGATTCAATTTCAAATATCGTTTTCAGCTGGAAACCGGTGAGCACACGGGGATGATCGGGCTGACCTGGTATTTTGACGGCAACAGAGCGATCTTTCATCAGCGCCCGGAAGATGATCCATTTAATGCACTTCGCCGTAATCGGGTGAATATGAACAATTACCGCAGAGATAAGAAATGAAAGCCGATCGTGCTGAATTGAAAAAATTGCTGATCCTGGGCAGGAAACCACTGATGCTCAGGCTCAACGAGAAAGAAGATCGGAAATTAATCGACGGTTTCGTGGAGTACTCCAAAACAGCGGGAATCAATATCGATTTCAGAGATCGAGGGGATCTGCTGCTCAATATGGCTGACTTTCTCACCGTGCGAATAAACCATGAGCTGGAAGTCATCAGAGAGTTGCTAAATGCTCAGGCCGATTTCACCAGGCGCATTCACAAGTCACCAACTCAAATAGAGCAGCAAGAACAGGTATTGGAGTTCGCGGCCAGAATCGGAGCCAATAAAAAACAATTGAAAAAAGACCGCCAGGCTCTCAAGCGATGGTTCGGGGTAGATACAGTACTTGAGCGCTGTAAAAAGAGAGTTGCCGAACATGAGTACGCTATCGCAGACAAGCTGGAGCGCCTTGGTCATATTAGTGCTGAGGCACTTTCCCAGGACCACCGCAGCCTCAATCGAGAGCAGTGCTGGGAGAGGATAAAGCTGGAGGAACTGATCCGCAAGCTATTGATGTACAGTGGTGACCACCGGGTAAAAATCGAAGCTTTCAAATGTTTGTCCCTGGCAGTCAAGGTTCTGCCCAAACAGAATCGCAATAGTATTCTTCGGGAATCGACCGTAACCTTTATATACCGTGCGGCAATGGCGAGCCAAGCCCACCATGTCTGGATTCAGTGCGAGGCATTGACCCTTTTGGCAGAGATCGCGCCTGAGTCCTTCCTGCTTGCCCTTCACCATCGACTGACAAATCCTGAGAAAGATGATGATATCTTCGTTCGCCGACGGGCGCTGCGATTACTTGGCGTCCATGCAGATTTTCATCAGGCAGCAGAAGACCTTATTCCCCAGATCATCAATGATCCAAGTATTTATGTCCGCCAAGGAATTGCGGAAGCACTTGGCATGATGCTGGCATCAGAATCTGCAGCTGAAGATTATAAACTATGGCAATGGTACACACAGCTGGTCACCTCCGATAAATCTGCTCAGGTTCGGGCTGCTGCACTTTTCGCCGCCAGGCGGATGGTAGCAAGCGAGTCATTGGTCATACGTGTTTCCGATCTACTCTCAGAGGTAATCCAAAAAGAACGGGACGTTCTGGCACTGAAAGCGGCTCTTACAACTGCAGTCGATGCAATTGAACTTCTTTATGCCGACAATCTCGATGATCATGCTGCAGAATTTGGCACACAGCTACTGCCGGTAATCACCGCAGTGCATCAGGACGGCGACAGCCTGGTAAGCAGACGCTATGCCGCCCTGATGAGGGAGAGAATCATTACCGCAATAACTCCTGAAAGCCGTACACTGAAATTGAAGCTTCAGCAGATAGTCGACAATCTTTCTCCCGGCAAGAGCCGCAGGCTGCCCCGTGCCATCATTAAGCAGTATGGCAAACAGACAATCGGTCGGGTACTGGCAGTTTTGAGCCAGTATAATTTCGGTTTTTCCGTCGTAAGGACCATTTTCGGCTGGAAGATTATTAAAGGGGAAACATTTGGCTTCCGGCTCTGGAGATTTCTCTTTGAGCTGAAAACCCCGTCCCCAGATAAACGCCAGGGACTAAGTCATACCATCGGCAGACGTTTCAAAGGGCATTTGCGCACACCATCAACCATCCTCAGCGAGCTCACCAAGACAAAAGTGCCCGGAGAACCCCTGTATATGGGCTCCGAGTCCGGCTGGCGACCCTATCTGCCGCTGGTAGATGAAGCCTTGAGTTGTTTACTCCAACCATTTCGGGGTAAACATGTCACCATTGTTACCGCAGAAGGAACTACGACAATGAAACCGCCTTCGTTTCCACCTGCTCGCTGGCTGGCCGCACTGAAACTGACGCTAAAGTTTTCACACTACACCGATCTGCGCAACTGGCGGGAAGGGAGTAATTCAAAACCCGAGATCTACATCAAGGAATTGAGAAAAACCGGGTTAAAGATTCATTTCAGTCCCTATCAGGACAGCAGTGGTTCACCTGATCTTGATCCCGCCGTCAAAAGGTTTTTTGCAATTCCACTGATTCCCTACGATGTCAACTGGGTTTATCGAATTCGTGACTATTTCTTCTCCGTCTATGAGAATACCCTCTCCGATCTAGCTATCTTTGCTGGAGCCCTGCTCCTCTTCTTTGTCGTATCACGACTGGTAATGAGCCGCATCGCCATCCGTTCGAGGCGTAAGATAGAGCTTGTTGTCGGCGGCTGGGGTACCAGGGGAAAATCGGGAACGGAACGTTTGAAGGCCGCTTTGTTTGAAGCGATCGGTTCGAGTCAGGTGTCCAAATCAACCGGCTGTGAGGCGATGTTCCTCTATGCGTATCCGTTTGGCAAAACCAGGGAGATGTTTCTGTTTCGCCCCTATGACAAAGCAACCATCTGGGAACAGTACGACCTCGTGAAACTTGCCTCAAAACTCTCCTCGAGAATCTTTCTCTGGGAATGCATGGCGCTGACTCCGACCTATGTGCGTATTCTTCAACACCAATGGATGCGCGATGATTACGCCACCATAACCAACACCTACCCCGACCACGAGGATATACAGGGTCCGGCGGGGTACAACATTCCTCTCGTAATGACTGAATTCATCCCCAGAAACGGCAATCTGATCACAACCGAGGAACAGATGCTACCGATCCTTTCTGCGGCATCAGCCAGATCCAACACCAGTATCAAGGGAATTGGCTGGCAGCAGGCTGAGTTGATTGCCCAGGATGTGCTTGAACGTTTTCCCTATGAAGAACATCCATATAATATCGCTCTTGTAGTCGCCCTCGCCGAAGAGATGGGAATTGACCCGGATTTCACCGTCAAGGAGATGGCGGACCGCGTGATTGCAGATATCGGCGTTCTCAAGGCTTTTCCACCATCGCATGTGAGGGGGCGAACCCTGCAGTTCATTAACGGCATGTCGGCAAACGAGCGTTTTGGTACACTCAGCAACTGGAGGCGCATGGAGTTTGACCGCCTTGACCCGATGAACCATCCTGAAACGATCATTAGCACGCTGATCAATAACCGTGCCGATCGAATCTCTCGATCACAAATGTTTGCAAAGATCGTCGTAGAAGACCTTGCGGCTGACTACCATTTCTTGATCGGATCAAATCTTGAAGGAATGATGGGGTACATTCTTGATGCTCTGGATGGCTTCCTGGAGAAACTGCGCCTGTCGACTTCATCAAACAGTCCCGAAGAAGAACCGGCGGCGATTTTCCAGCAGGTAGCCAGACGTCAGCGTGTGCCTACAGATCGTGTCGAAATTCGCAGCCGACTTGAAACGATGCTCGATAATCTGTTGATAACGGTTGAGGATGTTGAGATAGACACCTTAATAGGGGAAATTTCTGAACTGGAAAATTTACTTGAAGCTCATCAGATTGATGCTGCAATTATCGAGGAAACAATCAACTATATTGAACATCTCAAAGATTTGTACGAGCAGTATCAAAACTTTAGGAGAAAACTCGAGACGGTAGAGCGAGAAAATGTCGAGACATTGGATAAAGAAATGCGCTCTCTGGTTCGCTCCTGGTTTATCCAGAAAATTGTCATTATCGATGATTACCACGCGTCCGGCGATCAGGTAATTGATGACATCTGCAGTAAAACACCGCCAGGATTATATAACAGGATAATGGGGTTACAGAACATCAAGGGAACCGGTCTTGATTTTGTTTACCGGTGGCAGGCCTGGGAATCATGCTGGCACTTGTGTCGCCAGCTGGCTGAAGCAGACGGTCCCGATTTCAAAAAAGCCTTATCGGAACTCTCAGCTTTTCAGGAATACGGGTTGCTCTCAGAGGAACAGATCAGGTTGACCTGCGATACAGTTCAAAACAAGTCGGTCGCCCAGACAGAGCAATACCAGGCAGAACTCGCACTTATCATGGCCAACATGGAAGCTGCGCTGAACAAGATCAGGCATGACCAACTCTCAGTAAATAAAAAAAGTGGCAGGTCCATTATCTTCGCGGAAAAACTAGCTCACTTAATCGAGAGCATGCTTGATTCCGGCGATGCGGTGAAACGAAGACGGCTGGCCAACCGCATCTACAAAGATCTGGCTAACGAACGAATAAGCGGAGAGAGAGCAGCCAAGGAGTTGAAGGAACTAAATAAAAGACAAAAGGGAGGGTGGCTGTGGGCGAGAATTCAGCGTGAGCTGCGATAGCTATACATGACGAAATAAATGCAAATTGACTATGAACATGATTGCTGGTTCAACTAGTGAATAAATAATTACCAAGTTCCTCTTCTTGATAGGCAAGATTCAGAAACTCACACCCATAATAATCACCACTGATGTTAATGACTCGAGCTTCCTTTTCAATTTCGTGTGCCTGCCGATCATCAAGCGTGAATTTTACCTGAAGGCGATGACCGATTTTTATTTCTTTCAGGCCAGTGGTCTTGAATCGTAGACCATTTATTGAAAGATCAGCAACGACCATTTCATGCCAATTTCCAGAGCCAGTAGATACATTCTTCACCTCCCCTGCGAGGTCCACTTCTTTTCTATAAAATTGTCTAAAATTTAAAATGACCTCAAAGCGATTCAGACATTTACAATGAGCTACTAGCTTGTGATTTACACCCTTCTGCGCTGCTACAGGTACACGATGAATCCTTTGGCAATGAGGACACGCGTAAGCGGTATATTTTTCTTTATTTACAAATGCATTGACAGTCTTCATCTGTAGGCTCCAATAGTCCAAATTTAATTAGCTTTCACCATCTTTTATTAAGTCACCTATGGGTTGGATTTGCAAGTGTGGCTCAGATTTAAAGCA
>JABDQA010000125.1 GCA_013042475.1 Desulfofustis sp.
ATTGAGTGAATTGGTGTCAGGCCACCATCCCGGTAGAAGAGATAGAGCCGAGATCACCCTGTTTAAGTCGGTGGGCACCGCCATAGAGGATCTGGCAGCGGCGGTGAAATGCTATGAAAACCGCACCAGCCTTTGACTTGAGCAGCCATCACAATTGATTGGAAGGACACGATGAAGGAAACCGCCTTCAACCTGGGAAAGAGCGTAGTAACCGTGATGCGCGGTAATACATTGTCAATATTGATTGTGCACCTGGTCTTCATTGCTCTTGGTTTTGCTCTCTTCACTCCGCTTCTCGGCGCACTCAGCAGGCTACTGCTTGCCCTCTCCTCCACAGAGGTCCTGGCCGATACCGACATCATCTTCTTTGTGCTCTCTCCTTATGGGATTATCACCCTGGTGTTATTCGGGGCGATGCTGATCACCATCCTGGTATTCGAGCAGGCGGCGATGATGCTCACCTATATCGCCGCCCAAAAAGATACCCAGGAAGATATCATCAGAATGATCGGCTACACGGCCGCGCGAGCATTGGTCATTTTCAAGTTTTCCGTACTGCTTATCATCCGCCTGCTCATAATTGTCCTGCCGTTTCTCGCGGTGGGTGGTGCTGTTGCATGGCTGGCCCTGACCAAATACGATATCAACTACTACCTGGCCCATAAGCCGCCGGTCTTCTACCTTGCCGCCTTGATGATTGGTGCAATTCTTTTGCTCATTGCCTTTGTGGTGATCAGAAAACTGCTTTCCTGGTCGCTGACGCTGCCGCTGATATTGTTCGGCGACACTACCCCGAGACAGTCGTTTGAAAAAAGTGCCGCCATAGTGAGCAACCACAAAAAGCTCGTCGCGCTCATGCTGATTGGCTGGGGCGTGAGTATATTCATTCTCTCGATACTCGTGTTCGGTCTGTTGCAACTGCTAACCAACAACATTATCCCACTTTTCTATCACAAGATGACCCTGTTATTGATGGTCATCGGTTTTTTAATCGCTCTGCTGGTTGTGAGTAATTTTTTTATCACGGCACTGGCCTCGGGCAGTTTCGCCGGTCTTCTGGTCGAAATGTCGCATCACTTCGGCGTGTCTACATCGATTGACAAGATCGGTGGTGCGAGACGAACCTGGCAGCTGCGCCTGACCAGAGCCCGTTTGATTGGGGCCAGCGTTGCTACCGGCCTGGTCTCATTATTGATTGGTTTGTGGCTTCTCAATTCCATCCAACCCATCGGTGACGTGACCGTTGTCGCCCATCGCGGGGCGGCCGGAAGGGCCCCAGAAAACACCATGGCGGCCGTGCAAGCGGCCATCGAAGATAAGACCGACTGGGTAGAAATCGACGTTCAGGAAACTGCTGACGGGCAGGTGATCGTAGTCCATGACAGTGATTTCATGAAACTGGCGGGGGTTGATCTCAAGGTCTGGGATGGTACGCTGGCAGAGATCCAGGCCATCGATGTGGGCAGCTGGTTTGCAAAGGAATACGCCGATCAGCGGACACCGACCTTGATCGATGTGCTCAAGGAATCAAAAGGCAAGGCCCATGTGGTTATCGAATTGAAGTATTACGGTCACGACGAGCAACTGGAGCAACGGGTAATCGATATCGTCGAGCAGTTGGACATGACCGAGGAAATTGCCATTATGTCGCTTAAATATGACGGTGTGCAGAAAGTTCGAAAACTTCGTCCTGACTGGGATATTGGTTTGCTGTCGGTCCAGGTGCTGGGGAATATGGGCAATCTTGACGTCGATTTCCTGGCCGTCAACATGGCAATGGCCACCTCGACCTTTATACGCTCCAACCAGGCGGCCGGTAAGCGCGTGTTCGTCTGGACGGTAAATGATAAGATGTCGATGTTTAAAATGATGTCCCTTGGTGTCGATGGAATCATCACCGACGAGCCTGCCCTGGCCAGGCAGGTCATGGCCGAACGATCCGAGCTCAATTCGGTTGAACGTTTGCTCATCCATGCTGCGGTCATGCTGGGTAAATCACTGCCCCAAAAAGAGTATCGGGACCAGTCGCCCTGAGGGTTACGGGTATGAAGCGCACACCATCTATGATTATCATCGGGACTCTGCTGCTATTGCCACTCTGCTCCAGTGCCGAAAGCGAAGATCAGGCTACTTCCACCTCGCTCCTCGATGACCTTGAGCGCTCGTTGGAACTGGGCAGGCACGAGCGGCTGGTTAAAGAAAAACAAAACCCTGACCACCGCCTCTCTGATTTTACCACTGACGGTTGTAGTGGAGGCCTATCAGTCGGGTGGCAACACCTGTCACAGAAGATCGACTTTCTCAAGAAAGTCCATGGCGAACTTCCTCCCTGGGAACCCTGTTGTGTAAGCCACGACCGTCTTTATCACGAAGCGGGGGAAGGTGATATTTCTGCAGAGAAAAGCTTTGAGGCGCGCAGGCAGGCGGATGAAGAACTGCGTGGATGCGTACTCGACACCGGCGTGAGCCGTGCCTCAGAGCTTTCCTCAGAGTATGGGTTGAGTGTTGAAGAAGTGGGTAAGGTATATGAAGTCATCGGCGATTTGATGTATCGAGCCGTGCGCATCGGTGGTGTGCCCTGCTCGGGACTGCCATGGCGCTGGGGATATGGCTGGCCGGATTGTAACTGAACAGAGTGTCTTATGAGCAGAGAATATTGTTTCAATCTCAGCGTGCCTGTAGCAGATCTCGATAATGTGGAGGAATTGCTCGCTCAGGCGCGACGAAATCACCCGGGCATGAGGGTAAGCCGGAAGCCGGATCGACACGGTTGTGCCCGTTATTACCTGAGCTTCCCTTTTTCCGAAAATCGACCTGATCTGGTATTCCAGACATGGTTCCAGGACTGTCTCAGAACTGAGTGGGAGCTGTTCGGCCCGAACCCTGGCCGCTGGGGGCTGATCTAAGGCGCATTGGGTACGCCGACCATATTTCGGCCGATTAGCATGTAGAGGGTGACCGAAGCGAGAATGAGGTAGCCGAACATGTGCACGTTTTGCGTCCTGAGTACAAACGATATGGTGACGACCATAAACGAGCACATGAGGAAGAACACTGGTCGCGGTATTGTGGTGATCATAATTCGGCCAAAATGAGCAAATCGCAGATGGCTCACCATCAATCCCACCGACACGACAGCAAATAGCCACAAAAGGGGAGAAGAATCGACCGCCAGGGCACCGCCGAGCACGATGAGCGCACCGGCCGGACTGGGAAGGCCGTTGAATATACCCTCGGGTAGATCTGTGCGTTTCTTGTCAACAGCCACAAAACGAATAAGCCTGAACCCGACTCCGGCAACATAGACCGCCGCAAACAGCCAGGCCGCAGAGCCGCCCGATTTAATGATCACATAGGCGGGGGCCAGCCCAAAACTGACAAAATCGGCAATATCGTCCATGTAGGGGCCGAATTTTGTGCCGCCGTGTTTCTCGGCCATTCTGCCGTCAAACAGGTCGAACAACTGTCCCATGATGATGACGCAGATTGCATAGACGAAATAGTAGTGGTGGGTCAACACCAGGCTGACGATGCCGCAACAGAAATTGAGGGTGGAAAGAATGTCTGCATAGACATAATTGGGGATGAACTTGAAGACGATGGAGGCGGTTGCCAGGATGATACAGGCCGCAAGCACCTCATCGCTGATGTTGTAGATGTCCGGGATGTCAGGGATAGCATCGAGAAGCGCGCAGAATATCACTAAGCCGAAGCAGATAATTGCCTTGATTTTGCCGAAGTTGTTTGCAGCACCAGAGGTTTTCAGTAGATCCAAAATCCTTCTGGCAAAGAACTGGCCGAACAGCTCGATCGCCACCATTACCCAGATTAATTTTACCGATATGATACCCCGGTAGGCGAACCCGATCAGCGGAGGTAGGTAGGTAAATTTATCACAGAACGGATCCAGCCATTCGCCGAATTTCGAACCCAGCTTGCATTTCCTGGCAACAATTCCGTCTACGCCATCGAGTATGGCGGCAAAAGTGAAAATGACGATACCGATATTTTCATACCCTAGAAAAAAATAGAGCACCAGGCCGATTAGAGCCATGGCGGTACGCCAATAGCAGATGGCATTGGGATGCAGGAGCCAAAGGTTGTTGCTGATATAATCCCTCAGCGGCTGCTTATTGATCGCCCGGGAAAACCAGATAAAGAAAACGACTCCCAGCAGTACAGAAAAGAGGATGACAATAAATCTTTCCATGGTGAATTATACTACCAGATTACCTGGTCTGCACAGGTTGCTGGAGCTTACCCGTGCATGGGCCTTATGTTATGAGCCTGAGGTAGAAACGGTTTCAAGTTGTTGCGCCAATCGAATGACGCAGCAGATCCACCAGCGAGGCATACTCCAGGGCAGACTCGTGGGTCGCCATCAAGTCCACAGGCGGTGCGATTCCATGTTCCAGGGCCTGGCGCCAGCGCGAGGCGCACAGGCACCAGCGATCGCCAGGCTTCAACCCCTCAAAACCGTAAAGCGGCATCGGCGTACTCAAATCGTTACCAACACCTTTAGAAAATTCCAGAAATTCCTCCGAGACCTCTACGCAGACGGCATGAATCCCCACATCCTCAGGGGTCACCTTGCAACTGCCTTCCCGGGTAAAACCGGTGAGCGGATCCATGCTGCACACCTGCAACGCGGTTCCCAGCACATTTTTATATTCAGTCATTCCTACTCACTGTAATTATTTTAAATTCTTAACTTTTACCAACATATGGATGGAACTGGCCTGGATGCCAATACAGTTTCATTCACCTACCTCTCATCCAAGGCCAGCTGGGATAAACACCTAAGAAGTTAGACATCTTTTCTTTAATGACAATCGCAAATATGTTAGGCTGATACAAGCGTTTTTTAAAGCGAATCCTGACAGGAGATTTTCAACAACAGCTTCGACTGGGAGTCAACATGCCGGTAATTACGCTCAAATATAAAGATACGGTGCTTGGAAGATATCAGGTCGGAATAGGCCAAACCCTTACCATTGGCAGAAATGATTCCAACGACATCGTTATCGACAACCTGGCTGTCTCGGCTAATCACGCGAGGATAGAATCGGTATCAGCCAGTTTCATCATCAAAGATTTGCAGAGCACCAACGGCACCTTTGTCAACGAGAAGCTGGTTTCCGCCCACGGTCTCAGAAATAATGATGTCATTCTGATCGGCAAACATACCTTGCTCTTTGACCGCTCAGACCTCGATCAGCAAACCACCCCCGATGATAACGAAGACCTCGATGAAAAAACCCGTTATCTCGACACCGCCGAATATCGAGAACTCATTGAAAAAGCAAAGAAAGATCCCAAGGATGGCCCTTCCTATGTTGGTACCGCGGTGAGTCGCGACTATAGCGGCGGCTTTTTTACCAGAATCTGGAGAAGATTGTTCGGTTAAGTTCTAAAGTTTCCATCCGGAAACACGTCGTGAAATCCAGGGTTGATGCGTGTGAAAACTGTCGCTGGCGTAAAGGTAACGCCTGAAGATATTCTTTCGGGCAGAACCACGCTAGCCTAAAACGAAATATCTGTTTGTTAACTACTCGGAGAGCAGCCTATTGAGCTTCTTCTTCATGCTATGCCCAAACCGGCCCAGGTCACTGCGCCCCAGTTCCTCATTTAACGAAAGCAGATAATAGTGATCGGGGACAATCTGCAGCCCGCGTCTGACATACACCTCCGCCATCTTGTAGTCAAAATCTCTGAAGGCTTCTTCTGCCATTTTGGCATAGCCATCGGCAATATCCTTCATTCCTTTACGGACCACGCCACTCTCCGGATCCAGCTGGGCAATTTCGTTGTAATAGTAATAGGCAGAATCGTTGGCCGGCGTGGAGAGCTTGTTGGCCTCCAGGCAGAGCCGGGCCTTTTCTGAAAGCTCAAAGATGTGCTCCTGCCGTTCCGGCTCGATTCGTTTTTTGATATCCATCAGCCGCCGATAATTAGGAATAACGCTTAATCCGTCGGCAACATAGTCCTCAGCCCTGCCAAAGTGCTTGGCTGCCAGAGATTCTTCCGCCAGAGAGCTATATTTTTCGCAGATGAGCTTGAGTCCTTCCACTGCTTGGTTGTCGGTGGGGTCTAAAAACAGGATCTCGTTGAGATAGGCCTGGGCGCTCTGCTCAGGCGGCTGAATCAGCCGCCCCTGCTGCATGGCTTCCCGGGCTTTAGTATGCAAAGAAGCAATTTGCTGTTTTCTGGCCAGATTTTCGACCTGTGCTTGAAAATTCACCGCTGCTTCGTTCTGACCTGCTCGAGCAGACAACACCGGTATGGCCCTGGAATCCCTTTCTTCGGTTTGGGCTACAGGCGGTACCGGGCGCTGAACGGCTTCCGAGACAGGCTTCTTTTTCTTCATTTCCTGCTTTTTCAGGACCGGTACTTTTGTCGCTTCCCGAGCCACAGGCTGAACTGGTGCAGCCTCTTCCCGCCTTGGTTCTTGCTCCTTGACCATCTCTGCCGGCACCTCTTCAATCGTTGGCCCTGCGTTCACCGGCTCAACCTGCTGAATAGTGGGCGCTTCAGTGATAACCGCCGACTCCTCAGCAACTGCGCTATCTTCCGCAAGCCCTTTCCATTCTTGAGCCGCTTCCGGAGGCTTCGATTTTTTCTGAACTGACTCTATACCCGCTTGCTGAGTCACAGAAGCAGGTGTCGACTCTTCCTGCTTGTCCGGAGACAGAAACAGGGTAATGATGAGTAGCACAACCAGCACTGTTGCAACGACCGCCATGGGGATGACGAACCGGTTCCGTGCCCTGCTGCTCGAAATTACCTCAAAAAGGTCCTCTCCCCACGCTCTCAAACGGGACCAGTATAGTTTGGCGAGATGTGCGGGAGGACGATGCAGCAGCATCGACGTCTTGTCATCCACGGCTTCTGAATCATTCATCCGGCGATCTCTGACGATGGCGATATCAGTCTTGTCGTGTTGATCCTCAGGCTCAGCATTCATGCTGAGTATCCCGGCAACTTTATTATGTTCGGCGTCATACTCTTCGGCAAAAAGTCCCCGGATCGCGCCTTTCAGAAGCTGGTGTCGGCCGCGCTGCTGCATTTGGAAGAGCAGCTCGTCAATATCGGACTGCATTTGGGCACAGCTCTGGTACCTTCGATCAATCTCCACAGCGAGTGCTTTGTCCAGGATGTGGTAGACGGCCGGATCGAATTCAGGTTGGATGTTTTTTAGATTATCGTAGTCTGCGGTCAAGCACTTTCTGATCAGCCCGGCGGTGTCGCCCTGGTACATTCTTCTCCGGGCAATCATTTCATAGAGCAGAATACCTATCGAGAATATATCCGATCGGCAATCGACATCTTCGCCAGAGAGCCGTTCCGGTGACATATAGGATATTTTGCCCTTTACCACGCCCTCCCTGGTCTTGTTATCAAAGAGCTCTGCCTGGGCGACCCCGAAATCGAGGATTTTGACCTTGCCCTCATAGGTGATGAAAATATTGTGGGGCGTCAGGTCCCGATGGACGATATTGAGCGGTTTATGCTGCAGGTCGGTGAGGTTGTGGGCATATTCCATGCCCTCGCAAATCTTAGAACCGATTACCAGCGCTTCGCTGAGCCCAAAAAGGTCCGCCTGCTGTCTGGCGCGAACCATCACCGAATGCAGGTTCTTGCCGAACAGGTATTCCATGGCCAGGAAATACTCGCCATCTATCTCGCCGAAATCATAGGTGGTGGCAATATTTTCGTGCTGAAGTAGTGCAGCAAGACGGGCTTCGCGGATGAAGATGTTGACCATCTCCCGATCGCTGTTGTGCTCAGCCAGAAGCTTCTTGATAACGATCAGTTTCTCAAAACCTTTGTCTCGGGTCAGCTTGCCCCGAAAAACTTCGGCTACTCCACCGGCACCAATCTGGTCGAGCAGAAGGTATTTCTCACCGAATTGCATCGGCTTTGCCATACCCATCAGCTTCCCCGAAAAGTTAAGCAAGAAGGTTCATGTAGATACCGGTCGGTCATCGCTATCTGCTTGTGGCTGACTATAAAATGATTGCCCGCGTCATCCATTTCTATTATCCTTCCGCCGATAATAGCAACGTTTCCAATCTTATACACTCAAATTTCAGATAGCGGCATAACTACTGTTGATCAGAGAACCTTCTGGACGATGAAGCCAACCTTTCAAATCAGCGCATGTTGTGAGAGTGACAGGGGATTAGCACGTTCTTATAACGAGGACTCCTGTCTTGTCAACATCGAAGATGGCTACTTCCTTGTCGCCGACGGAATGGGGGGTGAAGCCGCCGGGGAATTGGCCAGCACCTTTTTTCGGGATACGGTGGTCGAGCTTTTCACCGCCACCCCGACACACCGCTTGAGTGATGATTCGCTCAACGAACTGATCCTCGAATGCTTTCAATCTGCCCATGAGCGAATCCTGTCCCATGTCGATCAAGAGCCATCCCACAAGGGCATGGGCTGCACTGCGGAATTGCTGGTTTACCAGAACGACCGAATCGTCATCGGCCACGTGGGTGACAGCAGAACCTATCGGCTGCGTAACTCCGAACTGGTGCAACTGACCACCGACCATTCTTTTGTCCAGGAACAGGCTGATCTGGGAATAATTAGCCAGGAACAGGTCGACAATCATGCTCTGAAAAACCTGATTCTGCGGGTTGTCGGCAGCACTGAGAAGCTGGAAGTTGATATGATCGGCAGCGAAGTAATGGCGGGCGATGTGTTCCTGCTCTGCACCGACGGACTCTCATCGCTGGTGACCAAAGATCAGATCGAGGAGATCCTTTCCCATGAGCTTGAGCCTGAAATCAAGGCTATTATGCTGATCGACCAGGCCAATTTCAACGGCGGCACAGACAACATTACCGCTGTCCTGGTCGAATTCAAAACCCCCTAGCTCACCACTCATCTCAATAAAGCTTAACCTGCCTGTAAACTGGTAATAGTTGCAACTCTGGCACTCCCCTGCCCTCGCCAACCAGCACACCTTTCTTGCACCGCCCCTCGGCGTAAGCCATGCGCACCTCGCCTGACGTTCACAAGTCGAAATCAAAAAATTGAAAGTGCACTACTGGGAAGGCTGCAAAAACCCTAAGTAAGCTGCCACGTATCGATGAATTAAAACCTTATTAATTTACCATGAAAGTGAGGCTAGAGGTAATTGCTCAACTCAATCAGGTTCTCGTCAGGATCACGAATATACACAGAGAGTATCGGCCCCCTGGCACCGGTTCGTTGCACCGGCCCCTCTTCAATCGCGACCCTACATTTCTTAAAGTGGGCGATCAGGTCATCGATCGTTGTTGCGGTAATAAAGCAAATATCTGCTGAACCTGGAGTCGGTTGCCTGGCACATGGTCTGAATTCCGCTCCTGAACGGTGCAGGTTGATTTTCTGATTGCCGCATTGCAAAGCTTTACGATTGTCGCCAAAGGTGACGACTTTGCATCCGACCACCCGCTCGTAAAATTCACAGGCAACGGTGATATCAGAAACTGTAAGCACAAGGTGATCAAGCGCTTTGATCAGCATGATGCATCTCCACTTGTTTTCCTCGACAAAGTGAGGTTTCATCATACCTGTCTGGGCGGCAAACAACAAGCGCACCCCACGCCACCTTGATCGATAATTAATAAGCTTTTTATGGGCGGTGATCGAATCGTACCCGTCATCAGACGACCAGACCAAACCATATGAGAGGATATTCGTCGCTATGAGAGCAGTAGTGCAGAGGGTTACCAAAGCTTTCGTGAGCATACAGGACGAGACCATTGGTTCGATTGAGCAAGGTCTCGTCGTCCTGCTTGGCGTCCATGCTGACGATAGCGAGCACGAGGCCCGGTGGATGGCCGATAAGATAGTGCACTTGAGAATCTTCGAGGATGAAAACGGGAAAATGAACCGCTCGCTAGTCGATATCGGCAAAGAGATGCTTATTGTCTCCCAATTCACCCTCTACGGGGACTGCCGAAAAGGCAGGCGGCCCGGCTATTCTTCAGCGGCCCCGCCCGAGAAGGCTGAGGCTTTGTACCAAAAGTTTATCGAACTGGTCGAAGCGCACAACATCAGCACGGCTACCGGTCGATTCCAGGCAATGATGGAAGTGAGTATCAGCAACAGCGGCCCGGTTACCCTGCTGCTTGATTCGGATAAGACATTTTAATCAGCTAATTGCTAACTCCAGAGATACAAATATGCAGACTCGCGCTGACACTACCATCGCAAACTTCAAACTGAAAGAACACCAATATATCGCAGAAATAGGCTCTGATGTTCATCTGTTTGAACATAGCCTCGGGTGTCCTCTCATGGCGATAAAAAACGGTGATACCAACAAGACCTTTGCCGCCGCGTTCAACACCACACCCACAGACTCCACTGGTGTGGCCCATATCCTCGAACACTCGGTGCTGATGGGGTCGCGAAAGTATCCGGTTAAAGACGTATTTGGTGAGATGAATAAAGGCGGACTGATGACCTTTCTAAACGCCATGACTGGCGCCGACATCACCTATTACCCGTTCGCCACACGCAACCTCAAAGAGTACTTCAACCTGATGGATGTGTACTGTGACGTGGTGTTCAATCCACTGCTCGAACCCGAAACATTCGAACAGGAGGGGTGGCACTATCACAAGGAAAACCTTAAAAGCCCATTGCAGTTTCAAGGCGTCGTCTTTAACGAAATGAAAGGTGCCTTCTCGGATCCGATCAGGCTCATTTTTCATCACATTTTCGGCGGCCTGATGCCGGGGTCGACCTACGCCCATGAATCGGGTGGGGACCCCAGAATCATTCCCGATCTGAGTTACGAACAGTTTTGCGATTTTCATCGTAAACACTACCATCCGAGCAACTGCACTCTTTTTGTCTACGGTGATGCACCGCTGGAGGAAGAACTTGAATTTTTAGACGACCGCTTTCTGAACCAGTACGAGTCCAAAGCGGGGCGCTCTCGCGTCGACCTGGGTATCATGATCACCAGTCCCACGACCATAAGTGATTTTTATGGGGTTGAATCAGCAGATACCAAAGAGCGCACCTATCTAGCGGTCGGGACCCATGTTGGGACAGTGGCCGACCGGGAGAAAAACGGAGCCTTTCAGATCATCGCCAATATCCTGTTCAATTCCGATGGATCCCCCCTCAAGAATAAAATTCTAGCTACTGGGATATGTAAGGATTTCGGCGGCCTCTATTTGTCTTCTTCCTGTTTCAATACGGTCATGATCACCTATCTTGTGGGAAGTGAAAAAAAACACTTGGAAACCTTTTCCGACGTCTATCGTCAAACACTCGAAGAAATTGTTGCCGATGGACTGGCCCACGATTTGCTGGTGGCCGAACTCAATAAATACGAATTCGGCGTCCGTGAGGATGCGAGCAAGGCTCAGCGCGGGCTCGATCTGCTCAGCAAGTCGCTGGCCGCCCTCAAGTATGGGACGAACCCATTCGAAGCTCTGCAGAATGAAAAAGTGCTCAAGTCAATCCGTAAAAAAGCATTGAATGAGAAATACTTCGAAGAGCTGATCAAGGGCTACCTGGTTGACAATCCTTCTACTGTTACCGTGGCACTTGAACCAGACCCTGAGAAAAACAGACGGACGGCACATGAAGAACAAGAGCGTATCGATCTTTACGAGAGCGGGCTTGACTCAAAGGAACTGGATTCACTGGTGGTCCGCACAAAGGAACTCATAGCCCGCCAGCAGCGAGCCAATGATGATGCCACTCTGTCCAAACTGCCACAACTGGAATTGGCCGATCTCCCCGCCCAGGTTGACTTTCATGTCGCCACACCTGAAAAGCTTTTCGGCCAGCAAACTCTGATCAGTGAGCTGCCGACCAACCGCATTTCCTATCTTGACATTGGCTTTGACCTCTCCCATGTGCCGGCCGACTATCTCCCGTTACTCGATCTATTCGGGACGATCACTACTGAAATCGGTACCGGTAAACTCGACTACATGCAGTTCGCCAAGGAAGTCGCCACCTGTACCGGCGGTTTGACTCATTCAATCAACACCTACACGACCTACGGTGAACCAGATTCGGTGCGACCTGTTTTATGGATAAATGCTAAGATGCTGCCCGAGTATCTGGAACGGGGTATTGACCTACTGAGTGACATTTTCTCCGATCTATCTCTGAAGGATCGGAGCCGCATCGGGGAAATCGTCCGCCGCGAATTTGCCTGGGCTGAGCACTCCACCCAGAGCGAAGGGTATGGACTGGCATCGACTCGTGTGTTCTCCCATCTCAGTCCGGCAGGCAGATATCAGGAACATTACAGCGGTGTAACCGCATACCGAAGGCTCAAAGAGTTGGCTCTGGGCTATCAGGGCCAAGAGGATGAATTCCTGTCCATTCTTGAAAGGCTGTCTGAGATGGTGCTCAATCGCGCCAATATGGTAATCTCTTTCACCGGTGAAGATCAAGAAATTGAAATTTTAAAGACCACCGGACAGCGCATTGTGGATGCGCTTGCTGACCACCCGGTCGCCCAAACAGATGATGCCTCTGCTCCCGAATTCGTTCGCGAAGAAGCGTTTATAACTGCTGCCGAAGTTGTTTTTGTCGTCCAAGGCGGTAATCTGTTTGAGGCCGGCAACGGTTATAAAGGTTCTTTCGAGGTGTTGAAGACCTACCTTTCTCGAGACTATCTATGGAACAGCGTGCGACAGATCGGCGGCGCCTACGGCTGCTTTATCCAGTTCAGCTCAATTACCGGCAACATGGCAATGATCAGCTACCGCGATCCGCAAGTCAGGAAAACCTATGACGCCTATGATCGGCTTCCCGAGGTGGTCGCCGACATTGATTTATCCCCACAGGCCCTCGAACAATTGATCATCGGTACATATGGAAATTTTGATCCCCACCAAAGCGCTGCCGCCAAAGGTGTAACCGCCCGAAACGATTACCTTTGCAAGATTACCCCCGAGCACAAAAGGCAACGGCTCCAGGAAATTACCTCCACCAGCGTGGAAGATTTACGCTCATTTGCGGGCAGGATCAGGACGATGACCCAAAACCGCTACCGGGCGATCATCGGTAACCGGGCAAAGATAGAAGCGGACCGGGATCTATTTGAGTCGATCACGGAAATCTGAGGCGCCTGTCAAGCACCGGCAGCACATCGGGCGCAGTGGTCGAGTAATTTTTCCATGATCGTGTTGGCAGCTGCCAGGTGGTGGCGCCCTTCAAGGATCTGCTGTTCGCTCTGCACCCAGGTCGAAGAGATGAGTTCGGTGCGGATAGACCGAGGCTCCACATATTGAAGCCAGTAATTGAGCACCTAGACAGATTCCCAGGATCACCAGCTTTTGCTCAACTGCCTGACGTAAAAACTCTTTCTCTTCCTCAAGCCAGGGATACTCAACCTCATCATCTACCCCCATCGGCCCGCCCATGACCACGAGCATATCCAAAGCATCTGGTGCCGGCAGTCCGTCTCCGTCCCAGAATTTTGTGCAGCTCAAAGTGTGACCGCAGCTGGCGGCCCAGGAATCAATTATGCCAAGTCCCTCGAAGGGAACATGCTGCAGCCAGTGGATA
>JABDQA010000128.1 GCA_013042475.1 Desulfofustis sp.
GGAGCGCTATCGGGCGGCAACTATTGGGCCCAAAAGGCTCCAGTGCTGATAATCGTGGCTACTAAACTCACCTTCGATGCCCGTCTGAGCGATGGCAGGGATTATGCTCTCCTGGGCTGCGGGTTGGCTGTTGAAAATCTTCTTCTCCAGGCAGTCGCAGATGGTCTCTATGCCCACCCAATGGCAGGATTTGATCCGCTTGTGGTAAAGGAGTCATTCGATATTCCTGAAGATTATATTGTCATTAATCTTATTGCCGTGGGCTATCCAGGATCTTTGGAAGGACTCAGTGAAAAGCATGTAGTTGCTGAAGGCATTGAGAGAAGCAGAAAAGACGATGGCGAGGTGATCTGCTTTAATAGCTGGTCCTTTGCATAACTTATCGCCGGATTAGACCATTATCTAAGCGACAAAGAGTGGAGAAGTGCAATGGACAAGCGGTGGAAGTAAAAATCTGTATCTCCTCCCCATTTCTTTCTGTTTCTCACGCTAAGATATGAAAACAAATCTAATATAATCAAATAGTAAAACCGCCTAAAAAGGGAGTGGAATTTTTTTACCTTAACCCCTTTATAAGTATTGATTACGGCGGGCTAAAATGTTATATGTTATCACATATATCTCTATAGCTCGGCAAGAACCCAACATAACCTAACTAATAGGTGGTGGTAGTGCTCATGTCCGGTTGCCTTCCTTTTCCCATTCTGTTTCACTTTTTTCCGGGAATCTCAGATTATCTAGCGGGTAAATTTACACGGGAGCGAAGTTTTGTCTGAAATAATCTTAGAGAATTTGGTCAAACGCTACGGAAACATCACCGTCATCGATGGTTTAAACCTCACCATGGACGATAATGAGTTTACCGTCCTGGTTGGTCCTTCCGGGTGCGGCAAATCAACTACCTTGCGAATGATTGCCGGTCTGGAAACAGTTACCTCGGGCGAAATCTACATTGGGGGCAAACCAGTATCGCATCTGGAGCCCAAAGACCGGGACATCGCGATGGTGTTTCAGGATTATGCTCTTTATCCGCATATGAATGTTGCCAAGAATATGTCTTTTGCGCTGCGGCTGGCTCGGCAGTCCAGGGCGGAGATTGAAAAACGGGTAAACAAGGTGGCCGAGATGCTGGGCATCGAGCCGCTGCTGTCCCGGAAACCAGCTCAGCTATCTGGTGGCCAGCGCCAGCGAGTTGCGATGGGCCGCGCTTTGGTAAGAGATTCCGGTACTTTCCTATTTGATGAGCCACTGTCCAATTTGGATGCCAAGCTTCGCGCCCAGATGCGCGCAGAGCTGGCCCTCATGAGGCAACGGCTGGAAAAAAATATGGTGTATGTCACCCATGATCAGGTCGAGGCCATGACGCTGGGCGACCGAATCGTGGTCATGCATCAGGGAATCATACAACAGCAGGGGTCGGCTGAGGAACTCTATAAGAAGCCGGTTAACAAATTCGTTGCCGGTTTTCTCGGTTCGCCGCCAATGAACTTTTTTGATGGAACCCTTGAAGAATCGGCAGGCCAGTTGGTGGTGAGCGGTGACGGTTTTACCCTGCCGTTGCCCGATACATTGAAATCAAGAATTCAAGATAGATCTGACAGGGCTGTAACCGTCGGCATTCGGCCTTCTGCCTTCCTGCTATCGGCGGTGACTGCTGGTCAGGTGCAGCTTGAACTTCCCATTGTACTCTCGGAATATATTGGCAGCCAGTCGGTCATTGTATCGAGTCTTGGCGGTCAACAGATTCTCATCGAGGTGGGGTCAGACACCCCCCTGAAGGCAAACGAAGTGCTAAGCTTCGCTATTGATCCGGAAAGCATTTCCCTCTTTGATCCGCAGTCAGAGGTGGCTTTGTGACTCGGAAATTTAACAACCTAAACCATTACTTGAGGAGGAAGCTATGTTTGATCATCTCAAAAAGACATTGATAACAGCAGCACTTATAGGAGTGAGTGCTGGGTTGATGTCAGCAACCGTGCAGGCGGCTGATCCCTATGCTCCCTACAAAGGGACGACCCTGGTGGTGAATTTTCCGGCCCATCCTCATTACGATGCGGTCATGAAAGTAATTCCGAAGTTCACCGAAGAGACGGGAATAAAAGTAGAGGTCGACCAACTTCAATATCTGGCCATGCGACAGAAGCAGACACTGGAACTGACCAAACCCAAAGGCGACTATGATCTTCTGGCCTATGTCGTTTTTTCCAAAGCTGATTATGTACCGGCTAACCAGATTGAGCCTTTGGGACCGTTTTTCATGAATCCGAAACTTGCCGATCCTAATTATGACCCTGAGGATCTGGTCACCGGCTACATGCAAAATATCGGCGTGGCTGGAGGCAAAAAAGGCTACCTGCCGGGCCCGACGGGCGCTCTTTATGGCGTTCCTTTCGGTTCTGAAACCTCGGTTCTCGGTTATCGCAAGGACATTTTCGAAAAACATAACCTCAAGGTCCCTGAAACCTACGACGAATTGTTGGATCTGGTCTGCAAAATTCCGGAATTAGAGCCTGGAATGGGCGGTCTGACTTCACGTGGTGCGACCGGCCATCAGGTTTCTCACGCTTATTTGCTTCATCTGGGCCCTCTCGGAGGGAGGATCTACGATGACCAGTGGAACCCGATCGTCAACAACGAAGCCGGGGTTAAAGCAGGTGAGGCCTTGAAAAAGATCCTGGAGTGCGGGCCCGAGGGGGGAACCTCATTCGGTTTTGCCGAAATGAAGAACGCGTTCCTGCAGGGTAATGCCGCCATGTTTTTGGACTCTACCGTAGTTGCCGGAGAGGTTGATGATCCCGAAAAATCAAAGATCGTCGGCAAGGTAGGCTGGGCCATGCATCCCAAGGGTGTGCGCCGCGGTTCCCAGACTGGAGGTTTCGGCATAGCTATCCCAAGCAATGCTCAGAATAAAGAAGCTGCCTTCTTGCTGCTGCAGTGGCTTACTTCAAAACGGGTTGATAAACTAATCGCCATGGAAGGCGGCAATCCCAGTCGTTTTTCCACCCATGAAGATGCTGACGTAAATGCAAAGTTCCCTCACATGAAAATTTTTGCCGAGGCACTGAAGCATGCCGATCCTGACTGGCGACCGATCATCCCTACCTGGGGAGAGGTAAATAAAGAACTCGGTACAACCCTTTCCAAGGCAATGACAGGTGAGATGAGTGTCAAAGAGGCGCTAGATCAAGTTGCCGAAAGGGCCAAAGCGATCCAGGATAAGGCCGGTTATTATACCTGGCAGCAGTAAGCAGTAACAACCCATTTGTGCGACTGCCGGGTGTCGTCAAAACGACACCCGGCAACAGTCAAAAAGTGATGGTAGAGCCGAAAGGAGTGTCTAGATGAAACCGACAAGCATAATGAACAGGGCCACGCCCTTCCTATTTCTTGCTCCTGCCGGTATTATCATGATCTTTGCGCTTCTCTATCCCATCGGCTATCTCACCGTGGCCAGCTTTTTCGATTGGCGCATGGGCACACCTTTCGCCGATGCGGTGTTCAACGGTTTTGGCAACTACGCCTGGATCCTGAATGACCCCAATTTCCATGAATCATTCATGGTGACCATCACTTTTGCCTTCACCGTCGTAGTCCTGGAAATGCTCATAGGCGTGGGTCTGGCCCTGATGCTTGAGCGGCCGATTCTGGGGATGTCAGTGTTCAGGACAATTTTCATCCTGCCGATGATGATTGCTCCGATTGTCGTCGGCCTGGTATGGCGCTATATGTATAACCCACAGTTCGGCATATTTAACAAGACGCTGAAGAAATGGGGGTTTGAGCCAATTCCCTGGCTTTCCTCACCAGATTGGGCCTTGCCCTCGGTTATCATTGCCGATATCTGGCAGTGGACGCCTTTTATATTCATACTTTCCCTTGCCGCACTTCAGTCCCTGCCCAGATCTTCCTTGGAAGCTGCCCGCATCGACGGAGCTTCGGAGTGGCAGCAGATCATCTATATCAAGATACCGCTGATGATGCCGGTTTTGGTAGTTGCGGCTTTACTCCGGATGATTGACGCTTTCAAGGTACTGGAGGTCATCTTTATCATGACCAATGGCGGTCCGGGTCTCTCCACGGAGATTATGTCACTGCAGATTTACAAAACAGCGTTCGTGAGCTGGGAGCTCGGCAGGGCAGCCGCACTCTCCAATGTATTGTTGGCTATAGTCCTGGTGATAACACTGGCCATGTTTGTTTACACCAAAATCAGAGATGCCCGAATCGCCCGCGCGCAAGCTGCGGCGGAACAGTATTGAGGAGCCCCTGATGAAAGAATACTCCAGAACCAATACTACGGTCTTCTATTTGATTCTTGTCTGTCTGAGTTTGATGTCCCTGGGGCCTATCGTTCTGATGCTGCTTACATCGCTCAAGTTGAAGGTGGATATTTTCAACGAGGTGTCAACCTTTATTTTCATGCCGACCTTGAAAAACTATAGCTCGGTATTGCATGATCCTTCCTTGATGCGCTACCTGGGCAATTCTCTCTACGTCGGTCTGATTTCGACACTACTCACCCTGGTGATGGGCTGTATGGCAGCCTACGCTATCGTGCGCTTCCGGTTCATGGGCAGAGATGCAGTTTCCCTGTCCACCCTGCTGATGAGAATGATTCCACCAGCGGTTCTGACAGTTCCTGTTTTTGCCATATGGACCTTTCAATACCAGCTCGGCAACAACTTGCATGGTTTGATACTAGTGTATGTGGCCATCAACCTGCCATTTGTTATCTGGATACTGCAGAGTTTCATCGAACAGGTGCCAATTCAGCTCGAAGAGGCGGCCCGGGTCGACGGCGCCAACCCCTTCCAGGTATTCTTTCTGGTTGTTCTGCCAGTTATTAAACCGGGGTTGGCGGCAGCAGCAATCTTTACCTTTCGCATCGCCTGGAACGAATTCATCCTGGCCCTCGTATTGACCAATAGGGCGACGAGAACAACTCCGGTTCACATCTCTTTGTTTCTGACCGAGCACAATATCGATTGGGGACAGATCATGGCCATGGGCATGCTCATTGCGATACCACCCATTATTTTCACCTTTGTGGCTTCTAAGCAGATCATTACAGGGATGACTGCCGGGGCGGTAAAAGGCTAAAGGCAGCCAATGGGTGCTTCTGGTTGCGGATCAGTAGGAAGTGTTATTTAGACACTGAAAAGGAAAATATCAGAGAGTTGGAGAACGGGAGCAGCTCTGTTGCTTTAGCAATAAAGGGATAAGCTGCGCTAGTTCACGCGCTTCTCATCTTCTATTTCGAGCTGCGGCAAAATGAATGTGGCGGCACCCTTCAGATCGCGATGCAGTGCTTCGATGGTTGCCTTGCTGTCGCCATTGGTAAATCCGGTGAGCATATCGTGATGGCATTGTAGCGCGTTGGTAAGGTCGCGCTTATCAATCGCGTACAGATAGATATAAGGATTGACCCTGGCGAGCAGCTGCTGAATCAGGTCGATGAGCAGCGGAGAATTGGCATACGTGTAGATGGTTTTATGAAATTCGTCGTTTTTCTTGATATAGGCCTTGTGGTTTACCCCGACATGTTTCTCCATTGCGGCGAGAATGCGTTCGACTCGAGGAATCGCTTTTGCAGGGCGCAGCCTGCATGCCTTGTCGACCGCCTCAGACTCAAGGAGCAAACGTAGGTTGAGAACTTCTTTGAAGTCCTCGCTGGTTAAATGATTGACTTGGATTCTTTTGTTGCTTTCAACGACGACTATTTTTTCCGATTCAAGCTGCCAGACAGCTTCGCGGACAGGAAGGATGCTGACCCCGAACTTATCGGCAAGTCCTCTGAGACTGATAATTTCGCCCGGCAGCAGTTCGGCTCCGAGAATCTTGGCGCGCAGCTGTTCGTAAACTTTTTGACGAAGGGTGACATTGGTGATTTTCTCAAGAACCATGGCTTGTCCTCTATGGGAATATGTGATATGATATCACACGTCCTGGGGTTGATCAAGCGCATTCTTCAATTGGTACCATCCTCACTTATTACCGTTCAACTGTCAAAATATCTGGAGCCATTACCTGAAGGGTAACGATTATGCGTAGATGGGCCTGTTTTTTTATCTGAAGGATGCAACGCTGCAACTGATTGATACGTGTCTATGGTCGAAGTCATCTAATCAAATAAAACGATTTTTGGATTACCCTAACAACTGACCTCGGCTTATTAAAATCAGGAGGATAAAATGAGTAAAGTAGATGAAATAACAAGAGAATCATGGATTCTAAAAAATTTTCCAGAATGGGGAACCTGGCTTAACGAAGAGATTGAGGAAGAAGACGTCAAGGAAGGAACTGTCGCCATGTGGTGGCTCGGCTGTACCGGAATCTGGCTGAAGAGCCAGGGGGGAACGAATCTCTGTATCGATTACTGGACCAAACATGGCAAGAAGACCCAGCAGAACAAGCTGATGAAGGAGCAGCATCAGCATCAGCGGATGATCGGTTGTCTTAAATTGCAACCCAATTTACGCAATGTACCCTGTGTGCTCGACCCGTTTGCGATCAAAGAAGTGGATGCCATCCTGTCCACTCATCACCATGGAGATCACATCGATGAGAATGTAGCGGCCGCCGTCCTACAAAACTGTGATCCTGAAGTCAAATTCATTGGCCCCCAGGCCTGTGTTGAGCTGTGGACCGGCTGGGGAGTGCCGGCAGAGCGCTGTATAACAGTCAAGCCCGGAGATACGGTGAAGGTCGGTGACACGGAAATAGTAGCCCTGGACGCCTTTGACCGTACCGAACTGGTAACCGCCCCCAAAGGGGTGGTTTTGAAAGGCCAACCGGTTCAGGAAATGGATCTGCTGGCGGTCAACTATCTTATCAAGACCCCTGGGGGCAACGTCTATCACAGCGGCGATTCTCACTATTCCAATTATTATGCAAAGCACGGCAACGATCACAAGATCGATGTCGCCTTCGGTTCATACGGGGAGAACCCGCGCGGCATGACCGACAAAATGACTTCGGTGGATATTCTGCGCATGGCTGAATGCCTCAACTGTGAAGTGGTAATTCCCATTCATCATGATATCTGGACTAATTTCCAGGCTGATCCCATGGAGATCAAGATCCTATGGCAGATGAAAAAAGACCGGCTGAAGTATAAATTCAAGCCCTATCTGTGGCAGGTTGGGGGGAAATTTACCTTCCCTACCGATAAAGACGAGTTGGAATACCATTATCCTCGAGGGTTTGAGGATGCTTTTGCGATCGAACCGGATCTGCCGTTTAAATCACTGCTATAAATAAGGAGGATCACATGTCTAAACCATTACTTCAGGTTGCCCTGGATCACCTCGATATACCATCGGCTTTGGAAGCCACCAGGGCGCTTGCCGACGAAGTTGACGTACTCGAAATGGGGACAATCCTCTGTTACGCAGAGGGATCAAAAGCTGTTGGCATTCTCAGGGCTCTTTATCCTGAGAAGACGATTGTTGCTGATCTCAAAGCTGCAGATGCCGGCGGCACCGTTGCCGAGATCGTTTTTTCCCAAGGGGCCAACTGGATGACGGTAATCTGCAATGCGCCTTATGCCACCATGGAAGCGGCCCTTGAGGTTGCCAGGAAATACAATGGTGATTTGCAGATCGAACTATATGGTGATTGGACTTTCGACCACGCCAGGAAATGGCGTGAAATCGGTCTGACTCAAGCCATTTATCATCGGGGCCGAGATGCCGGTTTAGCTGGTCAGCAGTGGGGCGAAGAAGATTTAGAGAAGATACGCAAACTTGCAGACATGGGGTTTGAGGTATCGGTGACCGGCGGACTGTATGCCAAAGATCTCGATATTTTTGCAGGCATTCCGGTCAAGTGTTTCATCGCCGGAAGGGGGCTGTATGGCGCCGATGATCCAGCTCGATCGGCCAGAGATTTCAAGGACGCAATCAACAAGTACTGGTAATGACCATGAAAAGAGAGGATATCAAGCTCGGCATCTATGAAAAGGCTCTGCCGCCAGGTATAAGCTGGGAGAAGCGACTGGCCATTGGTGAGAAGCTTGGTTTTCATTTTGTCGAAATCTCGGTTGACGAAACAGATGAGAGATTAGCCCGGCTGGAATGGACTCTTGAAGAGCGCAAAGACTTCTGCCGGGCAGTAATGGAGAGCCCATTGACGGTGCCCACCATGTGCTTGAGCGGGCATCGCCGCTTTCCATTGGGGAGTCGTGATCCGGACACTCGCGCACAAGCCCTGAACATTATGGAGAAGGCCGTCAGGTTTGCCGTGGATACAGGCGTTAGGACCATTCAACTGGCCGGCTATGACGTCTACTACGAGGAAAGTGATTCAGATACCCGTAAGTGGTACCTGGAGAACATGCAGAAATGTCTGGATATGGCCGCTCGCGAGCAGGTGATGCTGGCCATGGAGATAATGGATCATCCTTTCATGAATTCAATACTCAAATTCATAAATATGAAACAACTCCTCAACTCTCCCTGGTTCACGGTATACCCCGATATTGGCAACCTGAGCGCCTGGGGAAATGATGTGCCGGAGGAACTCCTGCTGGGATTTCCTCAGATTGTGGCGCTTCACTTGAAAGACACCCTGGCAGTCACTTCGGATCATCCCGGCACTTTTAAAGAAGTGGATTTCGGTAACGGCTGCGTCGATTTTCCCGGTGCATTTACCAAGTTGAAGGAACTTGGGTATGCCGGCCCATTTTTAATCGAGATGTGGACTGAGAAAGCAAATGATCCGGAAGCAGAAATCAGCTCAGCACGGGAGTGGATTTTCGAAAAAATGGAGGAAGGGGGGCTTATCGATGGATAAGCAAATGAAAGAAGCGATACTTGAGGCCAACTTGATGCTCAAGGAATTGGGATTGGTGATTTTTACCTGGGGTAACGTGAGTGGCATCGATCGTAAAACAGGGGAAGTAACGATAAAGCCGAGCGGCGTTCCCTACGACACTATGAAGGTGGAGGATCTTGTCACCGTCGATATGGAAGGAAAAGTGCTCGAAGGCAGCTACAATCCAAGTTCGGATCTCGCCACCCACCTCGAGATTTACCGGTCTTTCCCGGAGTGTGGGGGGGTGGTTCACACCCATTCACGACTGGCCGTTGCCTGGGCCCAGGCAGGAGTAGATTTGCCTCCATTCGGAACGACTCACGCCGATTATTTCTATGGCCCTGTCCCGTGTACCAGAAAACTGACTAAGGCTGAAATTGAAGGTGCTTACGAGCACGAGACAGGCCGGGTCATTGTGGAAACATTTCGGCAGCGTCAGATTGAACCAATGGCGGTCCCCGGCGTCCTGGTCAATGGCCATGGTCCCTTTACCTGGGGCAGCAGCGCCATGGATGCGGTTCACAACACGGTGGTGCTGGAAGAGGTGGCGGAAATGGCCTTTGCCTCTTTAACGATCACCTCGGGCCTAAAGGCCATAGAGCAGGAACTGCTCGACAAGCACTATCTTCGTAAACATGGGGAAGGAGCCTACTACGGTCAGAAATCGTAGCTCACAAACTATTGCTGTAAAGTGATTTTGACAGAGTGGGGGTACATATGGACTCGATTATGACCATTGATATAGGCTCCACTAGCATGCGGGCAATTCTCCATGATTCCCACGGAGCAGTCATTCACAAGTGCCGAAGAAGTACCGTGCCGGATTATAAATCCGGTGGCACCCGGGTAGAACTAAATGCTCAGATGTTCGTGGAAAATCTTCTTTCCCTGGTAAAGGAGACATCGGACTATTGTCGTGATAACACCTTGTCGCCGGTTGCCATTTCTGTAACCTCACAGCGATCGTCGGTAGTTCCTATAGATAGTCATGGAGATCCCCTGACACCCTTTATCATGTGGCACGACAAACGAACGGTTTCGATTTGCAGGGAGTTGGCGCAGTACGAGGATCCCGTGTATGGCCTAACAGGATTGAGGATTTCACCGGTTCTTTCAGCAGTAAAGATGACCTGGCTGCGCAGGGAAGAACCGGAAGTTTATAGCAAGACAGCGAAACTGCTCGGGATACATGACCTTGCTCTGTACACTCTGTGCGGCAGATTCATCACCGATCATTCATTGGCCAGTAACACGAACCTGTTAAACCTGAACACGTGTCAATGGGACC
>JABDQA010000136.1 GCA_013042475.1 Desulfofustis sp.
CAGCTCAAAGAGGGGCATCAGGATTGCTTCAGGAAACTGGAAACCTGTGGTGAAATGGACTGCTGCTGGCAGTTATCCTGTGGGGCGAAAATGAAAAGCGATTAGCTTTTTTACCTGCTTTCGGGAATACCGAAGGCTTTGAGGATCAGCCCCATCGGGCATTTCTTCGAAAAACCGAATTGCAGCAGGTTGAGGCCTACAAAGGCAGTGAAAAACAGCCAGTATTTACTGTGAAAAATCGGACTCGCCTCGACTCCTAAGGCGAGGCTGGCCAGAATGAAAAAACCGGCGATTGCGTGAATCCAGTCGGTGATAATCATGGTGCTACTCTTGTGGTTGTAATTAGCTGCTGACCAGGTGGTTCAGAACAATCTCTACAGATCCGGGCAGAAAAGCTGCCGCATCTTCTGGATCAGTTCGAGGATGCGCTGGTCGGTTATTCTGTTGTAGATAAAATTGGCGTCTTTTCTGAAATCGATGATGCCTTGACTTCTCAGAATGTTGAGGTGCTGGGAGACATTGGCATTGGTGGTCTTCACCTGTTCCCTGATGTCCCCGACGGACATCTCATGTTCCTGCAGGAGGCAGAGAATCTTGAGACGAATCGGGTGGGACATCGATTTCAATAGTTTCGATATGACCTCAATCTGTTCATCTTTCATGTCTTCTTGCATGGCATCTCCCTGTCTCCCTATGTTATTTCAGCGTTTAATTTAATTTTCAAGTAAAAATTGTAAAGAACTTTTTAATCAACTCCGCGATTGGTATAATAATTTATCGTAATAATTAAGAATTGCCCATCTGAAAGCGCTTGATTCAGGGTGTTTTATAGATCTGAGCCAAAATAACTCTTTTTTGTATCAGATTTACTGATATTATAGTTAAGTAGATTTGGGATTGCATTGGATTATTGGTGAACTTGCCGTTTTTTTATTTGATTAAAAGGTGTGCAGCCGGAGACTTCAATGAGTGAAGTTGATGATAAAATTACCAGTCTGTTAAGCGAGGATCGATATTTCGAGCCGCCCACCAAGGGTAGTGAACACGCCTGGATCAATGATATGGCCATGTATGAGAGCGTCTACAGGCGTTCCATGGAAGATCTGGAAGGATACTGGGCAGAGCGGGCCGAAGAACTGGTGAGCTGGTATTCCCCCTGGCAGTCGGTGCTCGATGCTGATCTTCACAAACCGGAAATCCGCTGGTTTGATGGTGCCAGCCTCAATGTCTCTTACAATTGTCTCGACCGCCACATCGAGAGTGGAAAAGGCGACAAAGTCGCCTTGATCTGGCAGGGAGAATCCGAGGAAGAAGTTCGGACCTATACCTACCGGCAGCTGCTTGAAGAGGTCTGTCGCTGTGCCAACGTGCTCAGGAAGAAAGGAGTAAGAAAAGGTGATCGAGTGGCGGTCTACCTGCCTATGATTCCGGAGCTGGTGATCAGCCTGCTTGCCTGCGCAAGAATTGGAGCGATTCATTCGGTCGTGTTTGCCGGTTTTTCCGCCGTCAGTTTGCAGAACAGAATCGAAGATTGCGAAGCGTCATTGCTTATCACTGCAGATGCGGTGCTCAGGGCCGGAAAGAGCATTGCTCTTAAACCGAATGGTGATGAGGCGCTGGAGGAGTGCGACTCGGTGGATCACTGTCTGGTGGTGCGACGGGCCGGCAACGAAGTGGCCATGCAGCACGAACGCGACAGCTGGTGGCATGAGGAAATGGCTGCAGGGGATATTAGATCCGTGTGCGATCCGGAGCCGATGGCGGCCGAAGATATGCTGTTCATCCTCTACACCTCAGGGTCAACAGGTAAACCCAAAGGGGTGATACATACCAGCGGCGGCTACCTGACTTATGTCATCCATACCATGCAGCTGGTTTTCGATCTCAAAGATGATGACGTATACTGGTGCACCGCCGACGTCGGCTGGATTACCGGGCACTCCTATCTGCTCTATGGTCCTCTTGGATTGGGCGGGACCACGTTGATGTTCGAAGGGGTGCCGTCCTATCCCGGACCCGACCGGTTCTGGCACATTATCGCGAAATTCGGTGTCACGATATTTTATACGGCGCCGACCATGATCAGGGCGTTGATGAGATTCGGCGACGAGCCGATCCACAAACATGATATTTCATCCCTGCGAATTCTGGGTTCTGTGGGTGAGCCAATCAATCCGGAAGCCTGGATGTGGTATCACCTCCATGTCGGCGGCGGCACGGTACCCATCGTCGATACCTGGTGGCAGACCGAAACCGGCGGCATCATGATTTCCCCGTTGCCCTATGCAACCAGTTTGAAGCCCGGCTCAGCGACCATGCCGTTGCCCGGGATTGATGCGGCAATTCTCACCGAGGAAGGGGATGAGGCCAGCGTCAATGAAGGCGGCCATTTGGTTATCCGCAGACCATGGCCAGGGATGTTCAGGGGAATATATGGCGATCCGAAACGTTTTAACCGTACCTATTTCGAAGAGTTTCCCGGCTGCTACGATGCCGGCGACGGGGCCCGTTGCGACGAGAACGGCTATTACTGGATCATGGGACGGCTCGATGACGTGATAAATGTCTCCGGTCATCGGTTGGGTACCGCGGAGATCGAATCGGCACTAGGCTCTCATCCCTATGTCAACGAGGCGGCTGTGGTCGGCATGCCGCACCCGATTAAAGGCCAGGCCATTTATGCCTTTGTAACCTTGACCCCCGGTATTGAGGAGAGTGCTGAGCTACTGGCCGATTTGCGTGTCCATGTGCGCACAGAAATAGGACCAATTGCCTCACCTGACACCATTCAGTATGCACCGGGATTACCCAAAACCCGCAGCGGTAAGATCATGCGCCGTATTCTGCGGAAAATCGCCGCCAACGATTTTGGCGACTTTGGCGACATATCCACCCTTGCCGATCCCGACGTGGTTGATCAATTGATCGACGGTAAAAAGACTTTGGAGAACGAATTTTTCTAAACAAATAAAAGGCCACTACACTTAGTTTGAACCTTAAAATTATGTGTAGTGGCTTTTTATTTTACTACCGCCAGGTCCTTTCTCGCTTTTTATTCCGGTAAGATAAATAGTGTGATATAAAAAAACGTAGCCCCATCACTAAAGGCGAGCAACTATCATGGCAGTCAAGGACAGAAGAAAGGGACCGCGGGTTCCGTCGATCAACGGCAGCGAGCATGCTGTTGCTCCCGACGTGGCTGTTGCCTTTCTAAAAAATACCATGCCGTTCAGGGAGCTTGATGATGACGCGCTCAGAGAT
Organism: Desulfofustis sp.; assembly: GCA_013042475.1. Taxonomy (GTDB): domain Bacteria; phylum Desulfobacterota; class Desulfobulbia; order Desulfobulbales; family Desulfocapsaceae; genus JABDQA01. The sequence continues at coordinate 3,262 of JABDQA010000136.1, forward strand.
CTCGCCCTGCACTGCAAGATAGATTTTTTCCCCAAAGGAACCAGGCTGCTGACCTACAATGAGTCTGAAATTACCCATCTCTTTCTTGTTCAAAGAGGCGGCGTCAGGGCGTTTATTACCGATGACGACGGGGAAATCGTACTCAAGGATTATCGGGGGGTGGGATCGAATATCGGTGCTTTGGGGATCATCAGGGAAACCAAAGCCAACCTCAATATTGAAACCATTGAAGATACTTTCTGTTACCTTATTCCCCGCGACATCTTCAAAGAATTGGTCCGCAACGAGTCGGCAATTTCCCACTTTTACCTGAAGAGTTTCTCTGACAATGTCGTGGCAACGGCTTATACCGAGTTGCGTAAGAATAAGCTGACCAGAAGGTCCACCGAGGAACTGCTGCTTTTCAACACCAAGGCAGCCGAACTGAGCAAGCCGCTGTTTTCGGTGTCGGCCACCACCTCAATTCAGGAATGCGGGGTCATCATGGCCCGCCAGGGGATCGGTTCTCTGCTCGTCTATGTCGATGAAGATCCCGGCTCGATGATCGGCATCATCACCGATACCGATTTTAGGACCAAGGTAATCGCCGAAGGCAGGGACACACGCGAGCCGGTCAGCTCGATCATGAGCAGTCCTCTGAAAACGGTGCCGGCCGATATGCTCTGTTTCGATGTTCTGCTGAAAATGATGACCATTTCGATTCACCATCTCGGCGTTGAGCAGAGCGGCAGAGTCACCGGCGTTATCACCAGCCACGACATCATGGTTCAGCAGGGTAATTCTCCCTATTACCTGTTCAAGGAGATTGCCGCCCAGAGTGAGTTCGAGGGACTTTACCTGCTTTCTGAGAAGATCAGCGGGCTGGTCCGCAACATTATCAACGAGGGAGCCAAGGCAGGCGATATAGCCCGTATGATCGCCCTGATCAATGAGAGGATAATCTCCCAGATATTGATTCTTCTGCACCGGCAGCTCGGTCCGGCCCCGGTCCGTTACAGCTGGCTGATGTTCGGTAGTGAAGGGAGAATCGAACAGACTTTCAAGACCGACCAGGACAACGGCATCGTCTATGAGGAGCCCAATCCCGATCAACGTGCCGAGGTGGAGAAATATTTCGGGGTGTTCGGCGAACAGGCAACTTATCACCTGCTCAAATGCGGCTATCCCTCCTGTCCTGATAATGTGATGGTATCCAACCCTGAGTGGTGTCAATCGATTACCGGCTGGAAAGAGCAGTTCGGAAAATGGATTGAGCAGGATGAGTCTCATGAGCAGATAGGCGCCTCGATCTTTTTCGATTTCCGGCATGGCTATGGTACCGAGCAGCTGGCGGTCGACCTGCGTAACCACATCATCACCTGCTGTCGGCGGTCAAACACAATCGTTGAGAATCTGGGCCGCTATTTCTTAACTATGCAGGCCCCGCTCTCATTTTTTGAACAGTTTATCGTTGAGCAGAACGGTGATCACAAGGACAGGCTCGACATAAAACTGCGTGGACTTGCTCCGTTTGTCGATTTCGCCCGTGTGCTTAGTCTCAAATATGGGATTCGGCAAACCAATACTCTGACCAGGCTGAAACGTCTATCCGCTAAGAAGGTGGTGGACAAGGATTTCTACTTGGATATGGTCGACGCCTATGAGTTGCAGATGCAGCTCCGGGTCATCCACCAGCTTTCTCAGATCGAAGAAGGAAATGAGCCGGACGATTACATCCTACCCGAGCAACTCAGCGATCTCGAAAAACGAATGCTGAAAGACGGCTTCAGTGTTATCGGTAAAATGCAGAGCCTGATGAGAAAGGAGATCGAAGAGGCGTAGGTGAGGGCGATACTCGATAAATTAGCCCTGTTGCGGGGGCGGGATCGACTTATTATCTCCAATAACCGCAACTTTGAGCGTTTTGACTATCAGACACGTCTGGAAGACCACTCTTATGTGGTCTTCGACACCGAGTTAACCGGCCTTAATCCGAAAAAAGATGAAATAATCGCCATTGGGGCCGTTCGCATAAGAAATTTACAGATCGACCTGGCCGAAACCTTTCATTATTACGTCAAGCCGGAAAATCTTGACCACACCAGGGCCACCCTTATTCACCAGATCACCCCCCAACAGCTGGAGGAGGCTCCGCCGCTGGAAACAGTCCTTCCCATGTTTCTGAAATTCATCGAACAAGATCTACTGGTGGGCCATTATGTGACGATAGACTCCACCTTTCTGAACAGGGCTACAAGGCAGCTGTATAATGGTACAGTTGCCAATCCCAGCCTCGACACCATGCGCATGGCGCAGATTTACAAAAGAACCGTACTGGGCGATTATCATGGTTCGCAGCAGATCGCCGATGGCCGCTATAACCTGCAGAAACTGAGTGGGGAACTGAATCTGCCGTATTTTGAAGCTCATGACGCTCTGGAGGATGCCTTGCAGACCGCCTATCTGTTCATTTTTCTGGTCAAAAAGCTGCGCACGGTGGGAATCAAAACAATCAGAGAGTTATTTGCCGCGGGAAAAGAGATTGCCATGTCCGCCAGAAAACCCGATGGCATTTGATCCGGATCATTTATCTCTGTTGTGTGCAGAGCGATGTCTGTGGTTGTTCTCAAGGATTGCGTTGTTCTATCGATGGATCCCTCCATTGGACTCTATTTGGTTTGACAAAAACATTTACTTTACTAAAATCCTAATTTTTGTATATCCACCACGCACCCCGGGTGCAGAATTTACAACCGCAGCGAATCTTTACTCTGCATAAATCTTAAACAGGAAGGCAGCATATGACAGGAAACGAGATTCGAGCCAGATTTCTGGAATATTTCCAACGCCATGGTCACACCATCGTGGACAGTTCATCGCTCGTCCCCCAGGACGATCCGACTCTATTGTTCACCAACGCCGGAATGGTGCAGTTTAAAACCGTGTTCATGGGCGAAGAAAAAAGAGACTACGCCAGGGCGGTCACCAGCCAATGCTGCATGCGGGCGGGGGGCAAGCACAACGATCTTGAAAATGTCGGCTACACCGCCAGGCACCACACCTTTTTCGAGATGCTGGGCAATTTCTCCTTCGGCGACTATTTCAAGAAAGAGGCGATCGATTTTGCCTGGGAGTTTCTGACTGTTGAACTCGGCTTGGATCCTCAGCAACTCTGGGTGTCGATCTATGAAGATGACGACGAGGCCGAGGAACTATGGAAGCAGATTGAAACCTTGCCCAAGGGCCGCATTGTCCGTTTTGACGAGAAGGACAACTTCTGGGCCATGGGCGACACCGGCCCCTGTGGACCCTGTTCCGAAATCCACATCGACCAGGGTGAGGCGGCCGGATGCGGTCGACCGGATTGTGCCCTCGGCTGCGACTGTGATCGCTTTCTGGAGCTCTGGAACCTGGTCTTCATGCAGTTCAATCGTTTCGCTGAAGGCACCATGGAGCCGCTGCCCAAGCCCAGCATTGATACCGGCATGGGCCTCGAACGGGTGGCTGCGGTGCTGCAGGGCAAATTCAACAACTATGATTCCGATCTCTTTGCCCCGATTATCTCCCGGCTTGAGAATTTGTCCGGCCGAGCCTATGGAAAGAATGCAGCCGATGACACGGCCATGAGGGTAATTGCCGACCATGTCAGAGCGACTTGTTTTCTGGTGGCCGATGGCGTGTTGCCCTCAAACGAGGGGAGAGGCTACGTACTCAGACGGGTTTTGCGGCGAGCCAGCCGTTTCGGCCGCAATCTGGGCCTGACCGGGCCGTTTCTGCATCAGGCTTGTACCGCGGTAGTGGATTCGATGATTGACGCCTATCCACGCCTGGCCGATACTGCGGAGCTTTTGGAAAAAGTCGTCAATAACGAGGAGGCGAGGTTCAGTGAGACTCTGGAAAACGGGCTGGCTCTGCTCGACCAGGAAATCGCCCGCCAGCAGAAGGAGCCGAACCCACTCATCGGCGGCGATTTCATCTTTAAACTCTACGATACTTTCGGCTTTCCGGTTGACATTGTCAGGGACATCTCTTTGGAACGCTCCATCGCCTTCGATGATCAGGGGTTCAATGCTGCCATGGAGGAACAACGCACCAAATCCCGGGCCTCGCGAAAGGATGAGGGGCTGCAGCTCAGAGAAGAGGGCCTCAAGACCTTGATTGAATCAGGTGTGCGTTCCGAGTTCACCGGCCACGGATCACGGCAGGAGAACGCCAGAGTCACCGGGATGGTGGATGAACTGGGCCAGGTGATCGAACAGGCGGGCCCGGGACAGCAGGTTCGATTGATAACTGATCGTACGCCGTTCTATGCCGAGTCCGGCGGTCAGATCGGCGATATCGGAGTAATAAGGTGGGACGGCGGCAGCGCTCGGACAGAGACGACCACCTCCGAGACCGAGGGGGTAATCCTTCATCATGCGTTCATTGCCGAGGGCAGCCTGACAACCGGCACTGAGGTGGAACTGGTCGTTGATGAACAGAGCCGCACCGACACCGAGGCCAACCACAGTGCCACCCACCTGCTTCACGCCGCCTTGCGCGAGGTGCTCGGTGACCATGTCAAGCAGGCCGGTTCCTTGGTCAGTCCCGACAGGTTACGCTTCGATTTCACCCATTTTTCAGCCCTGGAACCTGAAGATCTCTCCAAGATCGAGATAAAAATCAATGAGGAGATAAGAAAGAACCGGGAAGTGGCGGTCAAGATAGTCGACCGGGAGGAGGCATTCAGTGAAGGTGCCATGGCCCTGTTCGGAGAAAAATATGGGGACTCGGTGCGAGTGGTCGCCATCGAACCGGTCTCCAAGGAGTTGTGCGGTGGCACCCATGTTAACGCCACCGGAAATATCGGCCTGCTGAAAATCGTCAGTGAAGGCGGCATAGCCGCTGGTGTCAGGCGGATCGAAGCGGTCACCGGCAGGAAAGCGATAGCTCTGATGCAGGACATGGCTCACCGTGAGGAAGCCATCGGTGGCAGACTCAACGCCACACCCTCAGAACTGGTGGAGAAGCTGGAGCATCTGCTCGAAGCGCAGAAAAAACTTGAAAAACAGGTGGTTTCCCTGTCCACCCAACTTGCCAGTTCCGGGCTGGACACCGTCCTCGATAAACGAGTCGAAGTCAACGGCGTTCAGGTTATCGCCGCGGAAATTGAGCTGGACAGCCCCAAAACATTGCGAGAAGTCGGTGATAAAGTCCGCGATAAAATGGGCTCAGGCATCGCTGTGCTCGGAGGTTCCATCAAAGGAAAAGCGGCATTGCTGGTAATCGTTTCCAAAGATCTCACCGATCGGTTCAAGGCTGGTGAAATCATCAATCGTGTTGCCGCGCTGGTAGGCGGTAGAGGAGGCGGCCGACCCGATATGGCCCAGGCGGGGGGACCACTGGCCGACAAAGTAGGCGAGGCGATTTCTGCAGTGCCATCGATCGTGGCTGAATCGAGCAACGGTTAGAGGACTCGATAAACTGGTGTCGAGCCCACCTCGGCGCTGATAAAAATAGACGAACCGGGCGTCTTCGCCCGGTCTGTTTTTGGGGTAATAAGAATGTCGTCCAAGTAAATGAAAACGGGCCTAAATTGAGGCTTTCAGAGGACGATAAAGTAGTTGACATGACCAATATTTTGCAGTAAAGATTTTGAGCTGTTGTGAATGACCATTCATTTTTATTTATGGGTCTCATTTGCAACATTTTAGAAGAGATGGGAGTTCAGTTTTCTTCCCTCCGGGGATGTTTGTTTTTTTATTTCTGCAAATCAGGAGCATAACACATGGTCACAATTGACATCACAATGGTGATTCAGATGATAAACATGGTGGTACTCATGTTTTTGCTCAACGGGATTCTTTATAAGCCAATAAAGAAAATCCTCCAGGAGCGGTCTGAAAAGATGCAGGGAATGCAGAATGATGTGGCGAAGTTCGAAGAGAACGCACGTCTACGCCAGGAAGAGGTGGATGCCAAGATGTCAAAGGCTTCCGGTAAGGCCAAAGCGGCGCTCGATGCGGCGAGGGCCGAGGCACAGACAGCCGGAGATGAGAAGATGGCATCGATCAAGGCCGAGGTTGAGGATTTCAAGGACAAACAGTTGGCGGACATCAACACACAGATCGACACGGCTCAGCAAGAACTAAAGGCTAATCTGGACGGGTTTGCCAAGGACATGGCCAGCAAAATTCTGGGGAGGGCGCTCTAATCATGAACAAATTCCCTTACATAACCAGATTTTTAATGCTGCTGGCAGCACTCTGTTTTAGTCTGTCAATTGCAGTCACAACGCTCTACGCCGCCGAAAAGCAGGCTGCTGACAGTCACTCGGCAACCGTTGAGCACGCCGTCGATGCTGCCCACGGCGAAGCCGATGCCCATGCAGCCGAAAGTGACCACGGCGGAGGTCATGGAAAAGGCAGCCTTTCCCCGGCCAAGCTCAAAGACTTGTTCTGGCGGGTGATCAACTTTATTGCTTTGATGATTATTCTGGTCAAGTTTGGTGCCAAGCCGATCGCTACCGCACTGGGCGGTCGTCAGACCGCAGTGAAGAACGAACTGGAAGACCTGGAAACCAGACGGGATGATGCCGAGGGCCAGTACCGCGAATTCGAAGCCAAACTGGCTACGGTGGAAAAAGATATAGATTCCATCGTCGAAAAGGCGGTGGCCCAGGCAGAAGTTGAAAAAGCCAAAATCCTTGAAAAAGCCGAGCAGGCAGTAGACGACATGAAACGTCAGGCCGAGCAGGCCATCCAAAATGAGATCGTCGAAGCCCGCCGCGATTTGAAGAACGAGGTCGCCGATCAGGCAGCAGTCATGGCCGAGGAGTTGATCGTTAAGAATCTGACCCCTGAAGACCAGGTCAAGATCATTGAAAATTACTTAGATAAAGTGGGGGCCGCACAGTGAAACAGACTATCCTCGCCAAACGATACGCCAAGGCGTTGTTTGCCATAGGTAAGGAAGACGGCACATACGAGGCCTACAGTGAAGCCCTGGCGGCGGTGGCGGCGCTTTTTGAATCCAATCCCGAGGTTGAGGATGCGTTGACCAACCCGCTCTATCCTGTCGACGTCAGAGAGAAGGCCATGGGCGCTATCGTCGACTCCATGGATGCCGACAAGGTCATGGGGAACTTCCTGAACCTGCTCGTTGAAAAGAAGCGGGCGGCGATACTTCCCGAGATTGCCGAAGAATTCAAGATCATGGTTGACGAGGATAAAAATATCAGCCACGGCACCGTGATGTCCGCCGTTGAATTGGATACGGATTTACAAAATAAGATAAAGGCAACATTAGAAAAGATAACTGGCAAGAAGGTTGAGCTGACTGCATCAGTCGATCCTTCCATTATTGGCGGCGTCATTGCCAAGGTTGGAGATCTGGTTCTGGACGGCAGCATCAGAACTCAGCTTGCAAGTTTAAAAGGTTCCATTAAGGGGA
>JABDQA010000137.1 GCA_013042475.1 Desulfofustis sp.
CGCCTCGACTATTCTGTCTGTGAGAGAAGTTGCTGAAGTTACCGGTTGTTCCAATAGTGAAAACAACTTTTCAACCGTATAAAAATTACCCTCCGAGTTTGTTGCATCTGGAACACCATCGGTGAACCCCAACACTACGCTGCCCGGTTCGAGCTGTATTTGCTCGAATCCGAAACGGGCTTCAGTGTCTATGCCGATTGCAGGCCCCGTCGGTTTAAGAAGAGTTTTAATCCCGCCGGAGCCATTTAAAACCACCGGAGGCTCATGACCTGCATTGATATAGCTCAGTGATCCTGTTTCCGGGTCAAGAAAGCCAAAGAAAAGGGTCGCAAACATTATCAGTTCACTGTGATTTACTGCAACATAATCGTTGGTCAACTCAACGGCTTTTAATGCGTGTGGCGGAATCAGGTTTGCTGAAGAGTCATTTATCATTGAAGTGTAATGGCCACCTGTCTCAGGGGAAGCCCCAACAGAGATATCTTCTGAATCGGCGTAGTTTGAGAACACTCTGATCAAGCTTCGGAAAAGAGCCATAAAAAGAGCTGCCCCGACACCTTTATCGCACACATCGGCTACCACGAACACCAGGCGCCCGCTTGGCAGCTCAAACACATCATAGAAATCGCCCGACATCTGACGCGCTTCTTTAAAATAAGTTGAGATTTCCCAGCCTGGAATCAGTGGGGATTTGTTGGGAAAAAAGTTTCTCTGAATCTGACGGCCCTTTTCCAATTCGGCATTGAGAATTTCCGAAAAGGCTTCTATCTGCTGATAACTTAGCTGCCGCTGTTTTTCCGCTTCTTTGCGATGCTGAATTGCATCAGTAATTTGCTCAAACATACGATTGAACGCCGCGATGACATCACCCAACTCATCACGGCGCTTTACCGCAGTCGAGTAGAATGGTTGTGGCTGCTGATCGTTGCTGATGGCATCTCCGGCTTTGATCAAATCGCTTCTTAGCCTAAGAATCGGCGAAACAACAATTGGTTTCAACGCCAGCCATGCTCCCGCCGTGACAAATATGGAGATGATAAAAACCAGCCCGGCTATGCGCCAGAAGAACGCAAATAACTCCTGCTTAACATCGGATGAGTCCATACGCGCGATAAAGATGTATGGTGCCTGTTGCCTCTCGGCCATGACGGCAAAATCATATCTGGATATATTGCGATGTAACCGATCAATATTTTTATCTTTTTTGATATCGGCGATTGTCAACCCAGGTTTTTCCCCAAATGATCCAATTATATCGGTATCATATCGATAGAGGACTCCCCCACGGATTTTATGATACGATTGCAGAAGTTTGATTTTTTCAATGAGTTCCTCGTCTGTTGCTGACGAGTCCGCGACTCGCAAAATCAATGACACTTCTACGGCAGTGATTTCCTCCATTTGAGATAAGAGTTCATTCTCTCTATTTAATAATGAAGGGATCAGGATAATCGCCTCAATTACAATCACGCTGAAAAACACCCACAGCACAATGCGCAGCGATAAGGAGGATGTGAGTAACTCGAGAATCTTGCTTTTGTTACGCATTGAGGATCCTCAGCTTGTACCCTGTTGTGGTGTCTTTGATATCTGTAAAATCATTTATCTAGCCCGCATTTAAAGAGATTGTCCATCTCTCATATATCATTCAATCCTTAGTTCATCCGATATTTTGAAGTAATATAACCACTTTCACTGTCTCTGAAGTCCAAGTTGGAGACAGCGCATCTTATCTGGACTGCTGCTTTGATCTTAAATACCAAACCGCAGTGTCGAAACCTTCCGAGGATTTCGGCTGGGTGAGAGAGTAGAGTCGAGTTGATGTTTTGAGTCGTTATCTCTCAGTGCGCCGAAACCAGCTGAAGCGAGGATTATCAGGAGAGATCATTAGTGTCTAATGACTGTATTGTGCAGCTAGAGAGCGGACTTTCGTTGCCGCATCATGAAGACGGTTCTCTGTTAGGTCTCCTGATTCAACAGCAGCAACTATTGCAGAGACAATGAGATCTATTTGGTCATCAATATCAGCGATTAATAACAAGTCAGAGCCTGCTTTTAGTGCCTCAACAGCTACCTGGGTGATGGGTTGACCTCTTAAAGTAGCCTTGGCATCAAGGCCGTCGCTCATAACAACTCCTCTAAATCCAAGTTCCCCCCGCAACACCCCAATGACAGATGGAGATATTGATGCGGCTCTCGCCGGGTCAAATGCTTCTACTATCGCTGGCCCGGTCATGACAATTGCAACGCCACTCTTAATGGCATCCACAAATGGCATTAAAGTGGTCTTGAATGATTGCGGAGATTCCATGTTCCGAGCCTCGGATTCAACAGCGGGGTCAAGTTCAATAACTGAATAGCCGGGAAAGTGTTTGGCTGTCGCAGCGATACCATTGGATTGAATAGCTCTGATGTAAGCTGATGATTTTTCAGCAATAGCAAGAGGCTCTGCAGACCAGGTTCTGCCACTCAGCCAAGGATTATCTCCAGTCACAACATCCAAGATCGGTCCTAAAAAGCAGTCGACCCCTAACTCTTTTGCAGCCATTGCAATATCTGAGCATATGTCTCCAAATTGCTCATTTCCCATTCCTTCAATTTCCTCTCTTAAAGGGAACGGTGGTACCAGATCATGCAACCTGCAAATGCCTGAAATTTCTTGATCAACTGCAACAATGATATTTCCGGATAAGGAACTCGCTTGTTCAGTTAAGGCGATAATCGTCTCGGCTTTTTCAGCGTGCCTGCGCTCCAGGGTCATAGCTCTTGCAACATATTCTTCTCTTGTCTCGCCAATAAGAATCGAGCATCCTCCGTTTGCCAGAAACTGTTTTACACCATCACCTAACTTAGTATCAGGAAAGGCGGGCAGTAATACCGCATGGGCATTATCTCTGATCGTGTTCGGCATGGGTTCATAGGGATGTTTGTCTTTTTTTGCTGCACTGCTCCTGGTGTCTAAATCACCTAGATGAACAATAAGGTGAGCTGGAAGTCGTGGCAATGATATTGAAAATTATTCCGGTTTATCTTTGAGCTCTGATCTTTAGTGAAGGTTGGCAATTCACCAGCAATACAATAGACTGAGATAGGATCTTCAGGGGAGAAGGTTTCTTTATCCTGGCACTGACGGCACAAAACAGTAAAAGGACTATACATGGAATCTGAAATCGATAAGTTCGCTACCGAAAAATTCTATTTTCATGCTAAATACAAGCAAATAGATGTGCCAGGCTCAATAGATAAGAAGAAGCGAACCCCGACGGATTGGCTCACTGATGAAGAAAGTTCTGCCTGAAAATCTCGGCAGTGCGCTCTTTGACAATACTCCCCCGGCCGGATGGAAATTGGCGATTAAGCCTGAAATGATGCCAGGAGACGTAAATCTTCTCCTGCTAAGTGCTTTGATGGTGATTGAAATTAATAGCTGGTAACGGGAAGTCCCTATTGGTCACCGCAAAACAATGAGAGTAAGGATATAATGGGGAAGAGATAATAGCTTAGAACCCTAGGTCCTGCGCTGCCGCTATATCAACGCAGGGGGAATATAGCTAGGCAGGAAGGATTTTGATTTTTATATATGACTACAATTAATTGGCCAACTCACCCATCTGACTGAGCAATACTTTGAGGTCAGGAATTAATTTTTCGCGCATTTCTGGTCTTTCCAGGGCAAAAGCCAGGTTCGCCAGCTGAAAGCCTGCTTTATCACCACAATCAAATCTGGTGCCTTTGAATTTATAGCCAAATATTGGCTGTTCCTTCAGAAGAGCCGACATTGAATCCGTTAGTTGGATTTCGTTGCCAGCTCCCTTTTTCAGTTTGCCCAGATGTTCGAAGATACGGGGAGTCAATATATACCTACCTATTACCGCTAGATTTGATGGAGCATTTTCAGGTTTGGGCTTTTCAACCATTGAATTAATCACCATGGTACCGTTGAAAGCTTTTTCAGCTTCAATAATGCCGTACTTATCCGTTTCATCGGGCAGCACTTCAATGATTGCCATCATTGAAGCCCTCAACCTATCAAATTCATTTATCATTTGGTAGAGTACCGGCACATCACTCTGGATCAAATCATCAGCAAGTAACACAGCAAATGGTTCATCACCAACAATGTCTCTGGCACACCATATTGCATGCCCCAATCCTAATGGTTCACTCTGACGGGTATAAACAATTTGGGCTTTGCTGGGCACCACTGATTCTACTGTATGCAAAAGCTCAGTCTTACCCCTATCTCGAAGAGTTTTTTCTAAATTCTGGTTTTTGTCGAAATGATCCTCGAGTGCTCCTTTACCTGATCCAGTTACAAAGATGATCTGCTCAATTCCCGAAGCAAGTGCTTCTTCGACTGCGTACTGAATTATTGGCTTATCCACCACCGGCAACATTTCTTTGGGCATTGCTTTAGTGGTTGGCAAGAAACGTGTGCCTAGACCTGCCACAGGAAACACGGCTTTTTTGATTTTCATAATCATCTCCTACAAACCTGTACTCTCGATGAACCACAAACTGATACACTCATATACTAAGCAAGAAAAGTGCCCAAATATCATTCCGGACTTATTTGTTAATAACGTTTAATATCAATTCTATAGGTGAGCACATTATAGCTTTTTTCTGTAAATCAATAAGCTTGGTTCCAAATTATAAAAATCAAATTCTTAAATATCAGATTTTTATTATGGGGATTATTTGTCTTAAGCTGACCGGGGAGGGTTACTCCGATTCTATGAAGACGAAGGAGCAACGGTTATATCCCATAAAGGTAAGACTGATTATCGCCTCCGATTCCACACTGCTTGAGATCAGTTAATCGGTAATATCGGGGATTGATATGCTATTATGATTGTAATTTTAAATTGTATTTTACTTTTTCCATGGGGGACCAGACATGCGGTTTAGAGTGATTCAATACGAGAGTCTGCCCGAAGACCTGGAGCAGCGCCTGCACCAGAATTGCGAAGTAACCAGGGTTGATTCACTGAGCTTGATGCAGGGCGAGGAGTTCCGCTTGGTTCTGGCAGAAGCTGAGGGACTAATCGGTGTCGGCCAGAAGGTTGGCCCGGAAATTCTAGACCTGGCGCCGAAGCTGCGGGTTGCTTCCACCATCTCCGTAGGCTATGACTATTTTGATGTGGACGAGATGACCAGACATAAAGTTATGCTGATGCATACCCCGGATGTGCTGACCGAAACGACGGCTGATATGATTTTTACGCTGATTCTCTGTGCAGCCCGCCGTGCCGCTGAACTCCACCGCATGGTTAAGAACGGCGAGTGGACCTCGATTGTCGGTCCGGAACACTTCGGCTCGGACGTATACGGCAAAAAACTTGGGATTGTCGGATTGGGCCGAATTGGTTCAGCTGTCGCACGCAGGGCCTACAACGGTTTTAACATGGAGATCCTGTATCACAACAGAAAGGTCAGCGAGGAAGCAGAGGCATTGTTCAATGGCAGTTACTGCAGCCTCGATGAGCTTTTATCCGAGTCCGATTTCATCTGTCTTGTTCTGCCGCTTTCTGATCAGACACGAAAAATAATCGGTCCGGCTGAATTTGATAAAATGAAGCCGGAAGCCTTTCTTATCAACGGAGGGCGCGGCCCGGTGATCGATGAGCAGGCACTGGTGCAGGCGCTGCAGAGAGGTAAAATACGCGGAGCCGGGCTCGACGTCTACGAGTGCGAACCGCTCCCGTTAGACTCGCCGCTGCTCAATTTGCCCAACGTCGTGACCCTTCCTCATATCGGTTCGGCCACCCACGAGACCAGATATGCGATGGCAGAATGCGCTGTCGACAATCTATTAGGCGCCCTGCAGCACCGCTCAACCCGTAATTGCGTGAACCCGGGCGTTGCATGACCCACCCTAACTGCTGGTAGCGTCCGACAAGTGAAAATCTGCAGGGATGAAAGCTTCGCCGTTTTTGACGGTATCGAACTCTCGATGGTATTCTATCCAGGCCCCAGATAAACATGAATCCCTCCCGTGAGCTGAAGGACTGCCACCACTAGGACGATTAAACTTATTGTGATGTATTTGATTTTTTTCATGGAGAGATTTTCCGTCTCACCAACACCCTATAAGCTTCTCCCGCACATGGTCATTGAATTCCTTCTATCTGCGTTAACACCTCGACCGCTTCTTCCCACATTGCGCTGAGCCCACTGAAATGTCCATTCCAGATGCCATCTCCATCCCTGATCATGAAGAGAAATAATTGATCAATGCGAATCTATGCAAATCTGTATCCTAACCGCGGAGTGACTCGAGATTAGATTGCTAATTTAAATTCAGAAATTAAGTTAAGATCATGGAGATATTTTCGTCTTATTTTTTTCGTATCAAAATGGGCTTTGATTAGTTTCGCAACTGATTCACAGCCGATAATTGAGGTCATAATGGAAGGATTCCATGGCTGAAGAATTACCAATTGAGGAGCAAATCGACGAAATTGCCGATACCACCTTTCTGATTTTTGACAAACTGGGTAATTACGGTGCGCAGATCGCCGGCAGCCTTTACCTGGTTGTCGGTGCCATGCTGGTAATCTTTTTGATTCACCGGCTGGCCGGCAAGTTGATTTACCCCCACATTAAGAACAAACGTTTTATCAGGGTTTTATTCGGCACCCTCTACGTGATGGTGCTCGTGATCATGGCCTTGCTGATCCTCGATCGGATTGGCGTGCCGGTGGAAGGCATTGCCCATCTGGCCCTGGCCGGCGTATTGATCGGCTCGGTGGTTGTCTTCTTCATGGTTCCCTTCATCCCCAAGCTGCCTTTTTTCATCGGCCATACGGTTGAAATTGGCGGTATCTTCGGCACCGTCTCTGCCATAGACGTATTTCGCGTTACCATAAAGCAGTTTGACGGCACCTCGGTGACCCTGCCGACGGCGATGGTGATGGCTTCGACCATTAAGAATTTCAGCGAAATCCCCCACCGGCGCGTGGAAATCATGATCAGCGTCAACAACGACAGCGATCTGGAACAGACCAGGCGGACGTTTATCGAGGTCATGGGGGCCGATTCACGCGTGCTCGAAGAACCCATCCCGCCCGCTACCCATATCGTCAACGCCAACGCATCCGGGGTAGATATGCTCGCTTTTTGCTGGGTAAAAAACGAAGACTGGTTTTCCGCTCGCACTGATCTGTGGTTGAAGATGGTGCATGCCTTCAACGACGATGAGCGTATATCTATGTCCCTTCCCCAACAGGAGATATTTGTCCACTCGGATGTGCAGAGCTGAAGCCACCGGTCCCCTGCTGGGGGGCCTCGGCAAGGCTCGCGCTGCGTTCTCTAAAACCAATAAATTAATCCTCCAGGAAGGCCCGAATGAGACTTTCACTTCATACTCACTTGTCTTCATAAGGATTCTATGATTATTTTACATTTCGTTGCAGGATAAACGAAATATCTGTCACCTAAGAATGGTAGAAATACTCAACGAAATTTATTGAGCCATGGACGACAATAACTTCGATTTAACCGCCCACATAAGATCCGTACCCGGTTGGCCCGAGCCGCACGTGGTGTTCAGGGATATATGTTCACTGCTGGAAGACAGAAAGGTCTTCAAACAGGTCATCGACCTTTTCGTCGAGCGCTACCGCGATACCAGGATCGACGCCATTGTCGGCATCGATGCGCGGGGCTTCATTATCGGCTCACCGATCGCCTATCTGCTCGATGTCGGCTTCATCCCGGTTCGGAAAAAAGGGAAACTGCCGGGGGAAACCATTTCCGAGGCCTACGAACTCGAATATGGCCAGGCCGAGGTTGAGGTCCAGACCGCCTGGCTCAGAGATGGGCATCACGTCGTGCTGGTCGATGATCTTATCGCCACCGGCGGTACCATGGTCGCCGCCCTGAACCTGCTGCAGCGAATCGGTGTCGATGTCCTGGAAAGCAGTGCGATAATCGACCTGCCCGATTTGGGCGGCAGCAGGAAAATCGCGGATATGGGAGTTAATGTACATACCTTCTGCGAATTCGACGGACATTGAGGGTAGATGCACAACAGTGCGACACTTCGCTGAATGGTAGCGGGTTTCTTTCTACAACTCCCGATAAAAAGGTACACCGAGATCTGCAGGCGATGCTGACTTTCGACGCTTCGATGAAGCGGAAACCATTACCAGCACACCGATAGTCAACAGGTAGGGAAGCATTTTCAGAACATAGGATGGAATCAGATCCATCGAAGTGGCCTGGAAGAAGAATTGCAGTGCGGTGAGTCCCCCGAAGAGCAAGGCTCCAAAAAAGGCCAGCAGTGGATTCCAGAAACAGAATATGATCATGGCAATGGCGATCCATCCCTGCCCTCCCGTCATCGTCTCTTTCCACCCGGGAGTATAGGAAAGGGAAAGATAAGTACCGGCCAGCCCGGCAAAAAGTCCACCGACAAAAACACTGAGGGTTCGAGTAAGGGGCACGTTGACGCCCGCAACATCGGCTGATCGCGCATCCTCGCCCACCGCCCGCAGGATCAGTCCGGTACGTGTTTGGAACAGGACAAACCAGGCCAGCGGGACCAGCAGATAGGCTGCGTAGGCAAACGGACTCTGGTTAAACAGGATATCTCCAATCACCGGAATATCGGCAAGGTAGGGAACCGGCAGTTGACGAATGCGCACTCCCGTCTGGCCGATCAGCGGCCTGCCGAGGAAATTGGCCAGTCCGGTTCCCAGTATGGTCAGCGCCAATCCGCTGAGCACCTGGTTGGAGCGCAGCCCGATGGTGAAAAATGCATGCACCAGCGATAGCATCCCTCCGGCCAAGGCGCCGGCCGCCACCGCAAGCAGCGGAGACCCGGTGAAATGGCCGGCGGCAAAGCCGGCCAACGCCCCAACCAGCATCATCCCCTCGATTCCCAGATTGAGCACGCCGCTGCGCTCGTTGATAATGCCGCCGACAGTGGCCAGTAAAACCGCCACCGAAGATTTTATAGAAATCTGGGCGATGAAGGTCAGGTCCTCGATCATGACACCTCCTTCGAACGGCCAGAAATCGTTACGGTGTAGCGGACCAGCGTCTGTCCGGTAAAAAGACCGAACAAGAGGGCTCCCTCCAGAATTAGACTTATGGTGGAAGGCAGTCCAAGTACCGACTGAAGCTGTTCACCGCCAACGAAAAGGGCGCCCAGCAAAATAGCCGTGAAGGGAACCACCAGCGGATTCAGCCCGGCCAGCCAGGCGACGATAATGCCGTCATAGCCGTAACCGACGGCTAGTCCTGTCTGCAGGCGGTAATGAATGCCGCACACCTCGACCATTCCAGCCATTCCCGCAAAGGCGCCGGAAAGTGCCATCACCGCCAGGATCTTGCCGGTCACGTTGAACCCCGCATAACGGGCTGCCCGCAGCTCCTTACCGATGACCCGGACCTGATAGCCCCAAACTGATTTATAAAGCAGATAATAGAGCATCACCGCGCAGAGCAGCGCCAGGGGAAAACCGAGGCTGATCCTGGTGCCGGCAAACCGCAGCAGCTGTGCTGCCTCGGGAATCTGTGCGGTACCGGGAAAACCGAAACCGGCAGGATCTCTCCAGGGACCATAAAAGAGATGCTCCATGTAGATGATGGCCACATAGTTGAGCAGCAGGGTAGTGAGAATCTCGTTGACCCTGAGTTTCGCCTTGAGCAGGGCGGGAATCAGCGCCCAGACCATGCCGCCCAGCGCCGAAGCCGTCAGCACCAGTGGAATGAGAAGCCAGGGCTGGGTTTGGGGAAAAAGAAATAGGGCTGCGCCTGCGGCGCAGATGCCACCCCACACCAGCTGCCCTTCGGCCCCGATATTCCAGAGCATCATGACCGCAGCCGTGGCCACGGCGAGACCCGTGAAAATCAGCGGCGTGGCTTTGACGAGCACTTCTGAAAAGGCGTCGGCCGAGCTGAAAACCCCTTTGCCCATGGCCGCATAGGCCGTCAGGGGATTGACGCCCAGACCGGCGAAAATCGCACAGCCGACCACAAAGGCGATAACCACCGCCGACGTTGCGGCGAAAATGCCCTGATAGCGCAGCGGCTGTATGCGTTTTTCAATTCTTATCAAGTTCTTACCCCGGCCATCAATAGACCCACCCGGTCAACCTGGTCGCTGTCATGGGCATCGATAATCTCGAGGATTCGGCCATTGAAGATGACGCCTATGCGGTCTGAGAGCGACAGAACTTCTTTGAGATCACCGGTGACCAGCAGCACGGCCGCCTTCTCGCGGCATTCGAGCAGCGCCCGCCAGATCTCTTCGGTTGCCGAGATATCCAATCCCTGGGTGGGTTGCTCGGCGACGAACAGCTTTGCATTTCTGGTCAGTTCCCTGGCCAGGATGACTTTCTGCAGATTGCCGCCGGAAAGCGACCCGGCGCTGTCCTCGCTTGACTCTACCTTTATGTTATGATCCCTGATGGCCCGGGTTCCGTCGGCCGCCATTTTCTCCCGGTCGAGCACCATTCCCGCCATTCCCGATCTATAGGCAGCAAGACGGGTCAAGGCGAAATTATCGGCAATGGACATGGCACCGATGGATCCAGAGTGATAGCGATCTTCGGGAACATAGGCGATCTTTTCCCTGGAAGCCATGCGCCACTCCCGCGCATTGTAGGTTGCACCGTCAAAGGTAATGGTTCCACTCCTGGCCTGGGACAAACCGGTAATGGCTGAAACCAGCCCGACCTGGCCGTTTCCAGCGACACCGATGATGGAGAAGATCTCACCCTGTTTGATCTCCAGGGTCACATCGGTGTAGGAAGGCCCCCCGAGCGGGCTGTCTCCGCTCACCCCCTGCAGCGCCAGGATCGTCTCCCCGACGGCCACCTCCTTTTTATCGACGCGCAACACCACATCTCGCCCCACCATCAGACGGGCAAGCTGCTGGCGAGACATCTGCCTGGCGTCAATACGCTCTGAAAACACCAGCCGCCCCTTGCGCATGATGGAAATATCGTCGGCCAGCTTCAGCACCTCCTCCAGCTTGTGGGTAATGAGCACGATCGTTTTGCCCTCCGCGCGCAGTTGATCGATTACCTCGAACAGTGCGTCCACCTCGGGAGGGGTCAATACGGATGTGGGCTCGTCAAAAATCAATACTTCGGCATCGAGCATCAGGAGCTTGATGATCTCCACCCGCTGCCGCTCACCCATGGAGAGCTCGAACACCCGCTTCTCCGGATCGACTCCAAGCCCGTAGCGTTCGGCGGTCTGGTGGATCACCTGATCGATTCCCGTGCGGCCATGTGCTTTGCCAGCCGACAGCGCCAGGTTCTCTGAGACGGTCATCGATTCGATTAACATAAAGCGCTGATACACCATGCCGATACCATGATCCAATGCTTTCGCCGGAGAATTGAACGACACCTCCCGACCGTGCATCATCATGGTGCCGCCGTCGGCGCTGTAGCGTCCGGCAAGAATGGACATCAGAGTGGATTTGCCTGCCCCGTTTTCTCCCAGCAAGGCATGCACCCTGCCGGGAAAAAGGTCCAAATCGACCTCACGGTTGGCCCAGACCGGGCCAAACCGCTTGGTGACCTTGGATAGGGAGATTACCGGATCCGCCATGGATTAGGAGATCACTGCCTGCGGTACCGGGAGTTGGGCCAGACTGTGGACGGGGGCCGGGAGACGCACACCCGACGCCCCTTCGGTTGCGGCGCAGAAGATACCGTGCACGGTAGGCACACCGATACCTATCCGGGCCGCAGCTTCCTCCAGGATTTCGTAGAGACCGAGGACCGTGCCGCCGGTGCTCACCACGTCATCGATGATGATGTAGCCGTTCCTGGCTGAGGCGAGCAGCTCCATATCCCGTTCGTAGAGGGCCAGGAATTTATCGCCGCTGGTAATGGAATCGGCCCCCACCTGGATAACCGGCCGGCGTTCCACTTCCATATGCGGTTTGATGCGATTGTAGGCAACCGCCACCGCCTCGATGCCCAGTTCGGAGGAAACCACCTGGGTTAGCTGCAGGGCCTTTTCCACGGCGGTGAGCACCACCACCGACTGATAATCGGCAACTGCGCCCCGAATTTTTTCTGCCAGCAACCGCCCCAGATCAGCGTTGAGCCTGGTCTGACCGATGAGATTGAACGAGGCAATACGGATATCCCCTTCACTACCGGGGACCAGCACATAGGGAATTTCCACATCGTAGCCCAGCCCGTCGACGCGCAGCCGGTACTTTTCCCCCGATTCCTTGCTGTCTAGTACGTCCATACTGCCTCCGTTGCCAATGGCGGGAGCCTTTATTCCGGGATCTTGCCCGCTACGCCCTTGACCAGCACCCTCATGGTCAGCAGGTCCTCATCGGTTGCTTTCTCGCCGGCCTTCCAGAGTTCTTTACCCGCCTGGTCAAGAACCGGTCCGGCAAAAATATTGTCCTCGCCTTTGGCGAGTTTGGCCTGCTCGGCCAGGACCTTATCCTTGACATCCGCGGGAACGCTCTGGTGGAATGAGGAAAGAATGATACCCTCATCCTCCATGCCGCCCCAGTACGGACTGTTGCTCCAGCTGCCGTCCATCACCTGCTGTACGGCCTTTACGTACCACTGCCCCCAGTTCCAGGTGGTTGAGACCAGGGCGCAGTCGACCCCGTAATGGGCCACGTCTTCACCGTAGCCGATTGCAGGGACACCAGTTGCACAGGCAGCTGCCGCCGAGTCCGGGGTATCGGCCATCTGACGGATAAGGTCGTGCTTCCTGGCAATCAGGGTTTCCGCAAGGGTCGTCTCGTTGGCCGCATCGCGCCAGGATTTGAGCCAGACGACGGTGTTGAGCTTGTCTTCCTCGTATCTCACACCGGCTTCATCCAGTCCCTTTTTCAATCCGATGGTAAAGGCGTTGATACCGCGGATCGGCTCGGGAATAGGCTGGGTGGCGACGGTTCCGACTTTCTTGAAGCCCATCAGGCCGGCCATGTAGCCGGCCAGATACTCGCCCTGGTACATACGCTCGAAATAGTTGCGCATATTATCCGCCGATTTGAAGCCGGAGCAGTGCTCAAACTTGATGTCGGGATAGTCTTTGGCGACGGCCAGAAGCGGGTCCATGTGTTCAAACGTGGTGCCGAAGATAATGTCGTACCCCTTCTTTGCGTAATCACGAAACACGCGCTCGGCATCCGCCGCGAGGACCTTCTCCGTATAGGAGACCTCAATCTTGTCCCCCATCTCTTCCTGCAGATGTTTGATGCCGTTATAGTGGGAGGTGGTCCATCCCTGATCGTCAATGGTCCACAGAAGGGCAAAGGCAACCTTCAGTTTCTTCTCCTCGGCCGAAACCTCCGGAGCCTGTGTCCAGCTCAGCCCCATCATCAGTACAGCCAAGATCACCGAAAAAGCTCTCGTCAACATAATAACCTCCTAGATTTATTAACAAAGAATGAACAGACAAGTTCATACCTACAATGGAACTCAGTTAAGATAAGACAAACCGAGTAGAAGAAAAATACCCCGGCTCGAATGAGCCAGCAATATCTTATTCACCCTCCCCTGCAACTTCACACCCACCATCACACCCGAGCTATAATTCAGGAATGTTTTTTATCCCTAAGCATTGAAAACAATTGCAACCAAGACCAGCCATTGGTGGGATTTTCACGCTGCTCTTCCTTTATTATAGCAATCATAGTGGAAAAAGGCGTTGAGCACGAGGCCGTGCTCAATGAGTCCGTCTCTGATGTAACGGTCAATATCCTGCGCCGGGACACGGAGGCAGTCGATCTCCTCCATATCATCAGGGCTTTGATTCGCCGTCAGAACTGCATGTTCCACCAGGACCGTGTAGCAGGAATTGCCCTGAATTGCAGGGTTCGGGCAGACCTTGCCGATGATTTTGGCGGACTGTCCGGCAAACCCGGTCTCCTCGAGCAGCTCACGGCATCCGGCCCCTACAGGATCCTCGCCTGGATCGATCATTCCTCCAGGGATCTCCAGTTCCATCCGTTTGGTGCCGTAACGGAATTGGCGGATCAATAAAATCTTGTTGTCGGGTGTCCGGGCGATGATGTTCACCCAGTCCGGAAAATCGAAAAAGTAGAAATCTTTTCGCTTCATGGTAATCCGGGACTGCAGCGGACCTTTCCTGATCGAACCGATCGGAGTCTCCAGAACTTCGTGGTCGGGCCCGATTCGCCAGCGGGAGGATAATTCTTTAGAGGTGCGTGTCACTGATCAACTCCTGTTATGTGCGTGGGGTAAAAATAGCCTGCAGGTCGCTGTTACGATCTGTTATTGGCCACACGTTGAATCGGTATGGTTTCAAGCCTGAACGTAGCGGGATTCAAACAGCAATTAATCTGCAAGCAGATTGCGGATAGAAAAATCTCCCTCCGCTTCATTAAACCTGCGCAGGGCCACAAGTGCCACGCCAGGGCCCAGACAGGTATCGACAATATCGCTGCCCTGCTCTTCCACCCGGTTGAAGGATTCGATGCCTTTATAGAGCTGGCCGGACGCACACAGGATCTTTGCTTCCCGCAATTGATGCTGATGGTCCACTCTATCTCCACAATCAATTATTTCGTCGTAAAAGATTCGCTCTAGACGTTCTCACTATAGGTACTTTGGGGTATTTTGCCCAGCCCGGTTCCGCCGCCTGGCAAAATCAGTCAAGCTGCGTGGGGCTAGCCTCGGCCGTCCATGATTATCTTTTGATTATGAGTATTGGATTTCACCAATTAAAGATTAATTTCAACGAACAATCAAGATTTCGGCACACAGCCCGATTGACTATAACCTGGAATTTCCGGATAAATAGCGCTTCACGATGGTACGTTTTCAGTGCCATTTTTATTCAGCTCAACAATTCACTATAAATTTAGTCAGTTATAACTTCAATTTTGTCGGTAACAGCGACCAATCTTGAGAAACTAATTGATTTTTCTTGCTATTATAGCAACAGGGGTTAAGTTCATCTCCAACAAGAAAATAACTCACTAATCAGATCACGCACAGCGTCCCTCAACGCCTGTCTTGTAGCTCTACCTCATTTCAGTAGCTCTTAGAGATTCTTGCTGATCGACACTCACGGAGAGGCAAGATGAAGCTCTACATCGGCAATTTACCCTATGACATTTCCGAACCGGAATTGCTGGATTTGTTTAATGAATTTGGTGAAGTCGTAGACGCCAATTTGGTCAAGGACCGTTATACCGGCAGGTCAAGAGGATTTGCTTTCGTGGAAATGGATTCCCGTTCCAGCGGACAGCAGGCCATGGAATCATTGAACAAGACTGTCTACAAAAGCAGGCCGCTCGTATGTAACGAGGCCAAGCCCCAAAAAAAGGGAAATCGTAGAAGATAAGGTATTGATTGTGAGGGCTTCTGTTAGTGGAAAGCCAGCACGTAAATGCTCCGTTCAAAAGTAATTGACTTTAAACGGGCAACAAGAATGTGGACCGATATTAAATCGTCCGATCATGACTACAAAAAGGAGCAAGACAAATGCCAGAAGGAACAGTTAAGTGGTTTAACGATGCTAAGGGATTCGGCTTTATTGCACAAGACGGTGGAGAAGATGTCTTCGTGCACCATAGTGCGATCCAGGCTGATGGATTTAAAACACTCGAAGAAGGTGCACGAGTTACCTTTGAGATCGTAGATGGTCCCAAAGGTAAGGCAGCGGCGAATGTTGTTCAGATCTAGGAGCCGCTAAGTTTTATTTTTCGAGAGGCTGTGAGCTCACAGCCTCTCGCCGATAGATACCGTATGCTTTTCGCACTGAGTCTGAACGGCGCACTGCCTACTCTTGATGTTCAGAAGATACAGTTTATTATGAGGATCCTGCCTCATACATTTAGAAAACGGGCTCGGATTTCCACCATTGTAACCATGATGGCCTACAACTATTACGCTTCCAAAGCCTGAGCCAATCAGCTTTTCTTAAGCACACAGCAAATATACCGCACTGAGCCTGTGTTGAGGTTGTTCCTATCGATAATTCGAACTATCGGGTTCGTATCTGGTCGAGCTTGATAAGGAACAGACAGTACTATTCCTCTATCGGGGGGACGGTATCTGGTTTATCAACGAGGTCCTTTTTTTCAAGTTTACGTAACCTTTTTTCTTCTTTTTTCTTCTTTTTCTGCAGTTCTTTTTGACGCTTCTCAAATGAATAGTGTGATCTAGCCAAAATTGAAATCCTGTATGCTATGTTGCGTTTTAGAAAATAAATACCCTCAAAATATTTGAGGGTATTGGTATCTTCACCATTAAAGCTTGACTACGTTAGCTGCTGCAGGGCCTTTGGGGCCATCGACGATATCAAAGGAGACGCGGGCTCCCTCTGCTAAAGACTTAAATCCATCGGCTTGAATTGCCGTATGGTGTACAAACACGTCTTTTCCTTCGTCCTGCTCAATAAATCCAAAACCTTTTGCATCGTTAAACCACTTTACTGTACCTTCTGCCATTTTCTGCATCTCCCTGGTTATGGGTCGCCCCTATTAATCCTTCGAATCTCTGCCTTTATCTTTGTTTTTAAATCGATATAAAAAACTCGGCCCGCTCTTTTTATCCCTTTCCTCTTCACCTTTCTCGTATGATCCGGGCCCTTGCATCCTGGCAAGATTCTCATTGCGGGGCTCGCTGCTCAGGCCACCCCAATTGACAGGGGGCCGTGTTCGTTTCGGTTTATCACTCAGGTGTTTGGGTTTCTGCATGGGCCGCTCCTGCTACGTCTCAACCACATGATCTCTGCCCCACTTAATGGCTGACACCAAATCTTTGTAGGTGTCGTTGCCAGGAGTAATGTCAATCATGAGATCTAAATGATGGAGAGAGAGTACAAAAATAGGTGATATCGATTCTTGTGATCATCCAACCCACCTCTTCTATTGTACTCGGTAATGATCCAGATAAATCTATCAGATCTATGGATCACATAAATGGTGCAACGAATTTTGTCCGACCTGCACCATACACCATTAAATTATAATAAGAATGCTTTATCGGAGCTCACGACCTCTTTTTCTATTAAAGAGCCTGCATCCCCCAGTGTCCTGATCAGCTACTTATCTGATTACATTTAGCTAATCCAGATTGATCTCGAGCCAGGATAGATTACTAATCGATAACTGACACAGGTCATACTATGGCGGTCGTTAAGGGCTGATACAGCTTCCAATCACTGTTTTCACTATAATTCTCTACCACACTGACCAAACGAGACTGTTTTAAGGAACTTATCATTGATGCAAGCTCGTTGCCTATTACCTCGAGGGCATTATCCACCAAATCTTCTTGAAAATCAGTCTCATATAAATTGAAAGTAAAGTTAGCCGTAATAAGCTTCGCAATAATTTTGCCTAATTTGACTCTAGCTCTTTGTACACTGGAAAAATTCAAATCGAAACTAATCACATCTTTGAAATGATCTGCTGCATTTGTTGTCAGCTCAAGTTGATTGAGAAAATCATATAAGTTGCGATACTTACTTTTTTTCATCTTCTTGAGAACATAATCTGCCACTTGGCTGTACATGACATCATTTGATCCCTCGAAAATCTGAAATGGTCTACTGTCCACCACCGCTCTTCCTGCGATATGATCTCGACGATATCCTTTGGCTCCGGTCAATTGCAGAAGAGACTGAGCCGAGTCATGCATCATGTCGGTAAGTACTGATTTGGCAGCGTTAGCCTGAAGCGCATAGGAAGTGAGGTCATTGCGGATACTGGATACCCCCGCAGTGTAATGGCACATGGCTGAAGAAACAGTGAAGCATGCTTGCAGCAACGATATTCTATGCTGGACCTGATCATAAGCCATTAAGCTCTTACCACCAACATAGCGTTGACGGCAATGATTGACAGCCTCGTCAAGCATCCTTTTAATAAAGCCCAGGCCTATCCCTGAAAGCCTTAGGCGGCTTCGATGCAGCAGGTCCATCATCAATTTGATGCCGCTTGTTTTGGGGATCAATCTTGAAGTTGCCGGTATCCTCGCATCAATATTATTCAAACCATAGGGGATGAGGAAAAGTCCGAGCTTATGATAGTATTCATCCACTGAAATCTTCTGCTCTCGCTTGTTCCTATCCACTACGAACAGATCAATATCACGGGCAAGTTTATTATTTGGTTTTATCTTTCTTCCCGTCACAATCCAGAAATCGGCCAGCCCTGTTAATCCGCCCCAGTGCTTGGCACCTTTTAAATGGACGTGATTGCCGATTTGACTATATGACGTGCGCATGGAAAGGGCATCGGTTCCAAAATCAGGTTCGGTAATCATCAACCCGCCGAGGGAAGAGCTGTTTAGAAAAGAATTGTAAATGTCCGTTTTTGTTTCTTCTTGACCATATTTGGATACGGGCTCAAGAAATAGGGAGCCGTTGATCCCCATCATCAACCCCACACCAATGGACTCATAGGAGATCGCTTCCAGGAGTGCAAGACGATGACGAGCGGTACCACCTCTTCCCCCGTAGCTTTCTGGAATAAAAAGCGAGAGGGGCTTCAATCTAAAGATTTTTTCAACCAGTTCTTTGGGTAATCCTTGAAGGTAGTTTGTTGTTTCAATTTCTGGATAAGTGGTGAGGGCATTTCTTAGGGCCAGCTGGCACTCATTTATAAACGATTCTATATTCTGTTTTTCCATATCAGAGAATTCCTGTTGAGATGTCGGCATGAGATAAACTTGAGGGTTCCTGCGATATCGATTTTGCCTTCACCACGGAGAAAGTCGACAAGAACAACACAAGGAAAATTCTACCTGACAGATAGGACTCGCCGCCGTTGGCTATCCTAAAAATCAAAGATAATCACTTCAATGATATGTACTATCGATTGTAACGGAAATTATTCTTTTCCCTGATTTGTCTGTTTATCTTCTGGCAGACCGGGAACATCCCACATTTATCAATTAGTTGGGATAACGTTCTTCCTTCCACGGGTCGGCGGAGTTACTGTAGCCTCTGCTTTCCCAATATCCAGGTTCGTCTCGAGAGGCGAATTTGACAGCCTCTAGCCATTTGGCACTCTTGTAGAAGTAGCGATCAGGGATCACGACACGCACCGGGGCGCCGTGCGCCCGCTGCAGCCTCTCACCAGAGAAGCTGTGTGCAAGGATCACATTCTCTTTTCGGGCATCACTTATGGGAACGTTGCTTGTGTAACCTTCAGCGGCCTCAAAAATAATAAAACCTCCACTTTTTGCAGGCTTCACTCTATCCATGATCGTTCCCAGCCGAACACCGGTCCACCTGGAGTCCAACAGCGTCCAGCCTGTAACACAGTGAACATCGCAAACGATATGCACCTGGTCAAGATTAAGCAGTTCTTCATAGGAGAGGACCATCGCTCTTTCAACCTCACCATGGATACGCATGTTCCAGTCCGCAGCAGTAGCGGTTCCAGCCGTGCCGCCCATATCCAGAATCTTTTCTACCGCATGCTGCCCGGGAGGAAGACGGGGCCTTCCGTCCGGTCTGAGGCTTGCTGCGAAAGCCTGTTGTTTCGCGTCCGAGAGTTTAATGAAAGCTCCCGGTAATCCAATGCTCACTATGGAGCCGCCTGCTGCAGCCAGGAAGGTGCGCCTGGAAATCTTCAGGTCCTTTTTCATCGCCACTCCAATAACAGATAGTCGCGCCAAGAGAGCTGCTCGTGCGAGAGGCGGTAGAGGCGGCGGAA
>JABDQA010000145.1 GCA_013042475.1 Desulfofustis sp.
CGGCTCACGCTCGGCCACGAGATCTTCGAGTTCGCGCTGGGTAATGATCCGCTCGGAATCTTTGTAGCCATACTCGGTGGGCTCATATTCCTGCCCGCCGGTGGCAATCATGATCGCCCCGTGTTCAATTCTTGTCCCATTGTCTAGTCTTGTCACAAAGTTGCCGATAAAGCCGTCGGTGTGCTCAACCGCACTGTTCATGTGCACGGTCACCGCCGGATTATTCTCAACCCGCTCTATGGTCTCGGCCAGAAAGGCCTGGACGTCGTTGCCTTCGATGTTCCTGCGCACGCGCCGCAGGAGGCCGCCGAGGGTGTCTTCCCGCTCCACCAGGTGAACGTGGTACCCCTGTTCGCTCAGCGAATGGGCTGCGGTCATGCCTGAGATGCCACCCCCGACCACCAGTGCCGTATGGTTTACTCCCACCGAATTCTGGCTGACCGGATCGAGCAGTCTGGCCTTGGCCACGTTCATATTGGTGATGTCAATCGCTTTCTGGGTAGCCACTTCTTTGTCGTCCTTGTGTACCCATGAACACTGTTCGCGGATATCGGCCAGTTCGAAGAGGAACTTGTTGAGGCCGACTTCCCTGATGGTATCCTGAAACAGCGGTGAATGGGTCCGCGGCGTACAGGAAGCGATAATTACCCGGTTGAGGCCCTTTTCATTGATCAGCTCCTTGACCTTGGCCTGTCCGTCCGGAGCACAGGCGTACATGATGGTCTCGGAGTGGGCGACACCTTCCTCCCTGGCTGCAGCATCGGCCACCTCTTGAACATCGACCGTGCCGGCGATATTGACGCCGCAGTGGCAGACGAAGACACCGATCTTGGGATCTTCTTCGGAGATGTCGCGTTCGGGCGGCAGCACCACCTCCTCGATTTCGGTGCCCCTGCGGTCGCCAAGCACCGACATTGCGCCGGCAGCCGCACCGCTGCCCTGGATGACCGTCTCAGGGATATCCTTGGGACCCTGATAGATTCCGGCCACGTAGATACCTCTGCGGCTGGTCTCTACCGGGTTCAGCTTCGAGGTCTTGGCAAAGCCATACTCATCGGCCTCGATACCAAAGGTCTCGGCAAAGGCAAGGGAATCCTCTCTGGGCTCAAAGCCAATGGACAGAATCACCATATCGAACTCTTCGTTGATCCGTTTGCCTTCTTCGTCGATATAGTTAATCGTCAGGTTCTTGGTTTCCGGATCTTCAACGACTCCGGAGACCATCGCCCGCCGGTAGATGGCGCCGCTCTCATTTTTTGCCTTGTCGATGTACTTGTCGAAGTCCTTGCCGAAGGCTCGAAGCTCCATATAGAACATCGTGGCCTGCACTTCCTCGTCGTGTTCCTTGGCGATGATTGCTTGTTTTGCCGCGTACATGCAGCACACCGAGGAGCACCAGCTGTTGGAGTTATGGGTGTTTCGGGAGCCGACGCACTGGATCCAGGCAAGCTTCTTTGGATGAGCCCCGTCCGAAGGGCGTGCGACTTCACCGCCACAGGGTCCTGAAGCGGAAAGCAGCCGCTCGAACTGCAGTGAGGTGACGACATTTTTATGGCGGCCGTAGCCGAATTCCTGCCGAATCCCCGGGTCATAGGTCTTCAATCCCGGCGTCAGGATGATCGAGCCAACCTTGAGCTCGTAGATTTTTTCGGTGTCCTCAAAATTGATGGCCAGCGCTTTACAGACTTTCTCGCACTTGCGGCAGACATTCTTGGTCAAATAGAGGCAGCGCTCGGGATCGATGGCCCGGGTATTGGGAACGGCCTGGGGGAACAGTGCATAGATGGCTTTTCTTTTATCCAGCCCCAGGTTGAAGACGTTGTCCACTTTGGTGGGACAGACCGGCTCACAGTCACCGCATCCGGTACAGCGCTCCGGATCGACATAGCGAGCCGTCTCTTGGAGTTTGACGGTAAAGTTGCCTTCCTGTCCCTCGACCGACACTACCCTGGTCTGGGTGTACATCTTGATATTGGGGTGACGGCTGGATTCGACCATGCGGGGCGAGATCATACACATCGCACAGTCACCGGTGGGAAAGGTCTTGTCGAGACGGGCCATGGTGCCGCCGATGGATGGTTCCTCGTTGATCATATGAACCATCAGGCCGCTGTCGGCCAGGTCGAGCGAGGCCTGCATCCCTCCGACGCCGGAGCCCACCACCAATACCGAACCAACCTTGTCCGCTTGTTGTCCCAGGGGAGTGTTCTTCGTCAAATCAACCTCCTCAGAATCAGAACCTGTAAATACATTCTGCCGGCTGTTCGCAGCTGCCGATAAGAAATAGGGCTCTGATCATGAATAATGAGTAGTCATATCTTCTGTCTGCACAGCAAAACGTAGTCATTATTCTGGAATTTTACCGGTATGACAATCTCTTTTTTGTTTTTTGTGGTACCCCCTCCGCCCGGTTGATCTTTTTGTATAATATTATTAATTATTTCGCCTGGTCTAAATTATGACGACCAAGACTGCTATGCGCCACCCAGGTAGCTCAAAACCTAACAGAAATCGGTAAGATGGAGTGGGTTTGCCCCATGCCAGAATCGAGACAACACGGTCGTTGCCGTGCTCTTTCACCACCCCGCTCTCAACGCTGCGGTGCGTATCATTTCGAGCTTTTCAAACGGGGAAGCCGGCGCTATGAAAAAGTCAGCTATCCGCTGCGCTGCGGCGTCTACCATGAAATTGACGGACCCGATGCGGTGCTGCATCTCGATCTCAATCACCAACCCCTCCGATTGATCGGCAAGCAGAAGAATTGGCCCCACCCCCAGGAATGGCTGAAAAGGACCATCGGCGACGACTGGATTTATTATTCAACCGGTGGCTATACGGGCGTTTTCGAGACCACGGGAGAGTTCTACCTGCCCAACCTCCCCTATGTCACCAACAACCATCTGGGCGGAAAACCGCTGGATCAGGAACCAATACGCTCCCAGGTTGAGTGCTGGCCGGCGGTGATTGACAGTATTGCGTCTTCCTGCAGGGGCTGCAGTGACGAAATCGATCTGCTGATCGAACGGATTCGACAACGCACGCCCGTATCACTGGCGAGAAGGGCCAAGCTTCTGCACCGTATCGTCAACGGTCCGGTCAGCGTGCTGCCGCCCGACACCAGGCATGTCGATTACCAGGTGATCCCCGTCAATGTATCCCTTGGTTGTCTCTATAAATGCAGCTTCTGCCGGGTGAAGAATATGAGCTCTTTTACCCAGCTCACCCTGGCCCAGATCGAAGCCCAACTGGACAGCCTGCACGCCCTGCTGGCAGATGACCTTATCAATTTCAATGCCATTTTTCTCGGTCAGCACGATGGTCTCAGTTGTACTTCTTCTCTGCTCTGTGCTGCGGTGGAATCGGCCCATCGGAAACTGGACCTCGAAGCTTCCTACCTCGACGGCACCAACACCTTCCTTTTTGGCTCGGTCGGCTCACTCCATGCTGCTGAAGAGAAGCTGTTCGACGATCTGGACAAGCTGCCTGGTCGCGTATTCATCAACATCGGTCTGGAATCGGCTGATCAGGCAACCCTGGACCTTCTCGGTAAACCATTAAGAGCCGAGAAAGTATCTGCGGCGTTTCATCTCATCCAAACGATTAATAAGCGGTATCGCAGCATTGAAATTACTGCGAATTTCGTTACCGATCCGGACCTGCCCGAGAGCCATTACAAAACCATGATGGAGCTGATTCGAGACCAGGTAGCAACGACAAGAGACAAGGGCTGCATCTACCTGAGCCCGCTTCGCTTCAACGATCCGTCTCGAGCCCGATTGTTCGACTTCTACAAAATCAAACGGCTCAGCAGGCTGCCGCTGTATATGTACACGATCCAGCGACTATGAATTATTAAACAATTAATATTAATATAAAAAACGGAGAACAGACCGTGAACCAGCCAAACAATCTGCGAGCGCTAACACTTGCTCAGCGAGATCGGTTGACCGATCAACAGCGCCACAAGAAAAGCGAACGTATTGCCGCCACCCTGCTGGCCAGTGAAGCGGTATTGTCCAGCTTCTCGATTTTCATTTATGTGAACTTCAGGAGTGAAGTCGAAACAGTTTCTTTGATACGGAGTTTTCTCAAAATGGGCAAACAGGTCTCCGTACCCTTGACCAGGGTTGCCGAGAAGCGGCTTGACATCGTGCTACTCAAGGACCTGGACCGTGACTTGGCACCGGGTTACTGCGCTATCCCTGAACCCACCGAAGAGGTTGCCGAAGCGAGAACCATCAGTGCTGAAGAACTCGATCTTATTTTGCTGCCGGGATCGGTGTTTGATGAGCGGGGTGGTCGTTTCGGCTACGGCGGCGGTTACTACGACAGGCTGCTGGCGAGCATACCTGGCGCAACCAGATACGGGCTCGCCTATGAATTGCAGGTGGTGAAACAGCTCGATCTGCAGCCCCACGATCAAATCCTGGATGGTATCGTCACCGAAGAAAGGCTGATAACCTTTCCGAAGCCCCCATTGGAGCAGCTCTAATGAAAAATCAATCTTCAATAATTGACTTTTATTGAGCCGGCCTGTAGATTCCACATTCGGAAAAATCCCGTCTCTCGCGGTAAGAGCACTTTCTTTTGTCCCGCCGCTTGAGGCAGAGTAAATTAAAGCTGCGAGATCTTTATGAAAGTACTTCTGAGCCTGTCGCTTCTTGTTTTTCTTGCTGGTGTCTCATATCGGATTTACGGCTGGTTGACGCACACGGTACTCACTTCCGATGAGGGTTCCACCCCGGGACGACCAGCTTCGGCTCTTAAAGGGGCCGTGGGAACCATTTTCAGTGGTGAATTGGCCTCCGTCGTCAAAACTTTCTTCACCGATGTCTTGTTCCAGAAGCGGTTGTTCACCAAGTCAGCCCTGAGATGGGTCGCGCACAGCCTGATCTTCTTCGGTTTCATCGCCCTTCTGCTGATGCACGGACTGGGCACCGGGGTCAGTGAATTTTTCTTCAGCGACTACCAGTCCACCATGCAGCCCTACATGACCTTGCGCAACCTCTTCGGTGTGATGGTGCTGGTCGGGCTTGGCATCGCCATCTATCGCCGCCTCACCGATAAGCCGCAACGGGTGAAAAGCTATGTCAGCGACTGGTTGGCAATCGCCATCGTCGGCGCCATCATCCTCTCCGGTATGGTGCTTGACAGTTCCCAAATCTCAAGCTATTCGGCCTTTGCCGAGATGGCCGAAGATTACGGCGACATTACCGACCCCGAGGAACTGCTGCCGCTGGAAACCTATTGGGCTGCAGAGCAAGGCCTGGTCTCTCCCAATGTCGCCAAGCCCTATGACCCCGCTCTCATCGAAGAGGGTCGAGAAATCGCCGCCGATACCTGTATGGAGTGTCATGCCCCTGCCCAGAGCGCCTTTGTCAGTTACTCTCTCGCCAAAGTGGTCGGTCCCGTTGCCCATGGACTCGGTGAAGAAGGGGTGGTCAATGCGCTATACTATCTGCACATCATCCTCTGTTTAGGTCTGCTGGCCTGGCTGCCCTTTTCGAAGATGTTCCATGTGATCGCCACCCCGGTCTCTTTATTGATCAACGGGGTCATGGGCTTCAAAGAACCTGGCAAGGACCAGGCGAATGTGGTCAACCGTCGGATGATAGGCCTCTCGGCCTGCACCCACTGTGGATCCTGCAGCGAACTGTGCTCTTCGCTGATGTTTTACGAGTCGTTCCAGAACGATTTCATCCTGCCGTCTGAAAAGGTACAGATCCTGAAAAAAGTCGCCGCCGGACAAAAAGTCGATGATCAGACCATGGCCAATCTCCAGAAAGGCCTATACATCTGCACCAGCTGCGACCGCTGCTCGGAGATCTGCCCTTCCGGCATCAACCTCAGGGAATTGTTCATCAGTTCGAGGTACCAGCTGCTCAACAGGGGCATACCCGAAACCTCGATGCTGAGCCACTTCTCTTTTCCGCTGTCACTGACTAAAAATTTCATCGACGATCATAAAATCGCTCTGAAGAAACTTGAAAAGATCTTCAAGGATTCCTTCACTAGACTCAAAGATCTCACCTCGATCACCATCGGCGACCCGGTGCAGGTCGGCACCGACAGCTACCAGAGTTGTTACGCCTGCCAGCGCTGCTCAAATATCTGTCCGGTGGTGAGACTCTATGACGATCCGGTGAAAGAACTCGACATGCTGCCCCACCAGATCATCTTCAGCCTCGGCATCGGCAACAAGGATATCGCCATGGGATCGCAGATGATCTGGAGCTGTTCCACCTGCTATCTGTGCCAGGAACACTGTCCGAACAAGGTGGAACTCACCGATATTTTCTACAATC
The DNA here is from genome assembly GCA_013042475.1 of Desulfofustis sp. GTDB lineage: Bacteria > Desulfobacterota > Desulfobulbia > Desulfobulbales > Desulfocapsaceae > JABDQA01. Next base: position 6,306 of record JABDQA010000145.1, read on the forward strand.
TGAAAAACGCTGCGATCAGGCAGATGGAAGGAGGTCGCGCATGAAACTCGCTTTCTTTCAGGGATGCAACATACCGATCAGAATCGAGCAATACGCAGTCTCGTCCGAGGCGGTACTTAAAAAACTAGGTGTCCAGCTTGAGGTAATCGAGGAGTTCACCTGCTGCGGCTACCCGGTTCGCAACGTGGACGAGAAAGCTTACATAATTCCCTCAGTCAGAAACATGGCCATCGCCGAGAAGAAGGGACTTGATATCATGGTGATCTGCAACTGCTGCTTCGCCAGCCTGCAGAAAGCCAAGAATGTCATGGCCGGCAACCCGAAACTGGCCGCTGAGATTAATGACCTGCTAGCGAAGGACGGACTCAATTTCGAGGGTAAAGTCTCCATCAAACATTTCCTCACCGTACTCCACCAGGATATCGGTCTCGAGACAATAAAGAAGCAGCTGGTCAACATGGTGACTGATCTCAATCTCTCGGTTATTCACGGCTGTCACATTCTAAGACCGCGCGAAGTAACTCTGTTCGACGACAGCTTCGTCCCCAAGATCACCGACGAACTGGTGGCCCTCACCGGAGCCACGAGTCTCGACTGGCGCGGTAAGCTCGAGTGTTGCGGAGCCGCTCTCGGCGGACTAAACAGCGACTTGTCCGAAAATCTGCTCCGGGAGAAGGTGGACGGAGCCCGCGCCGCCGGAGCCCAATTCGTCACCCCGGTGTGCTCTTATTGCCACCTGCAGTTCGATACAACCCAGTTGAACATGAACGACCGGCAGCAGGACAAGGAAGTGCTCCCGGTTCTGCTGCTTCCCCAGCTTCTTGGTCTCTGTCTCGGAATTGATGAAAAAGTTTTGGGAATCGAGCAGAACAGCACCATCGAGCCCCTTCACGTGGACAATCTCAAATCCATGCTGGGGCCGCCCGTGGAGAAAAAGAAAAAGAAGCGTAAAAAACGCCCGCAGAAGGAAGCTGCCTGAAAGTTCTTCCTACACGGTTCAAGAAGCAGACCGGCCCACTTGCGCTGCCGGTTTGCTTCTTTTTTTTTTGCAACCAGTGCTTATGTTGAGAAGCGGAATTTAGAAAAGAAAATCAATAACCATTGAATGTAAGGAATTGATATGAGCAAAGTAATCGCCTTCGCCGGAAAAGGCGGTGTGGGAAAAACCACCGTGGCTTCTCTCGTGGTAAGAAGTCTGTCAAACGCGGGCAAAACCCCGATCCTGGCAGTCGACGCGGATCCTAACTCCAACCTTGGGGAAACCCTCGGCCTGGAGGTTACCTCGACCATCGGCGATATCCGGGAAGAATTCATGCGTGATCCCCAGGGCGTTCCATCCGGGATGGACAAAACCGTTTACCTCGAAAGTTTAGTGGAGCAGGCACTGATCGAGAAACCCGCATTCGATCTGCTGGTCATGGGGCGCCAGGAGGGGCAAGGCTGCTACTGCATGGTTAACAACATTCTTCACAATTTCACCGATCGTCTCTCCCAGAGCTACCGCTACATGGTCGTTGACAATGAAGCAGGCATGGAACATCTGAGCCGCCGCACCAGCGGCCGGGTTGACATGCTTTTCCTGGTTACCGATTATTCGTTACGCGGGCTCAGGGCCTTGAACAGAATCCACGAAATGCTCGACAGCCTAAAGCTGGAAGTCGCGGATATGGGTATCGTGGTGACCAGGGCCCCTCGTCAACTAAACGCCAAGTTTCTTGAGGAAGTTGAAGAAATTGGAGTCCCTATTTTCGGTATAATTCCCGACGATCCGGCCCTGCTCGATTTTGATATGGAAAAGCGATCGTTGATGGAACTGGCCGACGACTCACCCTCGGTGACCGCCGTCGATGAACTGTTGCTGGAAAAATGTCCCGCTTAATCAGACATCCATCCACGGGTAGTCAAAGCTGAGTTTAAAGAGAAGCACAAGAGGAGGCAACAATGGGATACGACGTAAGCGTCTTTGAGCCCTACCCTTTTCGAGTCGGACAGAAAATCAGGATCGAGAATTCACGCAGAGCCGGTGACTGGGAGGTGGCCGCCGTCAACGACAGAACGGTTACCCTTCGTTGCCCAATCACCAACAAGACCTTCGAATGGAATAAGTTCTGCTACCTGGTCGCTGAAGAGGAAGATGCGGTCTGGCCCCAAAAAGACGAATAACTCCGTTAGCTTCCCCCAAGCCTGTTACATGCACAGGGCCGCATGCAGGGCCCGCTGGGCCCCGGCAAACTCTTTTCTGGTAACGATAAACTGCATATTGGTCTGACGCGTTGTCTGGGATACGGCAAGGATGTTGATGTTGTCCTTGGCGAGGGCCTTCGCGGCAGTAGCCATGATACCGGGCTGGGCTATATTTGAACCAATGGCACAGACGATGGCCACCGGGTTGGCAGTCACCATTTCAAAGTTATCACTTAATTCAGCCATCAGGTGGGGGGTGCAGTCACGCTCCAGAACAATCAGGTCAATGGTGTTGGCATTGGTCATTTTGCTGATGTAGGAAACGTCGTGCCGACCGAAAATCATCATGATCCTGCGGTCGAACCCTACCTCGCCAACCATTCTGGTATCGTGCACTTCGATACAGGTCACCTGGTTTGAACCGGTAACGATTTCAACCTTGGATTCAGGCGCTACGAATTCATTGGTGATGAGCGTACCCGGGTGGTCAGGGTCGAAGGCGTTTTTTACCCTAATCGGAATCGAGTTGATCTCCAACGGCTTCGAGGCCTTGGGATGAATCGCCTCCATGCCCACATCCGCCAACTGATCAGCCACGTCGTAATTGGTGTTGCACACCGGGTGGGCGGTTTCTTCGCCGATCAGCAGCGGGTCCCCGGAACAGAGGTGATATTCCTTGTGAATAATCGCTTCCGAGGCTCCGAGCAGTACCGCAACCTTGGAGAAAGTGACCTCCGAGTAGCCCCGGTCGAACTCCCTCATGATCCCTTCCGTGCCCTTGGTGTAGCCGGTTGCAAAGCAGATGGAGGAAAACGGGTCGACACTGTCGAAGCTGTCTTTTATGCGCTGATCAATGGTCATTTGCCGACCGTCCTCCCAGCCGCTTAAATCGACAAAAGTCGATTGAAATCCCTTATTCTTAATGATATTGGCCGAGTTATAGGCACTGTGCATTTCACCCAGTGAAGCCAGGAGCTCACGGGCAGCGAGCAGCAGTTCTCCACGCGACACATAGCCAGAGGCAAGAACATTTTCCATGCTGCGCAGAATGTTGATGGAAAGATCTATGCGGTCGCCGATGAAATCGTTGGCCTCATCAACGTCGAGGCCACAATCAGCCAAACCCTCATTGAGTTCGAGGAGCTGGTCTCTGAGGGTCAGCATTTTCCTGGGGTAGTTTTCCTGATCTTCGAACAGTTTATAGATTCCCGGCTGCCTGGTCTTCTTGTGCTCCAGCAGATCGTTGGTTACCCCGGCATAGGCTGAGACCACATATACCCTGCCGAAGATGTCGTCTTTATTGCGCAGGATAATGTTGTCCATTATCTCCTGAAAGCGGGAGATGGAGGTCCCGCCAATTTTTTCGACTCGCAAATTGTGTCTAGTCATATCAGTTCCCGTTCTGCTGCTTCGATGGGTTCACTCACCCCTGCATGGCTTTTGATGATCTCGGCTCGAAGCCCTGTATTATACGACTCTAAAACCTTGGGATGTGGCAGTCATTATAATCCCGATTGACCCTTTGTCCAAACCTGCCCGAATCTATTTAAACCGGCGATAAAATACAAGGGTATTCTCATCCGCAAAGTAAAGAGACATTGGTATATTCCACCGAGGAATTTGACTTGCGAGCCGCTCATAAATCGAGTACTAGTATTACGAATTTTAAATTTGTGTTACTGGCGTTGGGGGTCTTCTGATAATTTGTTCATTTTCAGCTGATTAAAAGCATTTCCATGCACATATCCGAAGGTATACTCTCCGCACCGGTGCTGCTCGGCGGAGCATCACTCACCGCTGTCGGTACGATGATAGGGTTGAAAAAACTCGACCTGGACAGGATCATGGAAGTGTCGATGCTGACCGCCACCTTTTTCGTAGCCTCGCTGATTCATGTGCCCATTGGTCCCGCATCGATCCACCTGGTGCTTAGCGGACTGCTCGGTATCATACTCGGCTGGGTCTGTTTTCCCGCTATCGTGGTCGGCCTCCTCATGCAGGCCGTATTTTTCCAGTACGGCGGACTGATGGTGCTTGGCGTCAATGCGGTTATTATGGCGTTTCCGGCGGTGCTCTGCTTCTACCTTGCCCGGCCGCTCCTCGGCCACCCAAAGACCCGTCCGCTGGCTGGTTTCATAGCCGGAAGCGGGGCGATTTTACTTTCGGCAATCTGCATGGCCCTGGCGCTTGCACTCACCGACGTGGGCTTTCTGACCACCGCAAAAATCACCATCCTGGCCAACTTCCCAATCATGGTGATCGAAGGGGTTATCACCATGTTCATCGTCGTTTTCATCGGCCGGGTGCATCCTGAACTTCTATGGGGCAGCAAACGATGAGAAAGAGGGTTGTGCTCTTTTTGTTGATCTTTTTTCTTATTGGGTACAATCAGGCTTCGGCTCACCGAGTGCAGGTGTTTGCCGCAGCTGAAGAGGGACTGATCAAGGGTGAGGCTACTTTGTCCGGCCGCCACCCCGTTATAGAAGGCGAAATTAAGGTTTTCTCCAAGGACGACCAGAAGCTGCTTTTGACCCTTACCACCGACACCACCGGCTCGTTTGTTTTCGATCCGGTGACGCTGGGCTTGGCACAGCCCGCTGATTTGCTCATAGTGTTGGATGCTGATCCTGGCCACCGCGCTGAGTGGCACGTCAGCAGTGACAGTTACGCACTTTCTGCGGATCAATCTGCACCCCAAGTAAGCAAAACACCTGATCTCAATGTCCCGGACACACCATTGCCATCCACACCTACGCTCCGAAGTGTGGTCATTGGAATACTCGCCATACTCGGTCTCGGCGCACTAATCAGATGGTCCAGATTAAGAAGGAGAAATCAGAGATGAGACAAAAATCTAACTTATCGATTCTAATTCCTGCTGTTCTCCTAATAACACTTGCAGTCCCATGGCAGGCACACAGCCACTTTGGCATGGTAATTCCATCGGTGCCGGTACTCAGCGAGCAGAACCGTCCAGTGGATGTTGCCCTGTCGTTCTCCCACCCTTTTGAATTTATTGGTATGGAGCTGGACATACCAAAACGTTTTTTTATGGTCAGCAGTGGCCAGCAGACCGATTTGCTGGACAGCCTGCAGCCTGCCAATATCATGGGAAGCAGCGGCTACACCTACCGTTTTACCCCCTCGCGGCCCGGCGTCTACCAGTTCGTCATGGAGCCCCAGCCATACTGGGAGCCACTCGAAAACAGGTTCATTATCCACTACACCAAGACCGTAGTCTCAATTTTCGAGGCTGAAGACGGCTGGCAGGAACCGGTGGGGCTACCCGTGGAAATCAGGCCGCTGCTCAGGCCTTTCGGCAACTACCGGGGTAACAGCTTCGTGGGACAGGTGCTGGTAAACGGAAAAGCTGCCGCCCATGCTGAAGTCGAGGTCGAATATTACGACAAAGATCAGCGTTTCCAGGCTCCAACGGGTCCCCACATTACCCAGATGGTAATCGCCGATGCCAATGGGATCTTCACTTTCAGCTGCCCATTGGGCGGCTGGTGGGGATTCGCCTCACTGAGCCTTGCAGACTATAAAATCCCTGGCCCGAAAGGCGACGACAAAGAGGTCGAGCTCGGTGCGGTACTGTGGATTTTTATGGATGAATACCAGCGTCGATGAACTTTGAAACTTTCAGCACATCCTCTTCATTTCTGCATCGGCTCGATGCCAGGGTGAAGCTTCTGGCGAGCCTTGCGCTGGTTATGGTAATCGCACTATGCCGAACATTCCCGACAGCCTGCGCCGGCCTGATCCTTGCCTTAGTGCTGGTAATGGCTGCACGCCTCAGCCTCAAGTCAGTGAGCAAGCGGTTGCTCCTGGTTAACGGTTTTGTCCTTTTTCTCTGGTTCACCCTGCCTCTCACCTACCCGGGTACGACAGCCTTTGCCTTCGGCCCGCTTGCACTCAGCCGGGAAGGCCTCGTGCTGGCGGCACTCATAACTATCAAAACCAACGCTACTGTGCTGATGCTGATCTCCCTAGTCGCCACTTCGTCTTTGGCTGCTCTGGGGCAAGCGCTGGTGAGATTGAAAGTACCAACCAAGCTCTGCCTGTTGTTGCTCTTCTCCTATCGCTATATCTTTGTCATTCACCAGGAATACCTGCGGCTGGTGCGGGCGGCAAGATTACGCTGTTTCAGGTTCACGACAACGCTGCACACCTATCGCACCACCGGCTATCTGTTCGGGATGACGCTGATCAAGAGCCACCATCGTGCCCAGCGGGTCAAGCAGGCAATGGCATTGCGCGGTTTCCAGGGTCAGTTCCATACGCTTTATGAGTCACCAGTGGGAAAAAATGAGATCAGCTTTGCAATGTTTATGGGTATCGCCGTTGCCGTACTGATTACCATCGAATTATTCAACAGGATCCCCGCATGAGCGCACCGCCCTTGATCGAACTCGAAGAGATTACCTTTTCCTATCCCGGTGTCCTATCACCCGTTCTGGACCGGATCAATCTGACTCTCAGAGATACCCAACAATTGGGTCTGATTGGTCCCAACGGCTGTGGCAAAACCACCTTGTTTCACTGCATGATGGGGCTGTTGAAACCTCAATCCGGGACAATGAGATTCAAGGGAGAAGCACTGCTCGATTCAGATGGTTTCCTTGCCCTGCGCAAGGAGATTGGTCTGCTTTTTCAGGACGCCGACGATCAACTCTTCTCGCCAACCGTGATTGAGGATGTGGCCTTTGGACCGCTGAATCTCGGGGTAAGCCCGAAAGAGGCGGCAGTAGCGGCCCGCCAGACTCTATTCACTCTGGGACTGGACCATCTCGAGGAGCGAGTGACTCATCACCTTTCGGGTGGAGAAAAGAAGCTGGTATCGTTGGCTACCATTCTGGCGATGCAACCCCGCGCACTGTTCCTGGACGAACCCACCAACAACCTCGATCCTGATACCAGGGAGCGCCTGATAGACATCATCGCCGGCCTTGGTCTTGGATTCATCATCATATCCCACGATTACGATTTTCTGGCCGCCACCTGCCCCGATTTAGCCGGCATGGAAGCGGGCCGCATTGTTGCCGCCGACCACTCTGCGCTGCACACCCATCATCACGTGCATCCCCACGGGACCCGGCCACATAAGCATGGCGACCATTAGTCTGACCTTCATGGAATAACGACACACCTAGCATTCACAGATAATGTCAAATAATTATTCTGAACCTCTGTGACTATCACAATAACACGCTGGGCAATGAACAATTAAAACACAGCATTCCACCTCGCGTGCGTGTCAATACGGCCAGCGAGCCGCTCGGAAAGTACGCATCATTCTGGAGAAGAGAGGCGGATGGTGGTCCCGTATTCAATAGCCGGCTTAGACAAGCAATATCAAGCTGCCGGAGGTTTTCCTGGCTTCCAGCTGACGGTGAGCCTCGGCCGCCTCGGCAAGCTTGAAACGACCGCCGATACGAACTGAAACCACCTTACCGGTGACGGCCTCAAACAAATCTTCGGCGTGAACAACCAGATCCTCGCGCCTGGCAGTGTAATGCATCAAGCTCGGCCTGGTGAGGAAGAGTGAACCGTGGGCGGCAAGCACACCCAGGTCCAGCGCTTCAATCGGCCCGGAAGATTGACCGAAGGTGACCATCATACCCATGGGTCGTAAGCATTGAAGCGACTTGGCAAAGGTTGCCTGGCCAACTGAATCATAGACCACATCGACGCCATTGCCACCGGTTAGTTCACCGACTGCAGAGACAAAATCCTCGTCGTTGTAGAGGATTGTGTGGGTGCAGCCGTATTGCCGGGCAAGCTCAGCCTTTTCTCGGGAGCCCACCGTGCCGATAATAGTGGCGCCAAGATGCGCCGCCCATTGGCACATGATCAAACCGACACCACCGGCCGCGGCGTGGAGAAGGATCGTGGTAGTGGGGCCAACGTGAAAACACCCCTTCAGCAGGTAACGCGCCGTCATTCCCTGCAGCATCATCGCTGCAGCTTCTTCGAAGGTCACCGTGTCGGGTACTTTGACCAGCCGATCGGCCGGGATGCATCTACTTTCAGCATAGGCACCGACGGGCAAACCGGCATAGGCGACCCGATCGCCGGGAACAAGGTCTTCTATGCCCTCGCCCACCTCGGTGACCATGCCCGCACCTTCCATCCCCGGTACGGCCGGGAGTTCGGGCAGGGGATAGAGTCCGGTCCGGTGATAGACATCGATAAAATTCAAACCGACCGCCTGCTGGTCAATTCTCACTTCGCCAGGCCCCGGTCGACCGGGATCAAACTCCTCCCATACAAGCACTTCAGGTCCCCCGGTGGTTCTCATTACAATGGCGTTGCTCATGAATTCACCTCTTGATTTAATTGGTACGAGATTTAGATAGTTTTCGAATTGAAACTTTAAGGATCTTCGGGGTTTGATTTTTATAATATGCATCAATAGGTAATTTTCACCCGCACATTGATTCTCTCGGCGCTATACCCGAAAACCGTGTGCTTCATAATCCACCAATCATTGTTATCTTGCACTACAGTAACCTTTCAGTTAGCTTTTCGGCAAAATGAACAGAAGAGGACTCGGCCATGAAAGACAGATCGTACCTGGAAAACCTGGACAAACTGATGGAAACCATTACCAGTGGAGCGTTTCTTACTGTAAAATCGGGGGGTTCCATTAATACAATGACTATCGGCTGGGCAACCATAGGGATTGTCTGGAGAAAGGAGGTGTTCATGGTGGCTGTCAGGGATTCGCGCCACACTTTCAGTCTGATCGAAAAGAGCAGCGATTTCACCGTCACCATTCCAACTGACCCGGGCAGCAAAGAAGCGCTCATGTTTTGCGGCACTAAATCGGGACGTGACTATGACAAGTTCATAGAATGCGGCCTGCAGACCCGCAAGGCAGTCACGGTGGAGTCACCGATCATCGACATCGCCGGCGTTCATTACGAGTGTAAAATAATTTACAAGTCAGCCATGGACAGCGCTGGTCTCGACGAGAAACTGGAAAAGCTTTACCCGGCCAAGGATTATCATACCCTTTATTTCGGTGAAATCGTGGCATGCTACCAGACCGATTAGCCGGGCTGTTCACCGTTTCCTTTACTTTTCAGTTTCACCAATCAAAGGTAGACACCATGAAGCAGTTGTTCGTCATAGTAGCTGTTATTGTTATCTATTCCAGCGCCGCTGCAGAAAGCCTCAAAATCGGTCTGCTGCAGATAGAGGACTCGGTCCCCTTTTATGTGGCTGCGCAGGAAGGTTTTTTTGAGGAGGAGAACGTTAGAGTCGAACTCGTTCCATTTCTCAGCGCTCTGGAAAGAGACAGCGCTCTTACCGCCGGTGCCATCGACGGTGCGATTTCAGATCCGATCGGCGCCCTTCTCCTGGACCAGGGCCGCGAACTTCTTAAGATCACTTCGCTGGGCCTTGGTAAGACGCCGGCAGAAGGGGTTTTCGCGATCTTAGCCGCACCTTCTTCTGGCATTCAGACAGTGGAAGATCTGAAGGGTGTGGAGATTGCCGTCTCCAACGCGACCATCATTGAATATGTGACCGACCGGTTGCTGGAAATGCATGGTTTCAGCCCCGAACAGATCCGCAAAGTGGAAGTGAAGAAAATGCCGATTCGGATGCAGATGCTGCTCTCCGATTCGGTTCAAGCCGCGACCCTTCCCGAACCTCTTTCCTCAATTGCCGCGGGCAAAGGCGCCAGGGTACTGATCAGTGACGCCGATCTTGACCAGAGCCTCTCCCAGACCGTGGTGGTGATCAGTACCAAGGCGATGATCGATAAAAAGGAAGCGATTCGATCTCTTTTCAGGGCTTATGCCCGAGCAGTCGAAGCCATCAATGGCGATCCCGAGCGCTTCCGGGCCCTGGTTGTCGAGAAAGGGCGGATTCCGCCTTTTATGACCGACAGCTATCCAATCGCCGTCTATCCTGCTCCCGAACCTTTCAGCAGGGAACTCTTCGAACCAGCCGCCCAATGGCTGGCCGCCAAGGGTTTGATCGAGATGATTGCCTACGAAGATATAGTCGCCACCGATTTTCTGGTTAACTAACCGACGCCGATGATCACGGTCAGTTCAGTTAGTCTGAGTTTCACCCATGATGGGCAGATTCAGTCCGTCCTTGACGATATCTCTTTTGAAATCGAAGCCCACGACAGCTGCGCCATCATTGGGCCTTCCGGATGCGGGAAAACTTCCCTGCTCTTTCTTCTGGCCGGGATTCTGCAGCCCGACTCCGGCACCCTGACCATCACAGGCAATCCTCGGTGCGGTACTATCTTGCAGAACTATGGGCTGTTTCCGTGGAAAACCGTGGCAGAAAACATCGGTCTTGGCCTGACCCTGAAAAAAGCCGAGAAAACCAAGACCAGACAGGTTGTCGCACAACTCCTCGAAGAAATGGAACTGGATGGTTTCGACACTCATTTTCCGGGACAACTCTCCGGCGGCATGCAGCAGCGGGTGGCTTTGGCCAGAGCCCTGGCCATCGACCCTGAGATACTTTATATGGATGAACCGCTGAGCTCACTTGATGCACTCACCCGAGAACGGTTGCAGAATCTTATCCTCGATATCGTGCACAAGCGCAAAATCACTGCAGTACTGGTTACCCACTCCATTGAGGAGGCCGTCTTTCTCGGCAAGAAGATCATTATCCTGAGCAGAAGACCGGCACGGATTCTCAAGGTAGTGGGCAATCCTGGAGCCGTTTCCCCCGATTACCGGCAGAGCGATCAGTTTTTTCACCAGTGCATACGGCTGCGGGAGCTATTGAAAGGCGAGATCAATGGGCAGGAAGCGTGATATATTCATAGCCGCTCTGGTCCTGCTGGCTGTCTGGCAGGTCTTTGCCCTGCTGTTGAACTCAATGGCCCTTCCTCAGCCTTGGGCGGTGCTCGTCGATCTGGGCTCAAAACTGGCCGACGGCAGCCTCATCGACGATCTGGCGGTGAGCAGTATGCGGGCCCTGGCAGGCATTGCTCTGGCCCTGGCAGCGGCTGTGCCGCTGGGGCTTATCGTTGGCGCCGAGGATCATATCGGCAAGCGTGTTTCACCTTTTATCTACCTGCTCTACCCGATACCCCATGTGGTGCTGCTCCCGCTGATCATCATCCTGTTCGGCATCGGCAATTTTTCCAAGATCTTTCTGATCGCCCTGATCGTCTTTTTTCAGATTCTGGTGACCACCAGGGACGGCGCCAGGTCTATACATCGCAACTATTTCCACTCGATAAAAACACTGGGGGCAACCAGACTACAAATGTACCGCCACCTGATCCTGCCGGCAACACTTCCCAAAATTATGACCGCTATGCGCATTTCCGTCGGTACCTCGGTTGCCATACTTTTTTTTGTCGAATCCTTTGCCACCACCACCGGGCTCGGCTACATCATCATGGATTCGTGGGGCCGGGCCGACTACATCTCCCTCTATACCGGCATTTCGAGTATGGCCCTGCTTGGCTTCACGCTTTATCTGATCCTTGACCGCATAGAACAACATGTCTGTCGCTGGATGAGTGATCACTAGTCCGATCTCAATTTACTATTTTCCGGTTATTTCAAGACATTACTTGAAATTCATCATTAAGCTGCGATATAAGGGAGAGGAATACGTGTGATTTATCTTTAGAACGAAAGAACCACGTATCACGATCAACTATAATACAGGAAAGTCAATCATGGACAGTATGGGCTTATGGCTGGTAATAGGCGCTGCAGTGGCTATCGCAGGAATTTGCGTAATCCTGCTGCAGAAGAAAGCAGGCGAGGCACAAAAATATTTCGATGAACTCCAGCCCCTCAGAAACCAGTGTGCAGAGCTTAGTCAGCAAATTGATGAGACGCAGAAAAGCGAGCACGTCGCGCAGGAGTTACGGAGCAAGATCGACGGCCTATCGGCGACCCTGAAATCGAACGAAGAGCAAAATAATCAATTAGAATCTGAGCTCACCGAAACCAAGGAAAGACTCCGACAAGCGGAGGAAGAGATAAATGAGCTGGCTGATATCAACAAGAATCTTGAAGAGAATAGCAAAAAAAACAACATCGACAGTGGAAAAGTCGCTGAAGAAGTAGCTACCCTCAAAAAAGAACTCGAAGCGAAAAACGAGGAACTGGCGACGGTCGAAGAGCGCTTCGAAAAACAGATGGATGAGGTCGTTCAGTCATCGATCCAGAAGATATCCCATGCCGAACAAGCCAAAGAAGAAGCAATCCAGGCTGCCCAGGATAATTTCGAGGCTGCTGCGGCAGCAAACACAAAGCTTAAAGAAAAAGAGGAACTGATCAAGCAGCTGCAGGGCTGATGGGAGCCTCCTGTTTTTCCGAAACAGAGCAATAATCTCGCACACCATAGGCGCTCGCCACCCCCAAGTAAAAATCTTACAGGTGGGGCCCGGATAGTAAATTGTTCTAATGATGTCAATCACCTTTGCCGGCTGTCGCAGCTTGACTTTAGTGGGCTGGTAAATATGGTTTGCACTAACCTTAATTCAACGGGGAAAGATTACCTATGAATACAGAAGAGCGCAGAGAATCTTTCAGGCTGGCGGATGTCTCGAAAGCCACCTGTAGCCTCATAGATGGCAACGACCGTATCCAAGGGACCTTAAAAAATCTCAGCCGCTCGGGATTTTTCCTCGAAACGGACAGACTGCCGGAAGTTGCAAAGGACTACAACATTGAAATCGTTCTTCAAGGATCGCATAGCCGTCTGGCGGTCGACAATCTATCTGGAACTGTCACCAGAGCCGATAGTAAAGGGGTCGCAGTAGAATTTTCCAGATCCTTTGAGTGGCTCGTGCTGGCCCCCATTTTTTTCTAGATAAATTCGCTTCACCCTACGGCGCGCCAGCGACATTGTGGTCTCCTCTCGAGTTGCCTTGGGGCGACCAGCCGCGCAGTCCCCAGATTACTGCTAACAGGCCCAGGAAAGTGAAACCGGCAGAAGCCACAGCCACGCCTGCTATACCTCCCCAGGACCATAGAAAACCAGCAATCAGGACGCCGGCCATTCTGCCGATTCCGGCTGTAGCGTAGTAGCCCGCCATCATCGTCGCCCTGGCTTGCGGTATTACTTCCGTACACAAGGGAAAACTGGTGACGATGGTAAACTCGAACGACAGAAAAACCAGGAACAGGCCTACCATTGCCAGCCCCAGACTCTGGCCAATGACGGGAAGAAGCAGATAGGCTGAGATCGCCAGCAGGGGCCCCAGGATTATCGCTCTTTTCAACCCTAGTCGATCGGAAAACAAGGCAGTCATCGATTCACCGAGCAGTTCGGCACTTCCGATGGCTACTGTGGAAAATCCAAGAGCGACGATCGAGACATTAAAATCCCGCTCGAACCAGGCGCCATACACCACGAATAGACAATCGTTGGCCGCCGAGATCATAAAACCGAAGATCAGCATGCCCGCAGCAGGTCTATACTTCAGCAGTCCCATCATGGCCGCCAGAAAACTCTTCTTGGTCCTCTGGGCATCTGACTGTGCCGAGTCGGCCGGCATAATTACCCCCAAAAGCAGCCAGCTCAAGCCACCGAGGATTGCGAGCAGATAAAAAGAGTTTCTCAGTCCGGCATGGTCAATGACCAGCGCCAAAGCGGGAATTCCGATGAGCGTGCTGCCGGCCCAGGCGGTTTCGATAATACCGATAACTCTACCGCGCCGCTCAAAACTGACATTATTGCCGACATAGGCCTGGATCGCCGGATCGAACAGCGTTTTTCCAAAGCTGGCCACCACCAGTCCCACAAATACCGGCCAATAAAGCGGAACCAACCCGCAGATGAGCATGCCAATAGCGAGCATGGCAAGCCCTGCCCGCATCATTAATCGGCAGCCGTAGCGATCAGCAAAGGGTCCTGCAAAAATCCCAAGAAGAGAGGTGAACTGACCTGCGGCGATTATCGAGGTGACGGCTGCGAGCGGCACATCGAGGCCCCTGCTCAAGGCCGGGGCGAAGGGATAAATAAATCGTCGTCCGGTGTTGAGAAGCAGCCGGAAAACAGTGATGATTAAAATCTGTCTGACAAAGCCAGCGTTCATGTCAGATCAGCTTGAACCTGATACATATTGAAAATGCGGCCCTTTGCTCCAAAGGAAATCGAGGATCGTGCATTCTATCTTACCGGTATTGAGCCGGTCAATGTGTTCTTCAACTCGTGAAATATTCAGGCTATAGTCGTGCCGCAGGTGTAATACCCGAGGTACTGGCCTGCATTTTAAAGCTTTGCATGGATATCAGTTGTGCCATGATCACCATGGTACCTTTATCCAGTAGTCACTTTTATCCTTGCTCTCAAGTATTATTTCTTATATGTCATGAAACACAATTTATCATCGCTGACAGTCCGCTCAACGGCCGAATTCTGAGTTCTCATTCTTTTATGAGATGAATGCACCGTATTGGATGACTATTGTTCTGATTACTTTTTAATCTATCCGAGACAACCAGATTCTTATTTGCATTAAGGTCATCGGATTTATTCTTTTAATATTTTATTTTGTCACCTGCTGTGTTAGCTTATTAAGCCGGTCAGCAAGTGCAGTATTTAGGTCGAATATTCAACATGTTAAATGATATTAGTGTTTCAACATCGGGACACTGGTGAAGGAAAATGAAAAATGTTTTATTCATTTCTCCGCAACCATTTTTTCAATGGCGTGGTTCACCTATCCGAGTAAATTTTAATATTCTGGCTCTGACTGAACTTGGATATAAAGTTGATCTTTTGACCTTACCCATCGGAGAGGACATAGAATTTGAAAATTGCAGGGTAATAAGGGTAACAAACCCTTTATCCATTAAAAATGTTCCGATTGGTCCATCTCTTTCCAAGGTTTTTTTCGATATCCTCCTTTTCTGCAGAGGTTTTACGCTTTGTATGAAAAAAAAGTACGATGTTATTCATGGTGTTGAAGAGGCCGGTATCATGAGCGTTTTTCTGGCAAAATGTTTCAGGGCTCAATCAATTTTTGAGAAACATTCCGACCCATTTTCCTATAAGAAAGGGGTTCTAAAAAATTTTATTCTCGCTCTATACGCTTGGACGGAAAAATTAACTGTCAAATTGAGCGATGCTGTTATCTGTACCGGAAAAGGGCTGGTCAGCCAGGTTGAGAAAATGGGTTACTCCACACGTGCATTTCACATCTTTGATATCCCATCATCTCTACAGGAACCTTCTTTTGAAAAAATAGACCAAAAACGAAATGAGTTAATTGAGAAACCAAAGGATATTCTGGCAACATTTGTTGGGTCTTTTGCTCT
>JABDQA010000146.1 GCA_013042475.1 Desulfofustis sp.
GCGTGATGATGTCCTGGCGACCTGATCTTCACGGTTTTCGACGATGATGAACACCAGACGGCAATAGGGGGGGAAACCGACCTCCTGACGAATGGCCAGTTCCCGCTCTATTAATGCTTTATAGTCATTGTCGGCCGCCAGCGAAATGGCGTAATGGTCAGGCTGAAGAGTCTGGATGATCACTTTCCCTTTAGTTTCGCCGCGCCCGGCCCTGCCGGTGACCTGGGTTATCAATTGATAAGTTTTCTCGGCTGCCCTATAATCGGGAAAGCCAAGCCCGCTGTCGGCCATCACGATGCCCACCAGACTCACGTCGGGAAAGTGGAGCCCCTTGGCAATGATCTGGGTACCCACCAGAATATCGATCCCCTTTTCGCGCATTGCCTTAAGAATCATGAGGAATTTTTTCCTGTCCGCCGCGACATCGGAATCGAGCCTGGCGATATGCGCCTCAGGAATCAGGTTCCGTACCTCCTCTTCCACCCGCTCAGTGCCGAAACCGATTGGCTGCAAATTGTCCGATCCGCATGTCTGGCAGGTCACCGAACCGGTTAAGCTGTACCCACAATAGTGACAAAGCAGGAGATTTTTCTGGCGGTGCCTGTTGAGACTCACTTTGCAATGATTGCACTCGACCACTGTTCCGCAGTCGCGGCAGATAACCGAGGTGGCAAATCCGCGCCGATTGAGCAGTAAAATTGATTGGTTTGAGTTATCAAAAGTTTCCTGCAGGCCTTTCTGGAGCACTGGATGGAACAGGCCACTCCCCTTCTTTCCTGAGGTGGTTTTCAGATCAACGATGCAGGGCTCAGGGAGTTTTCTCTCACCGATTCTCCTGGTCATCGACAGGAGCTGATATTTAGAGGTTCGACCATGATAGTGGCTGACAATCGAGGGCGTGGCAGACCCCAATATCACGGTGCACCCCGTTGACTTGGCCCGCACCAGGGCAAGGTCCCTGCCGTTGTAGCGCAATCCATCATCCTGCTTATAACTGGAATCATGCTCTTCGTCGACGACAATGAGGCCGATATTTTTAAGTGGTGCAAACACCGCCGAACGGGCGCCAATGACGATGGCAGCCTCTCCGTTGAGGATACGCCACCACTCGTCGAATCTTTCCCCTGCGCTCAGCCCGGAATGCAGCAGCGCCACCTTGCCCTTGAAGCGTGAGATGAAATGGGCTTCGATTTGTGTTGCCAATGCAATTTCAGGTACCAGCACCAGCACATTTCTGTTGCTCGCCACTGCTTCTTCGGCAGCCTGGAGATACACTTCGGTTTTGCCGCTTCCAGTTACTCCGTGAAGCAGAAACGGCTCATAGCGCTGCGACCTAATCGATTGACAAACAACACTGACGACATTTTTCTGTTCGGCGCTCAATACATCGGGTTTTGGGTAGTGAGGCAATAATTCACCGAACGGACTTCTGTACACCCGCCTGTTGTATTTTTTCACCACTCCGTCACAGGCCAGTTGGTTAAGCAGCCTCTCTCCGTAGGGATAGCGTTCCCTGAGCTCTTTCCTGGGAACCATCTCTCCAGAACGGTCCTGCTGCAACTCCAGAAGTATTTTCAGAATCTTTTTTTCTCCCCGGCTGAGTTTTCTATCTCCATATGGGCTGCATTTTTTTTCGAATTCCTCTATGGGATCTGCAACCCCTTCAGCGCTTGATTTCAGCTCTTCGGTCAAGCCGAAGCAGAGTTCACTCTTGGCCTTAACCCGGTCCTTTTCGACCGTGTTCCTCTGGGAAGCAATTCCTCTAGTTATCAGATTGTCTAAATCGGCGCGCTCCTCCTTGGCTGAAATCACCAGGCTGCTTTCACTGCTACCCAGTGATCCTTTCGAGAAAAGCTTTACGACCCACGATTTGGCGGCGATGTTTTGCGGAAGATCTTCAACAGTTAACTTGCTGCCCTTTTCTGTCAGGCTTATTGTTTTTGAGGTTCGTGCGGTCAAGCCGCTTGGCAGTGCAGTTTTAATAACCAGACCAAGCGGATAGTGGTAGTAATCTGCCACCCATCTGAAGAAGGATATCTGCTCAGCCTGGAAATAAGGGGCCTCATCCATGATCTTCAGGATTGGCTTTATCTGAAATTCACTTTCCCCAAGCCTGCTTTTTCCAAGAGCGTAGCCAATCAGAGGGCGGCGACCAAAAGGTACCAGTACCCTTTTTCCGACGTAGTCCAACTCGCTATCGAGTAGATTATCTTCGTCTGCTGAATAGGTATAGGTCTGCCGAACCGGCGCAGTTACGGCAACCTCAAGCAGCATCATAGTGTCTTGACAACGTCCTTCAGATAGATTTTGAACGGCTCTGAGAGTTCGTCATGACGAAGCGCATAAGCAATGATCGCCTGGAGATAACCGAATTTATCGCCGGCATCAAATCTGGTACCTTCGAATTCATAGGCGTACATCTTCCCTTTCAATGACAGGGCGAGCAGGGCGTCAGTGAGCTGAATCTCACCACCATGTCCGGGGGTGGTGCTGCTGAGTATGTCAAAAATTTCCGGCATGAGAATGTAACGGCCGATGATGGCCAGGTCACTGTCGGTAGTCCCAGGAGCCGGCTTTTCCACCATTCTCTTCACCTGGTGAGTCCGTTCCCTGCCGTTGTCAATGCTCTCCACAATTCCATATTGGTAAGTCTGGTCCGCCGGTACCCGCTGCACGGCAACGATCGATTCCCCTACTTCCCGGTAAAGTTCGAGCATTTGCCAGGCACAGGGGACATCGCTGTAAACCAGATCATCACCAAGGCAGACCATGAACGGTTCGTCGCCGACAATGTGCCTTGCGGTCCAGATGGCATGGCCGAGGCCCAGCGGTTTTTTCTGTCGCACGGATACGATATCGATCAAATTGGAAATCATGTCCAGTTCTTTGCCAAGCAGTGTCTTATTTTTTTCCTTCAGGACATGATCGAGCTCGTAATTGTAGTCGAAATGATTTTCTATCGCAGATTTACCCTCACTGGTGATGAAAATGATCTGTTCGATTCCAGAGGCAACCACCTCTTCAACGATATATTGGATCGTCGGCCGGTCTACAATGGTCAGCATCTCTTTGGGAATTACCTTGGTGGCAGGCAAGAATCTTGTACCGAGCCCGGCAACGGGAATGACCGCCTTCCGAACGTCCATGACACACCCCTTTTATTTGTAATATCAGAAAAGTACTATCTATGGTATAAACGATCTCTCATCTGACTGAGAGTTACCACAAAACCTTGGCGTCAGCCAACTTTTTCATGGAATTTTTTTATCCCCCGTCGCTGCCGATCGTATCCTCTCTCGATCGATTGAGAGAGCTGCTTATTGAACATCAGATCGTCATCGTGGCCGGAGAAACCGGTTCCGGGAAAACAACTCAGCTCCCCAAGCTGTGTCTTGAGCTGTTCCACGGTTCAAGAGGCTGGATCGGTTGCACCCAGCCACGCCGGATTGCCGCCACCAGTGTCGCCGAGCGAGTCGCCGAGGAACTCGGAAAACACAAGGAACTGGTAGGCAGCAAGATCAGGTTCAGGGACAAAACAACCCCTGCAACCAGGATTAAATTTATGACCGACGGGGTACTTCTGGCAGAAATCAGGAATGATCCGCTGCTGAGAAAATACAAGGTCGTGATTGTTGATGAAGCCCACGAGCGCAATCTCAATATCGATTTTCTGCTCGGCTATCTATATACTCTCGCCGCCAAAAGAGATGATCTCAAACTGATTATCACTTCTGCAACCATTGACACCGAAGCATTTTCGGCCCACTTCCACCAGGCACCTGTTGTTATAATTGAAGGCCGAACCTATCCGGTCGAGATCATCTATTCGCCTCCCCCCGAAGATGACAATGAAATCTCCTATCTTGAACACTGTATCGATGTGACTGCAGAAATCTGCGCTACCAGCCATCCTGGAGATGTACTGCTCTTTCTACCAACCGAAAAAGATATTAGATCCTGCTCCGAGATCCTCAAAGGCAGGGTGCAGACCCATCGAATTCTACCGCTGTTCGGAAGGCTTCAGGCGAAGGATCAGCGGCTCATCTTCAAAACCCACAATAACCCGAAGATCGTGGTCGCCACAAATGTTGCCGAAACTTCAGTAACGGTTCCCGGAATTCGCTATGTAGTCGATTCGGGACTCGCCAGGATAGGCTCCTATCATCCCCGATCGAGAACCATGAGACTGCCAATAACCACTATTTCCCAGGCTAGCTGCAACCAACGCTCAGGAAGAAGCGGCAGGATCGGGCCAGGCACCTGCTACAGGCTTTTCAGCGAAGATGATTTTGATGCAAGAGCACCATTTTCCACACCAGAAATTCAGCGCTCAAATCTCGCCGAAGTAATTTTGCAGATGGTTGCTCTTAATCTTGGTGATCCATACCATTTTCCTTTCCTCGATCCTCCCAGACGGGCTTCGATAAGTGAGGGATTCCGTACTCTCAGAGAGCTCGGGGCTCTGGACGCCAAAAATCGGCTCACCCCGTATGGCAAACTCATGTCCTCACTCCCCATAGATCCGGTAATTTCCCGCATCATCATAGAGGCCAACAAGTTTAATTGCCTGTCTGAAATAGTAGCCATAGCTGCAGCTCTGGCGATCCAGGAACCGAGGATACGCCCCGCCGAAAAGGAGCATTTGGCCGATGAAGCGCATCGTCGTTTCGCAGACCCTAATTCAGATTTTATTGGTCTGCTTAATATTTGGAAAGTCTATCATAAAGATCACCACAGATTTTCCTGGTCTGGCCTGAAGAAGTTTTGTCAACACAACTTTCTTTCCTTTCAGCGGATGAGGGAATGGCTCGATCTGCACGAACAGTTGTACCGACTAATCGGCACAAAAAAAAATTTCCGTTTCAATCTTGATCCAGGCACTTACGAAAACATTCATCGTTCATTACTGGCCGGGCTTTTCAGACAATGTGGCAGGAGGAAGAAAGGGAGCCTCTATCAAGGTCTTGCCAATCGCGAATTCAACATTTTTCCCGGCAGTTATCTGCATGGTAAGAGCGGCAACTGGATTATCGGTGGTTCCTTTATTGAAACCTCGAGGCTCTTTGCACTCTCAATTGCCAATATAGAACCTGAATGGCTCGAAAAAAGTTGTGAGAAACTGTGCAGCTACTCGTGGGCAAATGTTCGCTATCACAAGAAATCGGGACGTGTAATGGCTGATGAGACCGTCGCCCTTCACGGACTGATTATCGCGTCGTCCAGGATGGTTAATTACCCCAAGCGCAACTCCAAGAACATCCCTGCCGCTCGACAGATATTTATCAGAGAGGCCCTGGTTAATTCTCAGCTATCTGGCAGGTTTGATTTTCTAAACCAGAACCTGTCACTGCTTGAGACATGGCAGGAGAGCGAACATAAGCTGCGTAAAAAGGATATCGTTATCGATGATGAGGCCGTCTTCGACTTTTACGATAGACAGCTTCCTGCCCAGGTATACGACCGCTCGAGTCTGCGGGGCCACATCAAGCGTCATGGCGACAGCAATCTATATATGACGGAAACAGATATTTTGCTGCGCCTGCCCAGCCAGAAAGCTCTGCTTGACTTCCCGCCGCACCTGCCGGCACCCAACGAAGCAATACGCTTGAACTACCATTTCGAGCCCGGAACCTTCGCTGATGGTGTTACCGCCCTGATACCGGAACACCTCCTGGAACGTATTACCCCTGAGCTTTTTGACTGGCTGGTGCCAGGGTTGATCGTAGAAAAAACTACTTTTCTGATAAAGGGGCTGCCGAAACGTCTCAGAAAGAACCTCATACCTGTCAACGACACCGTCGCCCTGGTGCTCGATTCGCTGGATATGTACCAGGGTAATTTCCTGCAGAAATTATCAGCGGCCATACTGAATCGCCATAAGATCAACATCCGTCGAGAAGACTGGCCTCAAAGCTTGCCCCCTCATTTGATCATGCATTTTCAGGTGGTCAATTCCTCCGGTAAGGTGGTGATGAGAGGAAACGACTTCTCCACCCTGCTCAAGCAGTTCAGATCAGGCGCTGACCATGGATCGTTAATGGTCAGCCCCAGAGACCAGACGCTTATGGACAGTCTGCGTGACAGAATATTCAATTCGTGGGACTTTGGTGCATATCCGGAACGCATCCCTCTCCTGGCCACGGGAGATATGATCGGAGGCTATTTATTCTGCGGCATCAGGTCCATGCCCGAAAAACAGGGCGTCATGCTGCACTACTACCCGAGCAGAGAAGAAGCTGACTGCGCAACCCGAGCGGGGATGAATTATCTAGTCCGCCTGGACTTAAAACCAAAATTCAAACAACTGGCACAACATTGCAAAGTCACCTTTTCTGGCCCTTCGTCAATCTGGCTCACCACTTTTTTTCGAGGTCCAGCGCAGACGTGTGAATCTGTCCTCAATTTCATCATCAGCTCTTTTCTCAGTGTTACACCGCAAGAAATGCTCAACCAAGAGACCTATAAATCGCAGATCGATAAAATAGGGAAAATGGATGTTTTCAACGCGGGCAGAGAGATCATAGACAAAGTGCTCTTTGTCCTGCGGCAGCGAAAAGAGACCTACGATCTGATCGTCAAATATGAGCAATTGGCAAAAAAAAGCGGCGGCCTAGACGCCACTCTATATGAAGATCTCTATAATCAGCTTGCAACGATCCTTCCCTCAGATTTTCTCGACCATTTCAGCCTGTCCGACCTTGACAGCTGCGGTCGCTATTTGAAAAGTTTGGCCATAAGAAGCGAGCGAGCTTACAATAATCCGGGCAAAGACCTCGAGAAACGAAAAAAACTCAACGCTCACCAGCAAAACATCGAGCGGTTCATGGAAAAATTTGATGATCTTGGCCCCGAGTGCCTGGAAAAAATTGATAATTACAAAAAGATGCTGGCCGAGTTGCGCATTTCGCTGTTCTCTCCGGAGATAAAAACCACCATTTCCGTCTCCGAGAAAAAACTTGTCCAAGCCTGGAAAGATCTCACCACAGGGTGTTGAACATGGGGCATGAGCGGCTGCGGATTGGTATAGGAATAGTGCTCTGTATGAGCGGCATAATGCTGATCAACAAAAACCGATGGTTTTTCGGCCTGGCCTGTTTTGTCGGGGGATTCCTGGTACTGATGAAGGGAAAATTTCGGCGTTAGCTTGACGTTTTTGGGAGAAAAATTGTGAACGTCAAGCTGTACTATAGAAGCACTGCCTCTTTGCCAAATACCGATTCCCTCAAAAAATCTATCAGTCGTTCTCTTCTGCTCCTCATTTTTTTCTGCTCGGGTATAAGATGTGTCGGCCGTACTTTCAGGATTGACATCTTGTATTCGATGTGGGTGGCAAAACGGTTATCCAGGTACCAGGCATACATCAATCCCAGCAGGAGACCCGGCGGAGTGAACCCCTCTTTACCATTTACGGTCCGAGTGAAATGAGTCGGGGTCTGCTCCACCATCCTGGCCAGCTTCAGGAAGGTACGCAACTCGGCATCGTTGAAGTAGCAGAAGCGCTCATCTTCGCTCCTGAGTGACAGGTGATAGACGGCGCCAATCTCCTTTCCTTCGTAAAGAAGCGGGGTTATCAACTTGGAAGCGGCATAATCCCCCAGCAGTGCCTGGCCGAGGGCGATTAAAAATGAAACCTCGAGCCTATCCGTCGTCTGCAGGCGGTCTTCCCGTATTTTTATCAATCTGTCGTCGGGATCATAGAAAGAAAATACGTTGTCCCAGCGTTGGTCCCGGCGCCATTTATTTTCACTTACACAGGTGATTCCTTCGATATATTCGAGATGAGAGACGGGAATGTCCTGATGATTCCAGATAACATCACCTAGTATGAAGAGGATTTCATCACTGCTCATCCCCGTTGTTTCGCACTGGTCAAGATCAATGGTAATCTCACCCAGCCGTTCAGCCACCTTGGTGAATTTCAATGATGGGATCGGCACCAGTCTCGGTCTGGCAGGCAAACCGCCTGATCTATCCGATGTCACCGTCGTTTGCCGACTCGCTTCCTTGCCATTGAACAATTCCCTGGCTAGTAAAAGTGTCTTCACGGTCTGAGCCACAACCTCAGGATCGTGTTGGATAACGCCACGGTCTCTCAGCGCAGTGCGTGAAAAGAAACCGCATTCTATGGGGACAAATCCCCTGCTCTTAATCAGTTCCCTGTCAAGATAGATTGGGTTTTTACCCTCTACCGCGTAACTCTGGATTACCGATGCAGGCACATCCTGCATGGAGAGGCAGAGAATCTGGTCAAATAGCCCATCAACCCCACCGGAGAGATTATGTTCGTAGGCTCGAATCATGTCCGATACATGAAATTTTCTGTTGGGATTTACGATCGCCTTGTCTGTCTCACCCTCCTGAACCCAAAGATTGCCAATCAGCAACTTCAAGGCGCCGCTATTTTCCCTGACTGCCTCGGCGATACCAGGGACCTGCATCACCGGAATAATAGAGCTGTAGAGACTGCCCGGCGCCATGATAAGTACGTCCGCAGCACGGATGTAGTCCAGAACTTTTTCCGATACGAACGGCCGACCGCAGAAATCAACTATCACTTGAGCAACAGCCGCCCCTCTCTCCGCACCACTCGATTTATGTTCACCAGATACTTCTACACCGTCACTGTAACGAAAACGCAGCTGGGCCGGAACTGGCGTACAGGGCAAAACTGCATCCGCTCCGGCGCCAATCAACTCGCCAATATTGGAAATTGCCCCGTTGATCGCCTCGCCAATCGATCCATCAATTTCGATACGGTCGCCGCTGAGGTTCTCATCTCCAACTGCCATTCGTATCACGGAAAGGATCAGTAGATTGCCAAGACAATGGGGCCGCCCCAGCGTTGATTTGCACACCTCATCTTTGAGGCAGAAATCGAGGTATGACACGAAAGAGCCGATCATCTCTGGCGGCAACCTGTCAAGATCAACATAGCAGTTTTGGAGCAGTGATTCTGCGGACTCGGGTCTGGCAGTAAAGCGATGGTTGAAAATGGTGGAGATGTCTTTTACCAGTGCCAATGACTGTCCAGCCGACAGGTTGTATCGGGCCTCAAGTAGCCGGCGTTGGATTGAGGAGACCAGCACGTGCCTGATGTCGCCGAGGCCGAAAATCGGCAGGTCTTTCAACAATTCCCCTGTGGAACCGCCGTCGTCGGTAACGCAGACGACGGCCTTGGTCCGGGGAAACAGCTTTTTCAGTCCTTCAAATGGCTTATCGGACCAGTTCTTCTGACGACTGTCACCTCCAATAATGTTGGATAGGCCGGTACCACCTCCGAAAACCACCACCTTGGCATCATCCACCCTGGTGGAGATCAGCCGTTCCCTGAGCTCGCCAAACAAGGTTGCTGCTTCCGTGGTGATTCCTGCAGGGGAACCATGCAGAACAAGATCAACGAGTTTTTCCCTCATGTCGTCATGGGGAAGCAGATCGAAACATGAAATGGTGCGCTTTTCGAGTACTTCCAGGAGCGCCTGATCTTTTTCGGAAATATGCATATCTGAGGGGGTACCACTCATATCAATAGGAGCCGCCGGTATTGATAATTTCTTCTACTCTTTTCAATTCTTCCTCGGTATCTACTTCGACCGAATCGTGAGTGGTCAGCACTACTTTAATTCTGTAACCATATTCAAGGGCCCGGAGTTGCTCAAGTTTTTCAAAATGCTCCCATTCTCCAACCGGCAGACCGACAAAGGTGAGCAGAAAATCCTTCCGGTAACCATACACGCCGAGATGCTTGTAATAGGTAGGGGTGCCATCTTCGGCGTTTCTCTGGTGTGGAATCGCTGAGCGGCTGAAATAAAGTGCGTTGTGGTCTCTGTCGAATACCGTTTTAACATGATTGGGGTCGTCGATCTCTTCTTCCCGGATGATTTTATAAATCAAGGTGGACATGGGTAAATCTGGATCCTCAAGAAGAGGGTTTGTCACCTGGTTGATGATCTCGGGGGGAAACAAAGGCTGGTCACCCTGAATATTGACCACAATATCATGTGAGTCGACACCCAGAAGCTCCGCTGCTTCGGCAAGCCTGTCGGTTCCTGAAACGTGATCATTTCTGGTCAATACATAGTCACCTCCGAAGCCGTCGACACAGCTGGCAATTCGGCTATCATCTGTGGCTACCACCACCCGGGAAAGCAGCGCCACATTCTGGGCCCGCTCAACCACATGCTGGATCATCGGTTTCCCGTTGATGGAGGCCAGAGGTTTTCCGGGGAATCTGTTCGACCTATAGCGCGCCGGGATAATGGCTATGACCTGGACATCATTATTTCTCATTGCCTTAATCATTCCTGTCGTTATGCTGCAATGGTGGGTAGCGGACGTCACCTTTCTTCTTAAATCATTTTGATATGGATATCAAACCTCAGATAGCCGTTCTCAAGGATTCCACCACAACAGGAACGACTGCCGAGCTGATAGATTTAGCCAGGCGTCTGAACCTGCCGTTGATCAATACGCCAGATCCAAATTTCAGTCATGTCCTCACTTTTTGCGAGGCACGACTCGAACTGCATACCTTGACGACAGCCAAAAGGTCTCCACTTTCAGTCGATTTTCTGTCAGGGCCAGCCTACTACCGTTTCATTCATGACCGCCGAATCAGTCAACCGCTGGCCAAGGCGGTTGGTATAAAACGTGGGTATCGGCCCAAGGTGTTGGACGGTACAGCCGGTTTCGGCGAGGATGGTTTTGTGCTCGCTTCACTGGGATGCACGGTGACCATGATTGAGCGCTCCCCTATCATCTGGGCCTTGCTGGCCGATGCCGTTACCCGGTCCATGAATAATCAAGCAATAGGAGCCATCTTCAACCGTAATGTCACCCTCAAACTGGCCGACACCATCGACTATCTCTCTTCTAGCAGCAATATTCACGATACCGTGTTTCTCGATCCGATGTACCCGTCATTACCCAAATCCTCGCTCAATAAGCAGAGAATGAGAACGCTGAGGGAGCTGGTGGGGGACGACCATGACGGTTCGGAGCTTCTGAACGTGGCACTAAAGGGGGCTCGTAAGAGGGTAGCGGTAAAGAGGCCGATCAGAGCCGTTACCCTGGACGACAGAAAACCAACCTTTACCATTCCCGCCAAAAGCAGTCGCTACGATATTTACCTGATACCTTATTTGTGATAACTGGTGCCGGCTTTGATGGTGTAAGCCCGATAGATCTGCTCAAGAAGGATCAGGCGCGTCATGTCATGCGTGAAGGTCATGGCCGACAGCGACAAGATCCGGTCGGCTTGGTGCAGCTGCTCTGCAGCCAGGCCGAGCGGTCCGCCAATGATGAAACTGACACTTTTTACCGCCCTGTTTTCCAGTTCAGTAAGTAGCGATGCAAATTTCTCTGAACTTAGCTGTTGCCCATGACTGTCCAGGGCGATACGATAACTCCCCTTGGCCGCCCGCCGGTCGAGCTGAGCACTTTCCTTAGCCTTGATTTCAGAATCGCTTCGGGATGTGAGATTTTTGACTGTAATTTCTACGAGTTCTACCGGAACATATCTCCTCAGGCGATGCAGGTAGTCGGCAACCCCCTGCTTTAGATACGACTCTTTCGTCTTGTTCAGCAGCAGAACTTCGAGTCTCATGATAAACGATTATTTTCCGCCCCTTCACCAAGCAGTCGCGCCATGATTTCTCTGAATTCCTCATAGCTCAACTTCCTATTTATTCCCGGGCACGAATCACGGATTATGAGAAAATTATTCTCATCTTCCAGTAATGCCGGGACCAAAGGCCATTGCTTGCAGCGCCACGGACGACCGTGATAGACCGTACAGCCGTCATCATAAAAAATGCAGTGGCCCTGCACCGTTTTCATCTGCACGATAGATCCGGTGATTCTCCAGAATTGAGCCGCCACTTCATCTGCAGGTTTCTCAACCGCAGCTATCATTCGCCGCTGATCTTCTTCATCGAGCGAAACAGTGGTCTCGCCGTGGCAGCAGAAGCCGCATTGAGTACACTGGAATATCTTGTCAAGATCGGGCATGGACGTGTGCAGTAGAAAACCTTTGCTATGGGATTGGTCTGAATATACAGAATAGAAGCTTGGAGATTGTACCTGAACAACTGATCCGGAATCGCCAGCGATTGCCCCCTAGGCGTAACCAGCCATGTCGCCAAGGGTCGAGATGTCTATACCATAGAGCATCGCTGCTGTCCGCCATTTTTCCTGATTTTCGATATCGAAGATGATAGATTCGCTAGCCGGCAGGCTGAGCCAGCCGTCGGCCAGCAATTCCGCTTCGAGCTGTCCGGGGCCCCAGCCTGCATAACCAAGAAGGAAAAGATAACTCTCAGGACCGTTACCCTCGCTTATGTCCTCAAGTATTTTTGATTCTCGTGAGAGTGCCAGCCCTTCATTTATTTCAAGCTGATGCTCTACCCGATAATTCGATCGGTAAAGCACAAAAGCGGATTCAAGTTCTACCGGGCCGCCCACATAGACTGGCGGAAGCGGTGTGTCCGGAACATTCAGATTGGCACTTCTGAGAATCTCTTCAAGACTGAAGTAAGGGTTGGGCTTATTAACCGCTACTCCCATGGCCCCCTCTTCGCTGTGGGCGCAAATGAGAATGACCTGTTCTTCGAAGCGTGGGTCGGGCATCTGAGGTGTGGATATGAGAAACGAGCCGGTGAGCGCTTCTACGATGGGAGCCTGGGTATCGGTCATGAGATATAACCTTCATAGTTTTGTATTCTTTTAACCATATGGTATCAGGAGGGTTGCTTAGCCGTCAAGACAATCCCTCCTAATACAGTAAACAGGAATCCTCATGCTCACAACTGCTCTCTGAACTTGAAGGCAAACATTTACCGGTGACATTTTCCCAGCGATACCCTATATGTTAGGATTGATGTCATGTATTAGGTTACTTGCGTCCCAGCATTGGGAAATCTATTCAGCGGGCCTTTTCAACCATCTGGCCTGATGGACTGTGATACACTTATACATGTGGTTCCTTATTGATTCTGACTCTGGTTATTCAAAAAAATGAATAGAATTGCCGATGAAATCCTGAACAATAACCATTTCGACCCATTCCAGTATCTAGGCGTTCATAGCCGGGCCGAACTTACCGATCGGCTTCTGGCTCGAACACTGCAGCCACAGGCAGCAGAGGTTGCTCTGTTGAGTTCCGGGCAAGAATGGCCAATGGATCGCACTCACCCCGAAGGGATTTACGAGTGCGAGCTGAAACGTGATGATCTCGATTATCCCGATCTCGAACCTTTCGACTACCAGTACAAGGTAACGTATCGTTCCGGGGATATCCACCTGATCAACGATCCTTATCGTTTTCCCGTCCTTCTCGATGAAGCAGATCGCTATCTTTTCAATTCCGGTACCAACTACTCCCTTTACAACCTGTTCGGCGCCCAGATGGGAATGCACCTCAAGGTCAATGGGACTCTTTTCAGAGTATGGGCTCCTAACGCCAGGTCCGTCTCAGTGGTGGGACATTTCAATGGGTGGGACAGCCGCGTGCATCAAATGCGTGTTCTGGGCAGTTCAGGAATCTGGGAGCTTTTCATTCCGGGGCTGGTGGAGGACGAATTGTACCGTTTTAGGATAAGAACAGCGGATGGGGAAATACTGGAGAAATCAGATCCGTTCCAGTTTTTTGCTGAGAATCGCCCCCAGACTGCCTCAATGATCAGGAACCTTCAGCGCTACGAGTGGCATGATCAGCAGTGGCAGGAAAAAAAGCTGGCTACCCCGCCTTACGATCAACCGATTTCAATTTACGAAGTGCATCCCGGTTCGTGGCGACGAGATCCAGACAACAACGAGCGCTTTCTGACTTTCAAGGAGCTTGCCGATCAATTAGTGCCCTATGTTAAAGACATGGGTTTTACCCACATCGAACTGATGCCGGTGATGGAGCATCCGCTGGATGAATCGTGGGGCTACCAGGTTACCGGCTTCTTCAGCGTGACGAGCAGATACGGGGTGCCCGATGATTTTATGTTTTTTGTCGATATTTGTCATCAGAACGGGATAGGCGTCATTCTCGATTGGGTTCCGGCCCATTTTCCGAAGGATGTCCACGGCCTTGCCCGTTTTGATGGAACCGCTCTTTATGAGCATGAAGACCCCCGTATCGGGGCACACCCAGAGTGGGGCACTCTCATTTACAATTACGGCCGTCAGGAAGTAAGCAATTTTCTGATTGCCAGTGCCCTCTTCTGGCTCGATAAATACCATATCGATGGTCTGCGAGTTGATGCGGTTGCCTCCATGCTGTATCTCGATTATGCGCGCCAGGAGGGAGAGTGGATCCCGAATTGCTATGGCGGAAGAGAAAATCTCGAGGCCATCGAGTTTATCAAGCATATGAACTCGGTGATCTATGATCGTTATCCTGGAACGCTCATGATTGCCGAGGAATCAACCAGTTTCTACGGAGTATCGAAACCTGCCGATCAGGGGGGCTTGGGATTTGGCTTTAAATGGAACATGGGCTGGATGAACGACATTCTAGGTTATTTCTCCAAAGACCCGTTTTATCGAAAATATCACCACAATGCCCTGACCTTTTCTATGATGTATGCCCAGTCGGAAAATTTCATTTTACCGCTGTCTCACGATGAGGTGGTACACGGAAAAGGCTCGCTCCTTGATAAGATGCCTGGCGATGACTGGCAGAAATTCGCCAATCTTCGGCTGCTCTTGCTCTATCTCTATCTGCATCCCGGAAAAAAACTGCTCTTCATGGGCGGAGAATTTGGTCAGCGTTCTGAATGGTATTGCAAAACGAGCCTCGACTGGCATTTGCTCGAAATGGGGCCGTACCATCACCAGAGTCTGGAATTCATGCGGCAGCTCAATCATTTTTACCTGCAGCATCCCCCTTTGTGGCAGCTCGACTATGATCATCGAGGATTCTCCTGGCTTGACCTTGAGGACCAGGATAATTCGATTATTTCTTTTCTGAGGGCAAGTAAGGATCCCTACGATCATCTGGTCTGCCTGTTGAATTTTACTCCCCAAACCCTGGAGGACTACAAAATTGGCGTCCCGAAACTCGGGGATTACGAGCTCACATTCTGCTCGGATGAAGCCCAGTTCGGCGGCAGCGGTGTTTGTCATGATGTTCGCTCCAGAGCAGTGGACGAACCTTTTGCACGAGCGCCATATCATGTTCTGGCAAAGGTGCCGCCTCTGGCTGGTCTGGTTCTGAAACCGTTAGCAAAGGAGAATTAGCGATGCCCGAGCACGGCCCGCTTGGTAAGGATAAGTTAAAAAAGGCGGTACACTATTTCGCGGAACTGGTGGCCTCCCACCCTGAGAAAAGCCGCCTCGAGCTGCTCCAGAAAGTTGAGCTCCAATTTGACCTATCCCCGGCCGATTGCGAGTTTCTCAACAACCACTTGGCAAACGAAGAACCTAAAAATCACGGAATGGCATGACCCAGCCGACATTATTTTTTACCTTTATTGAAGGGTACCAATGGACGCCTATCAGCAGGTAATCTCAACTATTGCCCTGACCATGGGAGCAGCCTGGGCCAGTGGGATCAATCTCTACGCCACCATTGCAGTATTGGGCATGCTGGGAGCTACCGGCAATGTCGATCTCCCGACTCAGCTCCTGGTGCTGCAGTCGCCACTGGTGATCGGGTGTGCAGGGTTGATGTATCTGGTGGAATTTTTTGCCGATAAAACACCCGGAGTCGATACCGGCTGGGATACCATCCACACTTTTATAAGGATACCGGCGGGCGTCATTCTCGCCGCCTCAGTCGTCGGCGACGTTTCGCCCGCACTGGTAGTCGCTGCTGGAATTCTCGGGGGAACAATATCCGCCACAAGCCATCTGGTCAAGGCTGGTTCACGGGTAATGATCAATACCTCTCCGGAACCTTTCAGCAACTGGGCTGCTTCGCTCTTTGAGGATTTCCTGGTAATTGGCGGCCTGTTCACCGCATTGCATTATCCGCTGCTGTTTTTGATCTTCTTTTTACTTTTCATCGTATTGGCAATATGGCTTATCCCAAGACTCTGGAGAGCGATACGCTTTCTCTGGCGCAAACTGCACTCAATTTTCAGCTCCAAAGACCAGAATTTCGCCTTTGACGAGCAGGTGAGCATTGACAACAAAACCGACCCCAAACATCAGTGAACTGGCAGTCTCACGGTTACTGTGGTTCCTTGGTTTTCGTGGCTTTCCAACGTCATACGTCCGCTGTGATCATGAATAATCTTGGTTGACATGGCCAGCCCCAACCCGGTGCCATCCTGCTTGGTCGTGAAATAGGGTTCGAAAACTTTTTCCACGAGGTCAGGAGGAATACCACGACCACTGTCGCCAATTTCGACAATTATTTCATTTTCGCTGCAGAAGGTGGAAACAATCAGTCTGCCCCCCTCCTCCATGGCCTGTATACCGTTTAAAAACAGGTTCAGAAACACCTGAGTCAGTTTATCCTTGTCGCCTTCCATCGTTGCCGCGCCGCAACCAAAGTTTTCTTCAACGGTGATATGCTGGGTTTCGGTATCAGTACGCACCAGCATCACCGCTTTAGCAAGCAGTTCATCAACCTGCAATGTCGTTTTCGTTGTCAGACCGGGCCTGGCATAGTCCAGAAGTTCCGAGATCGAGCGGTCGAGGCGCTCTACCTGCTCAACCATCAAATCGGCAGTCTGTTGGGTGGATAGGTCATCTTTAAATCTCGATTTTAGCAGCAGGGTCAGCCCCTTGACTGAGCTCAGAGGATTACGAAGCTCATGGGCCACCCCCGCTGCCATGCGGCCCACTATCGCCTCCTGTTCTGCTCTTTGCAGCTGATTTTCCAATTGCCGGATAAGGCTCAAATCCTGAACAAGGAGCATCAGGCCGCCAGCCCGCTCATCTTCGTTGTCGATTTTTACCCTGGTGAAGAACAGGCTTCTCTCCATGCCGGTATTTATACTGGTTTCCATCTCCCAACGATGAATTTCCTCTTGCTGGTGGAGTTTTAAATCTTCCAAGACTTTAGGATCGAGTACTTCAGTGAGTTCCAATCCAAGGCACGCATCCGCTTCAAGATTGAGCATCTGAGCAGCACTCGGATTGCAGGTTCTGATTCGTCCCTCCTCTGTGGTGGCAATGAGGCCGAGCGGAAGTGAGGCGACCAGAGTATCGGTGAATGAATGAATACTTTTTAGACGTTTCTGAGAGCCCTTGTAGTTCTGAATCAGAGCCAGAGAAAGCAGGCCTCCTCCTCCCACCAGCAGGAGAACCAGAGAGAGAATAGCAATCTGAAGAATTTGTTTTTTAATGGCCTGCTGATACCCGTCAAGACTGAGTTCCACCACCAGCGTCAAGGGAGCTGCTGCAACGGCACGCATTCTCTCAAGGTGCTCCGGCAGTCCGGATGACTCATGCCGCCCTCTCTCCATGCGCCCGCGGTTGAGAGGCAGAGGGCCGTCCATCGCTGCCGCCGGCAGAAAAGTCATTGCCATAAGAAAAACCGGTTCACTGTTTCCCGGTTGCTTCACTATGGCGCTGATTGTTCGCTGCCTGGTTTCTTTTTGATCCCGGAGCAGCAGAAGAGTCTGCTCATCCACCCGGCCCCCGATCTGCTGAGTATCTGAGTGTGTCCGTACTGCACCATTCTGATCAACCAGATAGAGGCCGAGCAGCCCGGGATGTTCGGCACTGTTCTCTATGGTTTGAAAAAAGAAGTCGATCCAATTCTCCTCGTCCAGCTCCCCCCTCATGAATCCCCTCCGCAGTTCGCGACGGGATCCGGCGGCGACCAGATTCAATATCGCCGTGGCTTCCTGTTTCAAAACGAGTTCATTTAATCTCTTCTCCCGTTGGTAATTATTTACTGCGAACACACCAATGATAAGGACCAACAGACCGCACGCCGCCAGAAATATGAGCGGCGAGGCATAAAATATCGAATCGGCTCGCTGATTACCTTTACCCGTTTCCATTTTCCGCCAAAATTTTCTCAAGGATAACCTTTGCAATAAGGTAGGTGGGGACCACACCTTCTGCCCCCATGGGACCGGAGGCAAGGGTCTGGCCGCTGATCAACGGATTGTCAGAAGCGTAATAGGCATAACGGACTTTCAAATTCTTGGGTATGTGCTCCTGGATTATCGCCGCACTGATCGCCCTCTGGTAATGGGCGCCTTCCATCTCGAGCCCGACGGCCTTCCAGGATGAATTGTGAAATCTCTCGAGCACATCGCGATTTTGCAGGGAAGTGCCCAGCACAGTCAGCATAGGACCGCTAAAAACCTTGAGCAGGCTGCCGAAATCGGCGGGAGATAAATCGTTGTTGACGATATAGTTATGGGGTGTGCCCTCTACGACATGGGCGGTGGCCAGCATAATGTCGCCTTTACTGCCAGGCAGAATACCCGCTTTTCCGATGATCGATACGGACTCAATTTGCAATGCTATTTGAGTGTCGGCAACGCTGGTCGGGCTCAAGAGCTCATCCATGATCTCATATGCCTGTGTTCCAAAAGCATAATCTATTACCACAATGACCGATTCCTGCTGACCAATCAGATCGAGATCGAGTTGCAGTGAGGGATGATAACACGAGGCGTTGATACCCGTCGTATCGATGATCTGGACATCGATACTCGAACCGGAACTGTCTGGGTGTTCAATAAATCCATGAGCTGCCGCATAGCCGCCCACGTCGATTTCCTGATCTCGTATCAGGTGAATCATGTCATAGAGATCATCGGGTACCCCCAGGCCTGCCTTTTCCAAGGCGCCGCGGCCGTAGAGGATGTTTCTTATGGCATGTAGATTGGCGCTGATGATATGGATCGGACGATGCTGGAGACCACGTTCGATCATTCTCGCCACCAGCGATTCTGCCCAGGCTGCTGCATACTGATGATGGCCGAGTACCTCCTGCAGCGAAGGGGTAAATGATATATGCAATACCTCCTCGACTCCTTCGGTTTCGTCAATCACGCGTTGACCAAGCGCCTGGACTATGCGCAACAGACCGCTGTTATATCCTTCTTTGCTGTTCTGTTCGAGATATTCGAAGGTTTTTCTGGTGTCTTTGTAAGTCCGACCGAGAATGATTGATAGATTCCATAGTGAGGCGTCGAGTTCCTCGCCCTGCAATAGATCACCGATCTGAACCGTTTGTTCAAGCAGCTGCCACTCCTTGGCAAGCCCCTGTGGGCTTTTCACCTGACGGCTTATTTTTTGGGCCTCGATGTTCAAAAAGGTGAGATGAGCGATTATATCATAAATTTCAGAGGTTCCCCTGGTGACGACAAAACACATCTCTTTGTCGGATACCAGATAGGATCTCCTTCTTCGCTTCAAAGGGAGAATCTCTTCGAAAGAGGTTGATTCGAGTTCCTCTCGGGCGGTCAGAACAATTTTGGTACTCGACTCGATTCCCCGGGGCAAGCGGTCAATTACATATTCCAAACCTTTGAGTTCGACGATTCTGTCGTCGCCCATGGTGCCATAGATCTCTGGGTTGAACTGCCGCATGGCATTCTCGAGCTTGATCCCGGCAGTTCCCGATGGATGGTAGGATCCCGTCAGAATGAGTGCATCCACAAGAGTTTTGAAACTGGCAATCGCCCTTCGGGCCTTCTGTGATTTAGATAATTCCTGCATCGTTCGCTCCGACCCTCAGCGGTATTGAACTTGTGAGGCTCTGCCCACATAACCTTGAAATTATCAGCCAGTCATCCATTTTCTCCCGACTGCCTTAAAAAAAGTGTAGCAGAAGGTTTCCTTTTGGCCAACCGTACGATTGAAGTCGGCCATTGCCTTCTGCCGCTTTTCCTTTGAATTGCAGCCACTGGTGATAGCCTCGTCTCTGATTCCAGCGACTATGGCGATAAAGGTTTTTTTTGAAAAACGACTCACCACATCCGGTCTTAAAGTAGCGGCATAGACGTTACGGGGACTCACTTCCACCTGGTCAAAACCGCATCACGACAACAGTGGATACAATCTCCTTCCGACTAGAGCGTCATCGCCCTTCTGGCTCTGCAGCCTTACGAAGCAATCGACCGCAGCGGCGATGTTGTCTGAAAGAGGATGACAGAAAAAGGATCCGTGATCACCTTCAATCACCGTAATTGTTCCTCCCTGTTTCAACACCCGTTTCAACCTCGAACAGGCAAGCTCGCTAGGTGAGCTCTTAGCTGCTGCTCTTCAGCTCTTGGTCTGATTCTGTTTGCCTGCCGCGGCTTGAATGAGAAGGCCGGCTACGATAAATATGAGACCTACCACTGAGGAAAGCATGATTTTTTCGCCTACGATGAAATGTATCAGCACAAGTGATAAAAAAGGGGAAATGAAGATGAGATTGGCAATTTTGGCAGTCGAGTCCGTCAGTTTCATGGCCATCAGCCAGGTAATGAAAGCGATTCCCATCTCGAATGTTCCCACATAAGCCGCACCGAACAGACCAACCCACTCTACTTTTCTAAAACCCTCGGTTACCAGGAGATAAAGCCCAATGAAAGGCAATGAGCAGAGAAAATTCAGGAACAGCCCCATCACAGGGTCGCGTCTGTCCCTGGTGTTGGCAATCCAGTAAAGCGCCCAGATCACCGTCGAGCCCAAAGCCAGGATAACGCCAAGAGGATTTTCGAATTTCAGGGAGAAGACATTACCCTGGGTGGAGATCACCCAAACCCCCAGATAACTGACCAGCACGGCGGCAATCTCAAGTATTTTTAACCGATGTCCCAGCAGAGGAGCGGATAGCAGCGACAGGGTGATGGCCCAGGTATAGTTGAGTGGTTGAGCCTGCTGGGCAGGTAGTAGATCATATGCTTTGAGAAGTATGAGGTAATAGAGAAAGGGAGAGAGAACCCCAAACAGCAACGAAGTTTTCCAGACCTCCCCGTTGATTGTGCCAAGCAGGGTCAGTTTCTTCTGCAGAACGAGAGCACCAAAGAGGACGCAGCAGGAAAAACAGGCAGCATAGAAGAGCAGTTCAACCGGGGTGAGGTAACGCAGACTGATTTTAAACGCCGAGGCAACGGTGGACCAGAGCAGAACCGAGACGAGAGCGAATATGTAGGCCTTGGCCTGATTGGTCATGATAACGAAAACCCTGGTTTCAATTGCCGCATCAGCAATTTTTTAAACCCCGAGATAGCGAGATTTAATTTCCGTATCGTTTTTCAAGGCGGAAGTTGTACCGGTCCAGACTATCCTGCCTTTTTCCATGACATAGTGATTATCGGCGATGGTGAAAAGTGAATCCAGATGTTTATCTATCACCAGAATCGCCAGACCTTTTTCCTTCAAGATGGATAGTCCGCGCCATATTTCCTCTCTGATGAGCGGCGCAAGTCCTTCGGTGGCCTCGTCGAGGATCAGCAGGGCAGGATTTATCATCAGTGCCCGGCCCACTGCCAGCATTTGCTGCTCGCCTCCTGATAGCTGATTGCCGAAATGATTGAGCCTTTCTTCCAGACGCGGAAAGATCACCAAAATATCGTTCAGACAATAAGGATCGGGATGATTGCGGTGATTGGCAGCGGTGGCGACAATGTTTTCCTTTACTGTGAGATTGGGAAAAATCTGCCTTCCCTCCGGAACCAGCCCTATTCCCGCTCGGGCGATTTCATAGCTTGGCTTCCGGCTCACTATGCTGCCATCAAATTCGACACTCCCCCCACGGGTTTCGACCAGACCCATGATCGCGTTGACGGTGGTGCTCTTTCCCATGCCGTTTCTCCCCAGAAGGGTCACCACCTCGTTACGGCGCACCGCAAGCGAAACACCGAAAAGGGCCTGACTTGAGCCATAAAAGGCGGTAATATCTTGGACCTGAAGCATCACTGCTCACCAAGATAGGCGTGTTGCACATCAGGGTGCCGACGGATCTGTTCGGGGCTGCCGCTGGCGATACAGTACCCATACACGATTACACTTATCTGATCTGCGAGGGAAAACACCACGTCCATATCGTGCTCAACCAGAAGAATTGTCGTTTGTCCCTTGAGGCTGCGAATCAACCTCTTCAGTTCCACCGTGCCGCCCGCCCCCTGGCCGGCCATGGGCTCGTCAAGCATCAGCAGCTGTGGCCCACCTACCAGCGCCATTCCCACCTCCAGTTGGCGCTTTTCCCCGTGGGACAAATTGGCCGCCAACTGTGAGGAACTGGCGATCAGATCAACCCGCGCCAGGGCATCGGCCAGGCTCTTCTGCACGGCCTCGGCCTTCATGCTGTTTCTCCAGAAACGGTAATTATGCCCCTCGCCGGCTAGTATCGCCAGCGCCATATTCTCTGATACGCTGAGATTTTCAAAGATCGAGGTAATCTGAAAAGACCTTCCAAGCCCGGCCAGCGCCCTTTTGTGGGCAGGCAATCCGTCGAGCTTATCACCATTGAGAAGTATCGTTCCAGAATCTGGTTTCAATTCCCCGCTGAGCAGGTTGAGCACGGTAGTCTTACCGGCCCCGTTGGGGCCGATCAGGGCATGGATATGCCCTCTTTCGACGTTGAGACACAGGTCTCTGCTTGCCTCAACGGCCCCAAACGATTTACACAGATTTTTCACCTGCAGAATGTAATCCGCCACACTTACTCCCTGAGCGTCAAGAGACCAAACAGACCACGTTTAGCAAAGAGAACAACAATGATCAGTATGGGCCCGAGGTAAACCATCCAGTGCTCGGTATACATGGCCAGCGTCTCCTCAAGCAGCAGGTAGACAGCAGCCCCAAGAACCGGTCCAAAAAGCGAGCCAAGACCCCCCAGCAGAACCATGACCATCAGTTCCCCCGACATGGTCCAGTGCAGCAGCCCGGGACTGACATACTCGGTCTGGTTGACGAGCAAGGCACCGGCCAGTCCCGCCCCCGCTCCGCCAATAACGAAACATATCAGCTTGTAGTTTCTTGCGGGGATGCCCAGGGCGTTAATCCTTCTGCGGCTACTGGACGCACCACGCAGGACCAGGCCGAAACGAGATTTAACCAGCCGGTCGGCTAGGAATAGAAACAGTGCAAGAAAGAAGAGGCAGACAAAATAGAACTGCATATCACTGCCAAGATCCATCCCCGCCAGCTGGTTTCTCGAATAAAGAGACAATCCGTCGTCGCCGCCGTACTTTTCCAGACCAACAGCGAAATAATAGAGCATCTGGGCAAAGGCTAGGGTGATCATAATAAAGTGCATACCGCTGGTACGCAGACTCAGGCTGCCAATCAACAAGGCCAAACCGGCCGCAGCAAGAACCGCCATAGGCCAGACCAGCAGGGCATTTTCGCTGCCGGGTAAGATCCCGGCAATAAGTTCATCTTCAAAACTGTGATGAAAGAAGATGGCGGTGACATAACCGCCTATCCCGACAAAAGCAGCGTGACCGAGACTGATGAGTCCTCCGTAACCGATCAACAGATCAAGGCTCACTGCTGCCAGTGCATAGATCAAAATTCTGGTGAAAAGCGAGATCAGATATTGCTCCCCGAACAGGATTGCGGCCCACGGCAGCAGGCAGAAACACAATCCCCCCCCGGCTATGAGCATAGTTTTACGAACATCACTGGTCATCAGCACGTCATTGGTAAGAGGGAAACAAGCCTCGCGGCTTCCAGATGAGTACCGCAGCCATAAGAATATAGATTGACATCGATGCCAGCGAGGCGCCGACGCTGTCGGCTGTGGCTGAAGAGAAAAAAGCTCTGAACAAGGTCGGCAGGAAAGCGCGACCGAGGGTGTCGACCAAACCTACCAGCAAGGCGCCTATCACTGCGCCGCGCACCGAACCGATGCCCCCGATAACTATTACCACGAAGGTGAGAATCAGGATCGATTCCCCCATTCCCGATTCAACTGCGAAGATTGGTCCCGCCATCACCCCGGCAAGGCCGGCAAGCAGCGTTCCGAGGCCGAATACCAGTGTATAGAGCAACTTGATATTGACGCCAAGCGCCGCTATCATTTCTCGAT
This sequence comes from Desulfofustis sp., assembly GCA_013042475.1. Lineage (GTDB taxonomy): Bacteria > Desulfobacterota > Desulfobulbia > Desulfobulbales > Desulfocapsaceae > JABDQA01. Next base: position 23,927 of record JABDQA010000146.1, read on the forward strand.
TTGATGCTCCGGCCCTGATCTGCATACCCAGCCGGGTTCGGGAGAACAGATACCAGAGTAGCAGGGCCACCACGATGCCGACCACGATAACGGCCAGACGATAGACCGGATAGACCAGCCCCGGAAGTAGTTCGATATTGCCTTTGAGCCAGAACGGTATATCCATGAACAGCGGCTGCTTGCCCCAGAGGATTCGGGTCATTTCGTTGAAGAAAAAGATGAGCCCGAAAGTGGCCAGCACCTGATCGAGGTGGTCCCGCTTGTAGAGTTGCCTCAAGACCACGAGCTCAACCGCCATTCCGGCCAGACCGGCGGCTCCGAGTGCGGCGAGCACGGCAAGCAGGAAAGATCCGGTGACGGCAGCAACGGTCGCCCCCACGTATGCCCCAATCATATAAAAAGACCCGTGGGCCAGATTAATTACCTGCATGATCCCGAACACCAGCGTCAAGCCGGCAGACATCAGAAACAGGGTAATTCCTAGCTGCAGACCGTTGAGCACTTGTTCGATAAGTAGAATCATCGTCTCTGTTCACAGTGAGGCCGGGTTAGCTC
>JABDQA010000148.1 GCA_013042475.1 Desulfofustis sp.
CTCTATTGAGTAAAAAATCAATGTCAATTGAGATGATTTCAACATCAGAACAGGGAGAAGCTCAACATCGTCCTGTCCGTATGATGAGAGATGCGGGCATCCAGATTATGGACGATGAAATCGAAACAATCGGAGTGGTAGATTTTGGATTGGGTCTGATCAGTACCAGAATTTATGAAAGTGGTGGACGGGTCCGTGACCCTTGCCCAACTGGTAGCGTGCACCGGCTTTAAGCGATGAACTGATGTAGTCAATCGCCCGGTCGGAGGCATCGGCCAGGGATAATCCCCGGGCCAGATATGAGGCAAGCGCCGACGAAAGTGTGCAGCCAGTACCGTGGGTGTTTTTTGTTACCACCTTCTGTTGGGTAAAGCGGTGAAGGCGGGACATCTCCAAGTCATACAGAAAATCGGTCAGCGAATCGTGCTCAAGATGGCCGCCTTTGGCCATTACAGAAAGGTTGAACCGTCGAGCCAGTTGTTCGGCTGTCTCACCAAGCTGATCTTTATTTGATATCTTTTGCCCGCTGATGATTTCCGCTTCAGGAATGTTCGGGGTGATCAGGCGAGTCAGGGGAAACAGCAATTCCTGCAAAGCACTGATAGCCTCATCCTGAATCAGCTTGTCCCCACTGGTGGCGACCATTACAGGGTCAAGAACAATGTTGCTGATCTTGTATTCAGCCAGCAGACGGGCAACGCATTCGATAACCTCGACCGAGTGCAGCATGCCTAGCTTCACCGCATCAGTACCAATGTCATCGAGCACCGCCCTTATCTGCGCTTCGAGGGTGATGACTGGAATCGCATGAATGGCGGTGACCCCGAGAGTGTTTTGGGCAGTGATCGCCGTTATGGCACTGGTACCAAAACAGCCGCAGGCGGAAATAGTTTTGAGATCTGCCTGGATGCCGGCGCCCCCGCCCGAGTCGGAACCCGCGATAGTAAGTACCCTGTAGTACTGTTTCATCGATGAGTATGCTGGTGATCAGTTTTAAATAGCGTTTCGCAGCTGGAGCAGAATGTGGTGAGCATATGGGGTGGGCGTAAACCGGTTTCTTCTTAAACTCTGACACGCATCCAATTCCGAAGATTCGTGGGCACTTCTTGTCAACAGCGAGACGCCGGAATTTTAACGTCTCACCTGACCCACACTTCGGGTTCGAAGACACCCGGTGTGATGTATTCGATCCTGTATGGTTTCACCAGCAGAACGCAATAATTTGGGTCATCGGGTCCCTTGAAGATCGGGGCCAGCAGGTCATTCCAGAAATTATGACGTTCATCGTGGTCAGTGGTCACTTGCGCCTGGCCCTGCACCTGAACATAGGGATGCATGTCCATGAAATCGGTGACTCCGAGGGTAATGTGGACGTTGGGATTGTTTTTAATTTGTGCCACTTTGCGAGATGTGACAAAGGTGGCGCAGCGCACATTGAAATCACCATCGCCGACGGTGACCACATAGCGAACCCAGGGATTGTTCTGCTCGGTGACCGTGGCCAGCGCGGCGAGTTGAGGCTTGTGAATGATATCGAGAATTTTCTGTTCCAGATCTTCCATTGGCCTGCTCCATATAAAATATTTTTTTAGAATTATAGTAGTTCACAGATGCTGTGTTCCCGGAATTGTTACAGGGTAATCACTGTCGACCGAAGGTGTAGAAAAATGTTTCTTCTCGCTGCAAAGTTTTTAGAGACAGCGATTTGATATGAGAAGGGCAGAGCCCGAACATTACGCTAAGCGTGCTGTGTAATCGCGTAGTTTAAACTCAACCAGATGAATAAAGAATAGGAGGTAGACGATGTCGAAGGTAGATTTAATAGACGCCAGGGATGCTTTCACCAATATCAATAACAGCTCCTCTGTTTTGGTATGTGCCTACGAACGCGATGACAAATTTCACCGACTTCATCTCGAAGGCGCGTTATCCCTGAGTAAATTTCAATCGATTTGGTCAACGCTTTCCAAAGACACCGAACTGATTTTCTACTGAGCATGACCGGGTGGAGGATCAGCTGCCGGTCAGGCAGAGCATTATAAAAATCTGGGATTTGTTAATGCGAAAGTGTTGAGAGACGGTTTTAAGGGCTGGCAACGCGCTGGTCTGCCAATTATTGCCGAATGATCCTTGGAAAGAGTGGTAATTAAAAGGCTCAGAGCCTGAACTTTACCGCTGCTTTATCACACAGGTAGGCACCTATTGGAAGCGCTGAAGTCGCCGCTGGAGACGGGGCGTTGCAGACGTGTAATGAACGCTCTGTTTCAGAAAATAGAAAATCATGGACCAACTCGCCGTCTGACATAACCGCCTGGGCACGGATACCGGCAGGGTAGGGAGTGAGATCAGACAGCTTAAGCTGAGGGCAGTACTTTCGTACTCGTTTGAGGTAGCCCGGCTTATAAAGGGAATCGAGAAATTCTTCGAAACCGGTGGATAGATTGGCCTTCAGCACTTTCCAGAAGCCTGGGAAGGCTGCCATCTCAGACACATCCCTGAGGCTGAAGTTGAGCTTGCCGTAGCCCTCCCTTTTCCAACCTAAAACAGCATTCGGACCGACGGTAACTGTCCCGTCGACCATCATAGTGAGATGCACTCCGAGAAACGGCAAATCCGGGTCGGGTATGGGATAGATAAGGTGACTGACGATATTGTTGAATTGCGGGGAAAGCTGGTAATATTCACCTCGAAAAGGGATAATCCGAAAATCGAGATCAATGGCCATCATTTTGGCCAACCTGTCAGCCATGAGACCGCCACACAGGATCAAATAAGATGATTCTACGATGGTGCTGGCAGTTTTTATCCTGACACTTTTCCGGTCTTCTTCAATGCTGATCACCTCAGCTCCCATCAGGGCTGTCCCGTTGCTTTTTTCAAACGACTTCAACAGGGTTTCGGTGATGACAGTGAAGTCGGTGATTGCGGTACTTTTCACCAGCAGAGCTCCGACCCCAACGATATGGGGTTCCAGGGTGCGCAGGTCTGCTTCACTGAGCCGCTCGACTTCAATACGATTTTCACCACAGCGCTGCTCGAGAGCGATCATTCGCTGATACTCGAGATCATCGGTGGCTACCAGCAGCTTGCCGCATTGAAGGTAGGGTATTTTGTGTCGCCGGCAGAGATTTTTAGTGAGTTCTGCGCCGCGCTTGCAGAAATCGGCTTTAAGACTACCCGGTTTATAATAGACCCCTGCATGAACGACGCCTGAATTATGACCGGTCTGATGGCGGGCAGGCCTGGGTTCCTTGTCGACAAGGGTTACTGAAAGGTGGGGGAATCTCTGGGTGAGCTGCAGGGCAGTTGCAACGCCAACGATACCTGCGCCAATCACGGTCAGATCACTTTTTACCATGGCAATTTTCTACTGATCAGAGAGAGCAAAAAGGGCAATCATTTCATTCTATTCACGCCCTGCTTTTTCCAGTAATCGTTTTAATCTCTCATAGAATAATGACCGGATTTTGCAACGCAAGGACGAGTACGACATCGAGAAATCATTACGGTAAGAAGCTTTTAGACTATTTCCGATGGTGAAATTCATCAAAGGACTATATTTATAGCCCAGGTCAAGACGGCGTTATATGATGTGCATTTGATTTGGCTGAGTGGATAAAGAAATCAAGACGGTTTTGCAGGTTGACATCACTGTTGCCTGCGTCCATGTCGAGGTTCAGAAAATTGAGGTCTGGATAGAGCCGGGAAAGCTTGGAGCTGATTCCTTTGGCGACGACATGATTAGCAATGCAGCCAAAGGGCTGCAGACTGATGATATTGTGAATGCCCGATTCAGCCATGGCGATGATCTCTCCTGGAAGCAACCATCCTTCCCCGGCCTGGTTCACCAGACTGATTACCTTTCTGGCGTGTCCTGCGAGGCTTTCGGGCGTGCTGACTGGTTCGAGGTGCTGTTTAAATTTACCCATCAGGGAATTAACCTGTTTGATTCTGCTGACTACAGTACTGTGCAGCAGATCCTGAATTTTTCTCTCGGTAAACCGGGTCTTTCTCACATTGTTGCGATGGTTGAAATCGATATTGACAAAATTCTGGGTGAAAAAGGCAAGCAGCGGTGGAATCACCACCTCGATACCTCTATTCGTCAACCTTTCGACAATGTTGGAATTACTGAAAGGATTGTACTTGACGTAAATTTCTCCGACCAGTCCAGCTTTGGGGTAGGTGTCAGAATCGGTAGCGATCGAGTTGAAATCCTCGATGGCGTCTGAGAGGATTGTCTCGCTGTCTTTCAGGGTCCAGCCAGCAACTTTTTTCCGTGCCCGGGCGACATGTTCTT
>JABDQA010000150.1 GCA_013042475.1 Desulfofustis sp.
GCATGATATTGGCCACATTGAGCCGGTAGTAAAGGTCATCGCGGAAGGCGCCTTCTTCGACCAGGGCTTTGAGATCTCGGTTAGTGGCGGCAATGACCCGGATATCAACCTTTATCGACTCGTTTGACCCCAGTGGTTCGTAGACATGCTCTTCAAGTACCTTGAGCAGCTTGACCTGCAGATTGTGTGGGATATCACCAATCTCATCGAGAAAAATAGTGCCTCCGTTGGCGGCGCTGAACCGGCCTTCCCGGTCTTTTCTGGCATCGGTGAAGGCCCCTGAGCGGTACCCGAAAAGCTCGGATTCCAGCAGTGTTTCTGGAATGGCGCCACAATTGACGGAGATAAAGGGCTTGTCACGACGTGATGAGGAGTTGACCACCGCCTCGGCCATGATCCCTTTGCCGGTACCGCTCTCCCCGAGGATTAGCACAGTCGAGTCGCTGATGGCGATATCCGGCAGAATATCGAAATAGCGCTGCATGGCCGGGCTCTTGCTGATTATTTCATCGAAGGTGAAACGGTGCATCAACTGTTTGCGCAGCGTCTCTTCAACGGTCAGGTCACGGAAAGTTTCGACCCCGCCAATGACGTTGCCGACAACATCGAGCAGCGGCGCCGCACTGATGCTGATCGGCTTTCTTTTACCGTCAATATCCTCGATGGTGATTGACCGATTGGTGACCGACCCGCCTGTATAGAGCGCTTCGGCAATGGCGCAATTTTTGCCGCAGATCGAGCTATGAAACACATCGCTGCAGAAGCTGCCGACGGCATCTTCTCTTTCCCAGCCGGTGATGATTTCAGCAGCCAGGTTGAAAGAGGTGATTCTCCAGTTCCTGTCGACGGTGAACACCCCGTCGGCGACGGAATCGAGAATCATCTTATTCTGCAGCGCCTGGGTATTGTCTCTGAAGGTCTGGACACAACCGATTGGTTCCCGCTCAGCATTAAGCATCGGGGTTATGGAGACCGATATGGGGATATTGAAACCGTCTTTATCTACCACATAGCCATCCTGGTCTATGACCGTGCACGGTTCTCCATCCCGGTTTTTCTCCATGATCGGACAGGGCACCACGCTGTCGGCACCAAAGAACATCTCGTCACAGGGTCGGCCCACCACCTCTTCTTCAGTCCAGCCGGTGATCTCCTGGGCACCGGTATTGAAAGAAGTAATGATACCCTCGTCGTCGAAGGTGACGACGCCGTCGGCCACGGCGTTGATAATCAGGTCGCTCTGCACCGTTTCGCTAATATCGCTAAAGGTCTCAACCCCGCCAACGATCTGGTTGTCCTCGTTGATCAAAGGTGTGGCGCTGATTCTGACCGGGAAAGAAGACCCGTCCTTCCTGTTCATGTAGACGTCCTTGTCGACCAGGATATTGCAGTTGTTAATCGTGGCGGTGGATAATGCGCAGGAGTTGCCGCAGATGTTGGAGCGGAACACCAACTTGCAGGGTTTACCCAGCACCTCTTCCTGGCGCCAGCCGGTCATTTTTTCAGCAGCCTCGTTGAACGAGGTGATCTTCATTTTATCGTCGACGGTGAACACACCCTCGGCAATCGAGTTGAGCGCCAGGGCCCGGGCGGTGAACACGGCAGATCGGTCGATCAAGCCAATATAGCCGCCACGGTAATCTCCTTCCGGACCCACAAACCTGACAATGCGAATAGTCAGGGCATCCGTCCTGCCTTGGTGGAAGCAGGGCAGGTCGAACTGTTCATTCTGCAACGTTTTTTCGGGCTCCTTGAGCCGTTTTGCCAGTGGAGCGAAGCGGTTGTCTGAAGCGATAACATCAACAAGTCTGGTGTTGAGCAGCTGCGAGCTTTCTGAGCCAAGCAGGGTGGCGGCCAGATCGTTGCAGGAGCAGATACACCCCTCACTGTCGATGGTGATGTAGCCGATATCAGGGTTTTTTATTCTATTTTTTCTGTTTAATTCCATAGTTTTAGGTGGTACCGACTTCGATCATTTCAATGCTGGTTTTTATCCATATTTCATTATACGCTTAAATATTTAACCTTGCAATCACCATATCGTTCTATTTTACATGTGTGCGCGGGAATAGTAGTATGATGTGTGCTCATCCGAAACGGACCTTTTCCTGTAATTTTTAGTCGCGCTCAGGATGGTATCTTGGGAATATCTTTCAAAAGGATCTGATATAATTCTTCGCACCGCGACAAAAGGAAAATTATCTCGACTCGGCATTGATTCGAATATTTTAATCCGGCAGGAAAGCTGGATGGTGGAAAGCGTTTTACAGAGGAGGAATGGGTGGCGTCAGGTAGAAATAGAAACCATCAGACTCGAACCGAGTTCCTGCAGCAGATACCCGATCCTGTACTGCTGACTACGTCTGAAGGGATTATCACGGAGGCCAATCAGGCCGCCCTGAACGCGGCTGGTAAGACGCGGAAGGAAATAATAGGCAGGGGCATCTGCCAGATTATCCATGGTGGACGCTGGCCGCATATCAAATGCCCGTTGGAGGAGTTTTTACTCACCCGCCAGGCAAAAAGTGAAGATACCCGCTTGCCGGGACTGGGCGGGGAGTATCACCTGGTCATTACTCCACTGGCTTCATCAGGCGATGAAAGCGACTCGGTAATGTTGCAGGCCAGAAAACTCAGCCGTGAAGAATCACTCAAGGTCGAGTCGATCAGAACTGCTCAGCTTGCTGCAATTGGTGAACTGGCCGCCGGAGTCGCCCACGAGGTTAATAACCCCATCAACGGAATCATAAATTTCGCTCAACTGCTTCTCGATGACGCAAAAGATGACTCTCCACAGGCCGAACTGTGCAGCAGAATCGTCAACGAGGGCGAGAGAATCGCCAATATCATCGACAGTCTTCTCTCTTTTGCCCGGGAGAACGAAAATGAACTCAGTGAGGTCGATGTCAGGGAAGTGGTGACCGAGTGTCTGTCGCTTGTCGATCATCAACTCCGTAAGGAAGGGATTCGGGTTGAGCAGCAATTCTCTTGTGAGGCCTGCTTGGTGGTCGGCAATTTCATGCAGCTCCAGCAGGTTGTTTTCAATGCCATCAACAACAGCCGCTACGCACTTAACGAACGCTATCCAAATTCCTCACCAGACAAGAAAATCATTATCTCCTGCGAGAAGATTGAAGAGGAAGGCGTGGATAAAATTCGAACGGTGATCCGAGACCTGGGAACCGGCATCCCCCAGGGGATTCTCGATAAATTATTCGAACCGTTTTTCACCAGTAAGCCTAAAGGTCAGGGAACTGGCCTCGGTATGAGCATCAGTTTCGGTATTATCCAGAACCACGGAGGTACCCTAAGCGTAGATTCTGTTCTCAACAAATATACCGATGTCGTCATTGATATTCACGCATCCGGCAATTCGGGGAGTAAAGCAGATGCATGATAATTCGATCCTGATCGTCGATGACGAGGAAAGCCTGCGCCTCACTTTCGAGATGTTTCTGCGGCGTGAGGGCTATGCTAATGTCAAGGTGGCGGCCACCTTGGAGGAGGCCCTCGAGCTGATAAATAACCATTCCTTCGATCTGATCATCAGTGACATCGTTCTGGAGGGCGACAAGGGTACTGATCTTTTGCGCCACATCCGGGAAACCGGTATTACCTGCCCGGTGGTAATGATCACTGGCTTCCCCAACCTTGATTCAGCCTCGGAAGCTGTGCGCTACGGCGCCTTTGATTACCTTTCCAAGCCGGTGAACAAGGAAAAGCTTCTGAAAATTGTTGCCCAGGCGCTGAAATATCGGGAACTGGAGCGCGAGAAGCAAGAACTGATCAGGAAAAATGAGCGCTACCAATATTATCTCGAGGCGATTTTCAGCTCGGTCAGGGACGCCATCATTGCCGTTGACCACGATCTCAACATTATCAAACTGAACCAGGCCGCCCAGCAATGGCTGGAAGCCTTCAACGTGGATCTCGCCGATCGGGTTGACAAGATACCCGGTGAAATGGGTGAAGCATTTCTCAAGGACGCCAGGAAAGTGGTTGACACGGGCGAGATCATCCGCGAGCATCTGGTGGAGTGTGTTAAGCCCGATGGCTCGGTGAAGATGCTGCTGCTCAATGGGGCTCCGCTGGAGACGGGTGACAACACACTTAAAGGTGCCGTACTCGTTGCCCGTGATATTACGGTTAACAGGGACCAGGATACGCTGCAGGGTCGGAACCATTTTCATGGCTTTGTCGGGGCCAGCGAGGTGATGCAGCGTATCTACCGGCTCATTGAAAACGTCGGCAAGGTGGAAACCACCGTGCTCATCACCGGGGAATCGGGGACCGGCAAAGAACTGGCCGCCGAGGCCCTGCACGAGGAGAGCAGCCGCAGCTCGATGCCGCTCATAAAGGTGGACTGTGCGGCCCTGGCTGAAGATCTCCTGGAGAGTGAGCTTTTTGGTCACCGAAAAGGAGCTTTTACCGGGGCTGATCGTGACCGGCCGGGACGGCTGCTACAGGCCGACAAGGGAACACTGATGCTCGACGAGATTGGTGATATCACACAGAGGATGCAGCTCAGACTGCTGCGTTTCCTCCAGGAGATGACATTTACCCCGGTGGGCAGCGATAATCCCGTCAAGGTAGATGTCAGGGTAATCGCCGCCACCAACGTGGATCTCAAGGAAAAGGTCCGGCTCGGCGAGTTCCGCGAAGATCTCTACTATCGGCTCAAGGTCGTGGAAATACACCTCCCACCTTTGCGAGACCGGCGCCAGTGCCTGCCCCTGCTGATCAATCATTTCCTTATTTTCTTTTGTGAAAAACATGGTCGCCGTATCCACAGCGTCTCAGATCGGGCCATGGACATTCTCACTAACTATTCCTGGCCCGGCAATGTCAGGGAACTTCGCCACGTGATGGAGCGGGGCTGTATTCTATGCGACGCGCCTAATCTGCTGGTGGAGCATCTGTCAGAGGAACTGGTGAGAAGTTCCAGGCGCTCCCAGACCATAACCACCTCCGTGGTAGACGGGAAAGTTGGAGAGCAGCTCCCCGCTAACAATGGGGCTCCGCGGGTAAAAGATGAACGGCAGGAGCTGCTTGCCGCCCTGGAACAGGCCGGAGGAAACAAATCAAAAGCAGCACGTTTGCTCTCCATTGATCGCTCAACGCTGTATCGAAAGATGAAGCGGCTCGATATTGGTCCCCCGTAACAGACTGTTGCATTATGTCGCACCAACTGTTGCATTTGTGGCGGCGCGACAGTTGTCGCAACAGTTTTTTCTTCCCCGGACGAAATTCCTGACGCCTACCTAATTCTTTGAAAACCCGCCTGATAAAAAAATATTTTGTATAAATAACGATATGTTAAGTTTTAATTAGGAAAAATTGAGAGGTAATTGGATACATTGTGGCACAGGTGATGCAACGCAGTTTCCAAACGCATAATCTAAACACAACCACAACTAATACACACGAGGTCACCTGATGAAAACAGCCATTCGCAATAAGACTAGAACTGAAACCAGATCAACCGCCAGAGTAGACGAGCAAATATATAAGGTAGGTATTGCTGTAGTAGGAGTTTCATCTCTGGCAATCGGAGTTTGGGCGACCATCGCCCTGGTCAGCGGCATGGTAGCAAGCGGCGGTCCCGGAGCTCTTGTCGCCGATTGGTTCAGAGCAGTTATCGGATCCTGATAAGGGAGGCGGCCCAAATGAGTGAGCGAACAAAAGTAGTCGATAAAGCAATAAGCTCGCCAACCACTACCCGGGATGCGACCACGGAAATATCCAAAGTGGGAGTGATTACCGTGGCAGCATTTGGAGTAGTAGTGGGTCTCTGGAGTCTGGCATGCATCGTTGGCGGTATGGCGGCCAGCGGTGGCCCCTTGGCTTTTGTGGGGGACTGGTTCAAAGCGGTGACTGGCATGTAATAGATTGACTCAGCTGAATTTAGAAGGCCGTGGAACTCTCTAGTTCCACGGCCTTTTTTTATACACAACAACCTCAGTCCCATGTATCTCATCTGGCGGTGTTGCTCCCAGCGGTGCCTGCTCTCGGCACTACCGGGCTGTTCCGCCGGCTCCTCGCTCGCGCCTAGCCAGAATGGGCGCCTTGGACTGATGTCACTATGTATATGGGGCCTTACTGCAGCAGTGAGAGCTTTAAACTTAGGCTGATTCGTTGTATAAGATAATTAATGGTCTGGTAATCATTTGAAATGAGTTCAAAAATGGCTGTCGTGCAACAGTGCGACAGTCGGGCTTGGAGCGCTGCTCGTTGACTATGGCGACACTGGTCAGAAATCTGCTGATTTATTTTATCTTCTGCTTTCTCTTCTTTGTCGGCGGGATGATTTATCATCTCG
>JABDQA010000155.1 GCA_013042475.1 Desulfofustis sp.
GGTGGGGGGCCAGCGCAGCAGGAAGCGGCAGGCCGACCATCTCGCCCATTGAGATGTAGAATAAGATAGTTGCAAGGGTCATCAGTACGATCAGCCGCTCCTGCATCTCCTTGAGCTGTGCTTCGACTGCCACTCGTCTTCGGCTGAAGTCATCGAGACCAGCCGAAGTTCTCTGGGCCTTGAAGCCGAGGTTTTCAATGGCTTCGCGAACTTCTCTTACATTGATTTGAGATGGATTAAAGTGCACCGATGCCTGCTCAGAGGCGAGATTGACTTCAGCCGAATAAATTGGCTCCAACTTATTTAACACTTTCTCGATCCTGGTGGAGCAGGCGGCGCAATGCATGCCCTGGATGGAGAACTCCACCTCCGCCTCGTTGTTTTGCAGAGGCTCTGCGCCGAAGCCGATCTCAGAGACTCTCTCGGCTATTTTATCATCCTGAATTAGATCGGTCTCGTAGCTGCAGCGCATCTCTTCGGTGGCCAGGTTTACCGAGGCCGACTCGACTCCAGTCAGTGCCGAGACCACCCGCTCGATCCTGCTCGAGCAGGCAGCGCAATGCATGCCGGTCACCGAAAATGTCTGTTCCCTAATACTCATATGCTTGACGTTGAGGTTCTTTGTTATTACCCGTTTTGCCTACACTGTAGTATAGGCATGAATCTAAATATGGGCTAATGGGGACGCAATTTAATTACGTTCCCATCAGACCGGAGGTAACAGTATGATGACTGTAAAAATCAAAGGCATGAGCTGTCAGCACTGCGTGGCTTCAACCACCAAGGCTTTAGAGGGATTGGCAGGCGTCTCGGGAGTTCAGGTGGACCTGGATAAAGGCGAAGCCAGCTATGAAGGTGAGATAGATCCGCAGACGGTTAAGGAAGCAATCGAGAAAATCGGTTTCGAGGTGGTCGAGTAGCGAAAAGAATAGCGGGGATAGATATAAATCTGCCCCCAACCATCAATAGTTTTGTCACTTTTCCTTCACCCTGAAAGCTCAAGTCTCGCCCGTCCCACGGCGTTGATCACCACCTTGATGCGCCTGCCGGAGCGATGCGCAAGGGTGAAAGTTCCGGGCCGTATCCTGCCGCTGCTGCGCAGCCGCAGATGATCGCCCGGAAAATTCGTGGTGAGCGCAATGGACGGTGCGATTTCTCTTCTGGAAATCCGCACTTCTCCGCCCTCTCGCTGCCAGTTCCCTGCCGTGGCCCCGCCGGCACCATTATCGACAAACAGATCGTAATATCCTTCAGAGACCTGCAGCACCACGTAGCCTTTATTTCGAGCCGCGATGATCTTGCCACGATTGATATCAGATTTTATCGTGTTGGCAAGACCGGAGAGCCTGGACCGCTCCCGCGCGCCGAGCAGCGATACGGTACCGATGGTCGCAATAATGGCGAGGATGGCGAGCACTACCATTAGCTCATAAAGGGTAAACCCTTTACTGATCATTTGTTTTTCAACACTTCTCAAAACAATTCCCGCCAATAGTAGAGCCCCAGGTTCTTGCCTCTGGTCACGGTTTTTTCCACCCCCGGAGGATACCAGATCGAGTGTGATGCGTTGTCATCGTACACTTCTCTTTCCTCATCATCTAACAGCTTCGGGATATAGACAAAATCTCTTTCTGCAGAGGACATAATGACCGGGGCCGCGACAGCATTGGTGGTGACAAACCCCGAAACCTGACTGGACGCGCCCAGATCGAACAGCGCGATGCTGTCCGTGCTGCTGAGCAGCTCGTCGCCGTTGAGGTCGAACAGGGTGTCCTGCGTCTGGCCTCCTGAACAGGCATCCTGCCCCATCATCATTGTGTGGTCGCTACCGCACACCCCCGAGGAAAGCAGGCGAGTGGCATAGTAGAGCACGCCGTCATAGACGATCGGATCGCTGACCAAGCTTTCACCGTCCTGCGGCAGGTCAAACACCCAGCCAACGTGCTTGGTTTCCGCCAAGCCGCCGCTAAAAGCAGCCAGGGAAAACCAATCGATCGGGTGATCAGAAATGGTACGGACGACCCGGTCGTACTTGTCAAAATCAAGAGGTACATCATC
>JABDQA010000100.1 GCA_013042475.1 Desulfofustis sp.
TTATATAGCCTCCCTCATTTCTCCTGTGCTCGCAGACAGTCTCAACTTGTGAACGTCAGGCTATGAAAGGCGATTTGGTAGTGTGCAGAACTTGACGCACACAACTGACGATGAACGACCGCTCACGTACCAAGAGACGGTGCCAGGAGGCGATTATATTTCACCGTCCCAGCAGGGACCTTGACCAGCAACCAGCGCAGTCCTTGTGCCAGCCCAGAGGGCAAACCGATCTCTCGAAGAGTTTTGCCCAGAATTTTTTTATTGTCAGCAACGCGTAGCAGGAACCTGGCAGCAGCGACTACGTCGAGGATATTCTGCTGCAGAGGGATTACATCATTGACTAAAGGGGCTCCACGAGTTCTTGCCACACGCTCTACCGTGCGCTACTCGGGTTCACACCAGACTTCGAAAATCGTCAGATCATCGTTGGCGACCGCTTCACCACGCCATGTCTCAACAGCCCCGAGCACCCCCTGGCCGCGGGGAAATGAACTACTAGCCGATAGATGATCGATCAGCCGTTGGTAACCAAACTGCTCGACCCTTTCATTCTCGGCCTCGGTCACGCCGTCTGAGAACAGCAGCAGTGAATCACCCGGGTTCAGTCTCAGCTCGGCTATTTCATATTTCACCTCGTCCAATACCCCAAGCGAGACTCCCTTGAGGTGTGAGATTTCGCTCACTTGCGAAGCGGAAACCAGAAGAGGATGCAGGTGGCCTGCCCTGACCATCTCCATTTTCCTTGTTGCAGGCCAGTATTTGAGCAGCAGCATGGTGGTAAAATAACCCTCTGCTGAAGCCAGTTCGTAGGTGGCGCCGTTGACAGCCTGAAGGATGAGATTGAGGTCCTGCTGAAGGGCAGCCTCGGCCCGTACTTTTGTCGAGACGGCGGCCATGATCAGTGCCGCCGGTACTCCTTTGCCAGAAACATCGGCAACATAGGCAAGCACGCTGTTGTCCGGCAGGGTAATGGCGTCATAGAAGTCGCCGCCGACATAGGCGGCGGGTTGGGAGACTGCCCAGCTGTGGAGACCGCCGGTCGGTTCCGGTAAGTCGGGCCAGAACAGCGTCTGGATCTTGGAGGCGGTTTTCAGCTGGTTTTCCAGTTGGGCCGATTGCTCGAGAACGGTATCGTGCAGTTCCTTGATTCTGAGCATCGATTTGACCCGGGCGACCAGTGAACCATGGTCAACTGGTTTGGTAAGATATTCATCCCCCCCCGCTTCGAGCCCGGCGATCACGTCCTTGGTATCGGTTTTTGCAGTTACCATGATGATCGGCATGAAGGGTAGTTGTTCGTTAGCCTTGAGTCTTCTGCTGACCTCCAGCCCATCCATCCTGGGCATCATCAGATCGAGCAGGATCAAGTCGGGCAGCGATGACTGAGCGGCCTCGAGCCCGGCTTCGCCGTCAGTCGCGGTTATCACCTGGTAACCGCTGGCCTCGAGACGTACCTGCATGATTTCGAGACTTGCCGGGTTGTCCTCAACGATCAGAATCAGGGGCTTGTCTCGCATCACTCATTCCCCCGCAATCAGCCCAGATACTGCTCTATCTTGGCCAGCAGTTCCCTGGGACTGTAAGGTTTGGCCACATAGTCATCGCAGCCGGCCTCCAGCGCCTTCTGCTTGTCGCCACTCAAGGCATAGGAGGTAACCGCGATTATCGTTACCCCGGCCGTTTCGGGTTCTGATTTTATTCTCCTTGTGGCTTCATAGCCATCGATGGTGGGCAGTTGAATGTCCATCAGGATAAGATCAATCCTCTCGTTTTTGGCAGCTTCGATCCCGGCCAGCCCATCGGTCACTTCGATGATTTCATAGCCCCTGCTGGTCAGCAGGTCTCTGAGAATGCGCCGGTTGTCTTCCTGGTCTTCCACCACCAGTATTTTTTTTGACATGGATACCTCCTACCCGTTTTTCATCCGCACCGGAATCGAGAACGCGAAGGTGGAGCCTGAATCGGGGTCTGAATCCACCCAGATTCTTCCCCCATGCATCTCGATAATTTTTTTGGCGATCGAAAGGCCCAGTCCGGTGCCGCCTTTCTGCTTGGTGCTTGAGCCGTCAAGTTGATGAAATTCCGTGAATACCGTGGACAGATTCTCCTCCGAGATGCCCGGCCCGGTATCGGTGACCGAGACGATGAAATGATCTTCTTCTACTCTGGCTTTGATGGCTATCTCACCCTGTTCGGTGAACTTTATCGCGTTGCCCACCAGATTAAGGAGCACCTGGGCCAGTCTCTGGTCATCGCCTCTGCCGATCGGCATTTTTTCCGGCAGATTGGTCGTCAGCGCCAGGCTCTTCTCGGCCGCCAGAGACTCCACCGAGGTGAGGACGGTCTGGATCAGCTCGATCAGAGAATAGTCGCTGAAACTCAGGGCGAAGCGACCGGCCTCGATTTTGGAAAGATCGAGTACGTCATTGATCAGACTCAGCAGGTGGCGGCCGTTTTTCTCCAGTCGACCAAGCACCTCGACTATCTTCTCCGGCACTTCACCGTATATCTGGTCGAGAATCAGCTCAGTGTACCCCAGGATCGCGTTGAGCGGTGTTCTTAGCTCATGGCTCATATTGGCCAGAAATTCCGATTTGTGCTTGTCGGCCCGGGCCAGCTGCCGCCCTTTTTCCTCGATTTCCTCAAACAGCCTCGCGTTGCGGATGGCGAGAATCGACTGGACGGCGAAGGTGTGCAGCAGGTTGACCCCGCGTTCTGCGAAGGTGCCAGCCTCTTTGCGCAGCACCACCAGGCCTCCCACCAGCTGCTCCTCGTCAATCAGGGGAACGGCCAGCAGGGCGCGGTAGCCTTCCTGCTGGACGCAGGCCAGAGGATATTCGGACAGTGTGTGCAGATCCGCAATCTGAACAGGTTCTCGAAGCGAAGAAGCCTGTCCGAGGGCTGAATTGTCGCCTGGAGTGATCCGGGAGCGGCGAAGTTCTTCCTCAAAGCTCCGGGTGACGCCATAGCTGGTTTTGAGTATGAACTTCTGCTCTTCTTTCTCGAAGGTGAAGACGGTTCCACCATCGGCCTCGGAAAAGAGTACCGCGTGGCGAACGATGGAGCCCAGGACCCGGTCGAGATCAAGTGAGGAACCGACCACCTGGCTGACCTCACCCAGCGCTTCAAGTTCCTCGACCGATTGGGCCAGTTCCCTGGTGCGGTCTTCGACTTTCTGTTCGAGCGTCCTGCTGTACTCTTCGATCTGTTCTTTGCTGGCATGTAACTTGGAGAAGAGATCTTTAATAGAGCTGCGCATCTGATCCAGGTGCAGCGCCAGCAGGCCGATCTCGTCGTCGCGTGTCTTGTCCACCGGCGTCTCCAGATTACCACGGGCAATCGAAGAGGCCGAATCACTGAGCCTGGAGAGCGGCTGGGCTATGTACTTTCTGGTGATCAGCAGTGAGGTGTAGAAAATCGCCCCGATGATAAAGACGATCAGCGCGATGATCTTGACCATGGTCATCATCAACTCCCGCATGACGCTCTCGCGCGACATAACCAGCCTGATCGTTCCGACTTTGTTGCCTTCAAAAAGTATGTCGCTGCTTCTGTCCATGAATCTGTCGGTGTCGGTGAAATTGGGATCCTCTTCGTCCTTGTAAGGCTCGGCACTGTGCCTGGCGATGAGCTGCTCCCCCCAGACCACTTCCGCATGGACGATGGCGCTGTCGAGAAACAGTGCGCTGATGAAGTCGTCCACCACGGTGTTGTCGAGATTCCAGAGCGGGGTCGGCAGGCTGACGGTGGAAAGCTTCAGGGCGGTGTCGAGTCTGGTTTCGAGCTCCGAGCTGATCTTGGCGTTGTCAACGATAATCGCCAACACTCCGAAGATTAAAAGCACGGTGGTAACCACGCCGACGAAAGCTGAGCTCAACCGCCTGCTGACACTCGTGAAGGAATGCGGTGAATTCATCGGTTAGTCGACCAGTTCTGCATTGGCGGGTAATGATCCGTCAAGCTCAAGGCCCAGCAGATCGGCGCTCGATTTGTTCATGAGCAGTTTGAGGTTGGTGAAATGGGCAACGGGAATCTTCTCGAACACCATCCCTTGCTGGTGACGGTCAACGATGGAGGCAACCGCTCGACCCAGTTCATGGTAATCGCCAGCAATGCCGATCAGCACGCCGTGCTCTATCAGGGAGCGGATTTGAGTAATGCTGACAATTTTCGCTTCACGCAACTTGGTACCGATAAGCGCACCTTCAGAACTCAGGTAGCTGTCTGGTGCAAGATAAACGGCATCGACGAGATCCGGGCTGTCGCTGAGCATCTGCAGGTTGCGCTGCAGCACCCGATCGACCGGAGGGGAGGGGAAATCGACAACTTCGAATCCCTTTTCTTTTCCGTACCGATGCAACTCGTCCCTGGTAATCAGGGAATTCTTCTCCCGCGGGTTGAAAAAGAATCCAAGTTTTTTGAAGGTGAGCATCTGGCCCACTTCATCCAGTTGTCGGGTAATTCCGATCCTGTCGCTGCCGCCGCCAATTGTCGGTCCCGGCGAGTCGAGACTGTCGACGATCCCGGCGCCAACCGGATCGGTAACTATATTGAATATCTGCGGTAGCTTACCGCCGATTACCACCTTTGCCCTTCGGGAGACGGTGGTGCCAAAGGTGTAGACGTAATCGTAGACGATCAGATTATTATTAATTGAACGCAGGATAGCACCCAGTTTAGAAAGGTCCTGAGCTGCATCATGAATTTCAAAGGTCGTCTGATACCCCAATTCCTGCAAACCCGACTTGAAGCCGGCTTCTGCTTCCGTTTCTCCGCGCCAGAGCAGCATGGCGATGCG
>JABDQA010000165.1 GCA_013042475.1 Desulfofustis sp.
CAGCGCCTTGTGCAGGTTTCTCCTGAAATCCCTGCGATCCCAGATACCCTGCACATGTCCGCGCCTCAGCGCGTTGCGGGCCGAATGATAATTAGGCGCGATGTCGATACCGGTGGTTTCCCTGATCACACGTGGTCCGGCGAAGCCGATCCGAGAACTGCGAATGGCGAACTGATAGGGTGAACAGCCCAGAAAAGAGGCAACCGGTCCGGCGTAGGAATTGTTATCGTAGACGACGATATAGAGGCCGCCCGAGTCGATGTACTCGCGCACGGCCATGGTGCATTTGGGCATCTGAATGACCCCGAGGGTGCCTTCCTGAATTCTGATACCGCCGGTGGTGTGCACATAGGCGAGCAGCGGCCGTTTTTTTCTCTGGGCCAATTTGCAGGCCTGGACGAATTTCTCACCCTCAGTGGAGCCGACCGTGCCGTTTCTGAAGTCGGAATAGAGCACCATGGTGACAACCTGGATGGTATCTACCGCTGCGGTAAAGGTCATATTGGAGCTGCGCCGGCCGGTCTTTTCGAGCGCTGCCTCGAGACGCTTGTTGAAGCCGGTGTATCCCAAAGGGTTCTGGGCAGTGAGATGGGTGTTGAAAAAGCGTATCGAGCCCGGATCGAAAATATTTTCCAGATACCATTGGTATTCGAGCGGGAAATGATGCCCGCAGGTTTCACATACGCCGGCAAATTCGCCGTATAGATCGGGAACCCAGAGATCTTTGCAGCCGTGGACTTCGGCGTTGGGACAGGATACCGTCTTGTCCTCGTTGGCCAGCGGGCTGGTGTAGGTGTCGGTAATCTCGAGCGGATCCTGCTGCTGGGTGCCATTCTGACCATTGCCGGTGTAGGTGATCAGCCTGGTCGGCTCCTTCTTCTTTGCGCCGCTCAGAAAATTGAGCATCGACAGCAGCGGCTCGCTTACCCGCTTCATCACCACCGACCCTTCGCCGGAGACGTCGCTGAGCATCTTCTCGAGTTGCCGTTTCTGGTTTTTGAGGATGTCGTAGCGCACGGTATAGTAGAACTGTTCGCTCTGGGTGCGCATCTGCCGGAACATGCTTTCCTGCGTTTCCGGCTTGCCTTCATAGCCGTGTGAGGCCATCGAAAGATATTTTTCCGAGCGCTGTTTGAGCAGCCGGGCGGTTTCTTCCTTGGAGAGGTCCCAGGATATTTCCACATCCAGTTCCTTATTTTCGGCCTTGGCCTTCTTCCTGCTCAATTCCCAGGTTCGAAAGGCCCGAAAACTCTTGGCCGACAGCACCACCCGATCGGTGGCGTTGACCATCTCCGAGCGCAGCTTGGCAAAGAAGGCAAAATCATCTCTGCGCGCACCCAGTGGAGGCTCCTTGATAATCCGGTCGATGATACCGTGATTGAGGTTATCCATGGCGGTCAGCCGAAGCCGGTCGGCGCAGACCTCGACCAGTTCCCGGGGCACCTTGTTGCCTTCACCGATCCTGCCCTCGATGGCGGCCGCGCCTTCGGGAGAAATGACTGAATAATAGCCGTGACTGGCCATCAGGCGGTAGTCGGAAAGCCCGATCGCCTCGGCTCCGCCCGAGCCTCCCTCGGAAATGAAGGAGACGGTCGGCACCCGCAGTTTGGTCATTGTATAGATATTTCGGGCAATCTGCTGGGCCGCTCCAGGATACTCTTCGACCGGATAGGAACCGGGAGTGAAAACGTAAAAATGAATGGGTATGTGCTCGGTTTCGGCGACCTTCATGTAACGCAGGGCCTTCTCGTTGCCCTCCGGCCGGCAGGAGCCGCCATTGCGGAACTCCTCACCATGACCGCATTCCTGTCCGATGACCATGACGCTGACCGTATGGATCTTTTTCTTACCGCGCCTGGTCAGGGTCGCCTTGGCGCAAATCATTGCCGGGTCGACATTGGCGTCTTCCTCGCCGCCGAGCTCGGTGTAGTCGTCGTAAACATTTTCTAAAATATCCTTGAGACTGAAACGCTGCACCGAACGGACGATGCGCACCCGTTCCATGGGGGTGAGCTGTTCCTCGGCCCGTTCCTCAAGGAAACAGATGGAGTCGTTGAGCTTGCGGATCTCGGAGCTGATCTGCTCTTCGCTGAAATCGTAGACGGTCTGCTTAAGCTGGTCGCAGGTGCTTTTAAACCCCTCGAGGTTGCCCCAGTTGGAGTAATCCTTGAGCTGGATCAGATAGTTGATTCGTTCTTCGATATTCTGAAGCTGTTTGAGCTGTTCCTTCATAAATCGACACTATAAGATCAGAACGTCAGAAGACGATCGAGATTTTCCTTGAGATAGGAAAGATTGGTGATGATCGGCCCGCCGTTGGAATCTTTGCCGCGGATCACAGATTCATCGATGAATCGGGCCGCCCGCTGCTTGGCCTCGTCCATGGTTTCGGCCCAGACCAGGGCCAGGGCCAGGTTGGGATCGAAATCACTTGGAATCGTGTAGTCCCGGTCGGAGGGTACATGGGAATAGACCACCGACCAGTCATGGGCGGGGAAACTGAAATCGGTGATTGTGCCGATCCAGGGCGCGAATCCACGTCTGGTATCCTCGGCCACGATGCGCAGCTCGATGGCGGCTCCCAGAAAGTTGATGTCATTCTGTTTGTAACCGGCCCGCTCGCCCAGTGCCAGGCGAATCTGTTCACGAATGAGGTTGGGCTGCTGGCCGTCCAGGTAACTGATCCTTGCGGAGATATCGTTTTCGACCTGGATTCTGGTATTCACCTCGAGCAGGTAGGGCTGCCCGGTCCGGTCAACGATCCACTCCCAGGTTCCGACATTATCGTAATTGACGTAGCTGGCCAGTTTCAGAGAATAGTCGACTATCTGGCTGAGTACCTTCTGTTCGTCAAAATTATAGGTGAAACAGGAGCTGTGGAAACCCGGCGCGGCTTCGATCCGTTTCTGTCTGCCGGTTGACTGAATGGTGCAATTCCTGGAACTGAAATGAATTCTCTCGCTGTAGCACGAGCAGACCAGCTGGACCTCGAGGTGGTTGTAATCCTTGAGGCACTGCTCGATGAGCACGCCGCCGTCGCCGAATTGACGTTTGGCGTAATTCTGCAGCTGACGGTAGGTACGCCTGAACTGCTCAATTTCGGTCACTTCCTCGATACCCATACCGCCGCCCCCAGCCGCCGCCTTGACCAGAACCGAGGGATCTTCGATGCCCAATATGCGCTGGTTCTCGAGCAGCGAGTAGGCGATTTCCTCGGCCTCCATCTCGTTGTATATCGGCGAGTCGGTGCCTGGGATGGTGGGGATGTTGAGTTTGTTGGCCACCCGCTTGGTATTGATTTTATCACCCAGGTCCCTGATAACTTTCCAGTTCGGGCCGATGAAGGTGAGCGGCCGGTTTCGGTTCGCCGCCCGGCGGGCAAAGCGATAATCCTCGGAAAAAAAGCCGTAGCCCGGATGGATCGCCGTAGAGTCGCTATGGTCGGCAACCGCGAAGATATCGTTGGGATCGTTATAGCTGGTTATCTTCCAGGCGTTCTGCTCAGGTCCTTCGGTTCGATTCAGCCTGACATGCTCGGAATCGCGGTCAGCCTCGGTATAGACAACGACCCAGTCAAGCCCCAGATCCCGGCAACTGTTCATGATGCGGATGGCTATTTCGCCGCGGTTGGCGATGAGCACCTTTCCTTCCACACTAATCCTCTTGTAAAAAACGTAGTTGTCCCTAAAAAGCCGATTGAGATGCCGATTCTTTCCATCGGATAAACGGCGGTCAATCCTACTAATATAGTAGGCCTTCAGAAGAAATCAAAGATAAATAATCCTGAAGTCATTCGAGAACCCCAAATAGCGACGCAAGAATCAGCCGCTGCGAGAAATATGTGGCGCGCTTTGTCCTTGACTTTCAATCAAAAGATTCCTAGAGATTTGTCAAATCGCAGTTTGATCGACAAACTGCAATGACCCATGATCCGGGTCCGTATCCGATTCGACATATGCCCAACGACAAAAGTGAAGACCCTCCATCCCCGGATGTTGACAAGGGTTCTCTGTTAAAACGACTGCGCGATTTAATTCCTTTCGGGCGTACGCCCGACACCACCGAAGCACTGGAGCATGAAATCCAGGAACTGCTGGAGGAGGGTGAAGAACAGGGGTTGATCAGCTCCATGGAAGAGCGGATGATCTCCTCCATTTTCGATTTTCGAGATACCCTGGCGAACGAAATCATGACCCCCGCTGCCGAAATCGTCAGCTTCGAAGTCAATACCCCGATCGGCGAAATCATCGAAGCGGTGATCGAGGAGGGCTACACCCGGATACCCATCTACCGCGAAAGCACCGATCGAATTATCGGTATCATACATGCCAAGGATCTGCTCAAGCTCTGTGCCGGTGAAACACATTGTGAGGGAGACATCGAGGCCTACCTCAACCAGCCCCATCTGGTCTCGGAAGACAAGGCCATAGTGGATCTGCTCAAAGAATTTCAAAAAAACAAGATACACATGTCGGTGGTCATGGACGAATTCGGTGCGGTACGCGGCCTGGTCACCCTGGAAGACATCCTCGAGGAGATCGTCGGTGAGATCGATGATGAATATGATGTGGACGACGATGATTTCGAGAAGATCGATGACTCGACCATGCTGGTCAAGGCGCGTGTTGACATCGAGGATGTGGAGCAGCGACTCGAGATTGAATTACCTGAAGGGCCTTACGAATCGATCGGCGGCCTGATTATCCACCTGCTGGGCCGCATCGGCGTCGAGGGGGATACCGTCCAGGTGGGTGATATCAGATTGATCGTCCACACCGCAGGCCGCAGAAGAATCAAGAAGGTCAAGATCATCAGGCTTGACGTGTATGCCGACGACTGATGCGCAGCGATCCGTTCCTGATAAGGGGGAGCCTGCTGATCAGTTCGGTGTTGCTCACCTGGCTTGCTTTGCCGGGAAACTTTTCCTTCTGGCCGCTGCTGGTGATCTGCCTGGTGCCACTCTTCGGTCTGCTTCACGACCTTTCCTCAATAGCTAAAGCCCTCTTCTCCGGTTTCGTCGCCGGCATCTTTTTCTACCTGCTCCAACTCTATTGGATAGTACCGGTTCTGCAGACGTATGGCGGACTGGGCTGGTACCTGGCGGTACCGGCACTGCTGCTGCTGGTCTGTTACATGAGCTTCTACCCGGCCATCTTTGCCGTCGGGTTTCATCTCATGGACAGCCGCGGACCACGGCTAATGTTGCCGTTCGCTGCAGCTTCGCTCTGGGTCGGGCTTGACTGGGTGCGATCCTGGATGATCAGCGGCTTCCCCTGGATGGACATCGGCTATGGTCTGTGGACTCAGCCGCGCTTGCTGCAGATTGCCGACCTGGTTGGCCATCACGGTTTGACCTTTTTCATCGTTATGATCAACGCGACGCTGTTCATGGTTGTGCAGCGCAGCTATCGAAACCTGGAGCGTGCTGTCGGAGTAATCCTGCTGGCGTGCATCTGTATGCCAAGTGTTTGGTACTCTGTGGATCGTTGGGAAAAGGTTGAAAAGCTGGTCGATGCCGCCCCCGTGGCCCTGGTTGGAGTGGCCCAGGGCAATGTCGAGCAGACCAGGAAGTGGTCTCCCGAGGAGCGGCTGCGCACCGTCAAGGATTATGTTCGGCTGAGCACCGCTGCGACTGCCGGCCAGGATCCGTCTTTGATCGTCTGGCCCGAGACAGCACTGCCGTTTTATCCTCGCGCAGACGAATTGCTGGAGCCGGTCAGCGAATTCGTCGATTTCAGCGGTACCGTGCTGCTCACCGGCGCACCCTGGTTTGAAGCCGAGCATAGCAGGACCCACCACCTGATGCGCTATTACAACGGGGCCTTGCTGATGGAGCCCGGCGCTGGATTCAGCTTTGGCTACTTCAAAAGCCACCTGGTTCCGTTTGGTGAATATGTGCCGCTGAAAAAATATCTGCCCTTTCTGGCGCCGCTGGTCGAGGCGGCCGGTGATTTCACTCCGGGGACCATCGACGCGCCGCTATTGGCGGGGCCTATCAAAGCCGGCATTCTGATCTGTTTCGAGTCGATTTTTCCAGACTTGGGCAGAGCCTGGGTCGAGGCCGGCGCCAATCTGCTGGTCAATTTGACCAATGATGCCTGGTATGGTAAATCGAGTGCCCCATATCAGAGCTGGGCGATGACCGTCTTCCGCAGTGTCGAAACCAGGAGATCACTGGTGCGTTCGGCAAATACCGGTATCTCAGGTTTTATCGACCCGCTGGGGCAGGTGCAGCGCCAATCTGGTTTGTTCGTCGAATGGGCCGAGTCGATGGAGATCTCCCTGCTCAGCACGGAGACTTTTTTTGTTCGAACCGGTTATCGGTTCGCTCCGATTTGCGGGGCAGCAGCTGTCGTGATTATTATATTTTCGTTACTACGAAGAAATGGCGGCAGTGATCGATGGTGAATCGACATCTGTAAATGAAATAGAAGAGGGCGATCGAGCGAGATCGATCGGAGAATCGAGATGGCACAAGAAAGCGGATCAGCGTTATCGTTTCAGAAACTCAACGATATGAAGGGTCGGATGCTCGCCTTGAAGGAGCATCTTTGACTTAGCCGCCAAGAAAGAGGAAGTCGAACGGCTGGAGCGGCAGACGCTGGCGCCAGACTTCTGGTCGGACGGGGAGGCAGCCCGCAAAATTCAGAAACAGCTTGGTCAACTCCAGGACGTAATTGAAAGCTGGGAGGAATCTTGGTCCGAAATAGAAGAGACGCATCTGCTGCTGGAGATGGCGGTCGAGGAGAAAGACCCCGAGGCCGAGGCGGAGGTGGCCGACAATCTTGCCGTCATCGAGAAAGAAATCGACCAGACCGAATTGGAATGCATGTTCAGCGGTGAGCATGATTCCACCAATGCGATGATTTCCATTCACGCCGGAGCGGGCGGCACAGAGGCCCAGGACTGGGTCGACATGTTGCTGCGCATGTACCTGCGCTGGGCTGAAGACAAAGGCTTCAAAACCAGGTTTCTCGATTACCTGGCCGGCGACGAAGCCGGAGTAAAGAGCGTCACCATTTTTGTTGAAGGGCGACACGCCTACGGCTTCCTGCGTTCGGAGGTTGGAATTCACCGCCTGGTGAGAATATCTCCTTTCGATGCCAGCGGCAGGCGGCACACATCGTTTGCTTCTGTGATGGTGATGCCGGAGCTCGATGATACCGTCGCGGTGGATATCAGCGAAAAGGATATCAGAATAGACACTTACCGGGCCAGCGGTGCGGGGGGACAGCACGTCAACAAAACCGACTCGGCCATCCGCATCACCCACCTGCCCACCAACATTGTCGTCCAGTGCCAGAATGAGCGCTCGCAGCACCGCAACAAGGATATGGCCATGAAAATGCTCTCCTCGCAGCTTTTCGAGCTCGAGCGTCAGCGCCAGGCAGAGGAGCAGCAGAGTCTGCATGGGGAGAAAAAGGAAATCGGCTGGGGCAGCCAAATCAGATCCTACGTGCTGCAGCCCTATCGGATGATCAAGGATCACCGCACCGAGCACGAGATGGGCAATGTCGACGCGGTACTCGACGGCGATATCGACGGGTTTATAAAAGCGTACCTGCTATGGGACAGATAATGGGCGACGACAGCCCTACCGATAATAGCATACAGCCTGAACAACGGTGCGCCAAGTGTGGAGCCTGCACGCCGGTCTGCCCGGTATTCAGGGCCAGCGGCAACGAGATCCACAGCGCCCGCGGCAAGCAGCACCTGGCCGAAGTGTTTGACGATCAACGGCCCGGTCCGGTATTTGAGGATATTTACTCAAAATGTCTGCTCTGCGGTGCCTGTTCACAGGTTTGTCCCCAGCATATTGACATAAGTGAAGAGGTGATTGAGGCGCGCTCAGGCTTCTCCGGGCTCTACGGTGAGCACGGCTACCAGAAATTCCTGGCACGCAAAGCGCTGAGTCGGCCCGAGCTGCTCGGGGCCGCCCGGGTGCTGGGTAAAACGGCAGCGGAGCTGCTGTTCAGGAGACTGCCGCCAGCCAGCGGCCTGCGCTTAAGGCTCGCCCTTTTTGCCCAGACACCAAAGTCATCAGAGCTGTTGGATTCCCCGCTCAGAACAGAAAAAATCAGTTCCGTGGGCGGTGAGATTACCTGTTTTCCAGGTTGCGCTGCCCAGTATCTCTATCCCGACATCATCGACGCCATCAGCACGATTCTGGGGCGCTACGACTGTCAACCGGCAATACCGGACGGCTTGGGCTGCTGCGGGCTGGCCACGCTCGCTTCAGGGAAAACAGATGAAGCCCGACAGATGGCTGAAAAAAACATCAAAACACTCGAACTCAGCGACGGACCGATTCTGGTATCCTGTGCTTCCTGTTACGCCCACCTGGCTTCCTATGGTAAATTGCTGGCCGACGACCCCGTCTGGCAGACACGGGCAAAGCTGATCAGCGAGCGGGTCATCGAGATCAGCCTCTTTCTAGAGGCGCTGATCAAGGATGAAATGATTGCAGTCGAAGAACGAAAACAGGGACTCAAAGTGTTTTATCACGATCCCTGTCACCTGAGAAACCAGGCGACCATCACAGAGGAACCCAGAAAAGTGCTGGCTTCTCTACCGGGTATCGAGCTGCTGGAACTCGCAGATGGTCCCCAGTGCTGTGGACAGGGCGGCCTCTTCCATGTGGGCGCTCCGGAGTTGTCGGCGAAAATCAGGGACAATCTGGCCGATAAAATCGTCGACCTGGAGCCGGACCTGATCACCACCACCTGCTCCGGCTGTCTGATGCAGCTCAAAAGCGCCATGGCCGCCATCGACAAAGACATCCCGGTAATCCATCTCTCGGCCCTGGTGAACAGTCTTTCCGCGGACCAATCCCTGCAGCCATGATCCATTTGTCTCCTTTTCCGACAATTTCGTGCAAGCGGGCTTTTTCGCGAACTTTCAGAGCTGTCCGCTTGTCATAACTCCATGGATCTCTTTTTTTTCTATATCACCTGGCTCGCCGCCGGTATCTGCATACTCCTGTGGGGTGCTATACTCGTCCTAGAGTCATGGCGAATGGTGAGGCTGATTGTGCAATGATTGGCTGACATTAAAGCGTACAACAACTTCGGGAAATGGATGAAATCGCCTCCTAGTCAACCGTTAATCCAGAGCCGGCTTGAGCGCGTCTGGCGCTGGTTTTATGATGATTTTCTCGGTATCGTCCGGGAGATGCGCTGGAGTTACGTCCCGCCCCTGATGGTCTACCTGGCGGCCGGCATTTCCGGCTTCACCGGTATAATCGAGAGCTTCTACGTCAAAGAGGAACTGGGGCTCTCGGCTCAATTCCTGGCCGGTTTGGGATTCTGGGTGGGGCTGCCGTGGGCCCTCAAGATGCCCCTGGGACACCTGGTCGACCTGTTCTGGCGCCACAAGGCCCTGTTCGTCTATCTCGGCGCTGTGCTTATGACCGCCAGCCTGCTCATCATGATCGGACTCACCGGCCATCCAGTGGCCATGACTGAATTTCTCAAAGCGGAACAGTGGTATATCCTGGCCAGCCTTCTGGCGCCCGTGGGCTTCGTCCTGCAGGACGTGGTTGCCGATGCCATGACCGTCGAAGCGGTGCCGACTCACGACCGGGAGGGCAGGGAGTTCGCGGAGCAGGAAATCAAGCGCATGCACATCACCATGCAGACCCTCGGCCGGATCTCAATCATCGGGGGCAGCGCCCTGGTCGCAGGTGTTGGCGGGTGGCTGGCAACGTCGCTGTCCTACCAGGTTATGTATCAGTTTGCCTTGGTCATCCCTGTCATCTCAATTCTTGGTGTGTCGCTCGGCTCGATATTCAATCGTGTTCGAGTACGTCGTCTGCAAAGGCTTGGGGTTGAACCATCCAAGACTGCAGATGCGGCAGAAGCGCTCGCCCCGAACTGGTATATACTCGGCGGCAGTGCTGCCTTTGTCGTATTGAGCCTGGTAATAGGGCTCTCCAAACTGGAGTTCAAGAAGGAGGCAATTTTTCTCGGTTCACTCGGGGTGATCGGCTACCTGATGCACATCATACTGAGGGACCTGAACCGGGAGAAGCGGCTTGAGATTGTCGGCATTGCGGTGATCGTTTTCGTCTTTCGAGCAATGCCTGGATTCGGTGCCGGTGCGAGCTGGTGGCAGATCGACGTGCTCGGCTTTGACGAAGCTTTTTTCGGCACCCTGCGGCAAATTTCCTCGCTGCTGGTTATTGTCGGTCTATTCGGTCTGCGGGGCTGGATGACCCGACGGCCGATCCCTTATCTGATTGTCTTCCTGTCAGTCTACAGCACGGTGATGATGCTTCCCTACATCGGCATGTTTTACGGCCTGCACGAGTGGACGGCAGAACATCTCGGCTTTGGCGCCCGGACCATCGCAATCATTGATACCATGGCCGATTCGCCGCTGGGGCAAGTGGCGATGGTACCGATGCTTGCCTGGATTGCCAGGGAGGCGCCGGCCCGGCAGAAGGCCACCTATTTCGCCGTCATGGCTGCTTTCACCAATCTTGCCCTGTCGGCATCCCAGCTGGCAACTGCCTACGTGAATAGACTGTTCCTTATTGAACGGGGCGACTACAGTCAGCTGGGCAGTCTGTTTCTCACCGTCGCCCTGGTTGGCCTGGTGCTGCCCGTTGTTACTGTTTTGATTGTCAACGCATTAAAAGCAAAAAGCGTTAACCAGGCGCAGGCCTAGCCGGTTTTTTGGGTTGACCGCCTCGGCAGACAGTGTTCTTTTGGGATATCCATGGTTCATATATACCAATGTGAGGGTGGTTCGATAAAATGGGACAGGGCGGATACATGTTCATCGGCAGCCTCTCGAACGCTTAAAATTCATTGTCAGAACGGGGCTGTGGCACTTTTCCTGGGATCATCAGCACAACTCGGGAAAACAGTGCTTATTTTTCACCTCAGTCTCTATCTGTATTGGGGAACCGGATCAAGCGGCAACAGGGAAAGGGCCACTTGAAGGATTTCCGCATCAACATCCGGGCAGGCACAAAGCCCGCCGGGCAAGGAGCATACCCATGAGAATCGGCATACCAAGAGAAATTCACGAAGGCGAGCGCCGGGTGGCGACCACCCCCGAAGTAGCTACGCTGCTGCAGAAACTAGGTTTTGAGGTGGCAGTCGAGTCGCAGGCCGGCCAGGCGGCAAAATTTACTGACACTGCCTATACAGATGCCGGCGTTGCGGTGGTTGAAAGCGGTGCCAAGCTCTATGAACAGTCAGATATCATTCTCAAAGTGCGCGCCCCCGTAACAGATGCGCAAAACGGCATCAACGAGCTTGAGCTTTTGCGACAGGGGCAGACGCTCATCAGCTTCATTCAGCCAGGACAGAATGAAGCCTTGATGAACGATCTGGCCTCGCGCAACATTTCGGTGCTGGCCATGGACTCGATCCCGAGGATATCCAGAGCCCAGAAGATGGATGCCTTGAGCTCGATGGCCAACATAGCCGGTTATCGTGCGGTGATAGAGGCAGCTCAGAATTTTGGCAGATTTTTCACCGGGCAGATTACCGCCGCCGGCAACATACCCCCGGCCAAGGTATTGGTGATTGGTGCCGGGGTCGCCGGGCTCTCGGCGATTGGTGCGGCCAAGAGCATGGGAGCGATCGTGCGGGCCTTCGACACCCGGCCGGAAGTCAAGGAACAGGTCGAAAGCATTGATGCTGAGTTTCTGATGCTCGATTTCGCTGACGAAGACGGTACCGGGGAGGGCGGTTATGCCAAAGTCATGAGCGATGAGTTCATCAAGGCGGAAATGGAGCTCTTTGCCCAACAGGCCCTTGAGGTGGACATCATCATCACCACTGCCCTGATCCCTGGAAAGCCGGCGCCCGAGCTGGTCACCGAGGAGATGGTGAGGTCCATGAAAGAGGGGAGTGTGATCGTCGACCTGGCCGCCGAGATGGGAGGCAATTGCAAACTCACCGAAGCAGACAGGGTAGTAGTAAAACATGGGGTCACGATAATTGGCTACACCGATTTGCCCTCAAGACTCGCGACCCAGTCGAGCCAGCTCTATGCGACCAATTTGCGTCACCTGCTCAGTGATCTTACCCCGGAAAAAGATGGCCGGATCGTGATCAACATGGAAGATGAGATCATCCGCGGGGCAACGGTGATTAAAGATGGGGAGATCACCTGGCCGCCTCCTGCTCCGAAAATCTCGGCAGCGCCTTCGAAGCCTGCTCCCGAGCCGATTGTCGAACAGCGAGCGCCGAAAAAGAAACGCGCCTGGGTGCGGGTCCTGGTGCTAGCGCTTGCCGGTGCGGCCATGCTGGCAATAGGCAGAGTCGCACCGCCGGAATTCATGTCCCACTTGACGGTCTTCGTGCTGGCCTGCTTTGTCGGCTACATGGTTATCTGGAATGTGACTCCATCCCTGCACACACCGCTGATGAGCGTCACCAATGCAATCAGTTCAATTATCATCATTGGAGCTCTTCTGGAAATTTCCTCGGACAATGGAGCAATCGTCCTACTGGCCACCATCTCGGTGCTGATTACCAGCATAAACATATTCGGCGGATTCGCGGTCACTCAGCGAATGCTGTCCATGTTCAGGAAATAGGAGGGAGCCCATGTCACAAGGTATCGTTACGGTAGCCTATATCGGAGCTACCATTCTCTTCATCCTTGCCCTGGGCGGTCTCAGTACCCAGGAAACCTCGCGCAGGGGCAACCTCTATGGTATGGCAGGTATGG
Source organism: Desulfofustis sp. (assembly GCA_013042475.1). Lineage (GTDB taxonomy): Bacteria > Desulfobacterota > Desulfobulbia > Desulfobulbales > Desulfocapsaceae > JABDQA01. Next base: position 12,691 of record JABDQA010000165.1, read on the forward strand.
CTCTGGCACTGCTGGCCACCCTGATCGGCATCGTCTCAGACAACTATTTCCTGTTGTTTGTCAGTGTGCTCATCGGCGGGACCATCGGTCTGATGCTGGCAAAAAAGGTCGAGATGACCCAGATGCCCGAGCTGGTCGCCATTTTACACAGCCTGGTTGGTCTGGCGGCGGTCCTCGTCGGCTTTGCCAACTTCATGGATCATACCATTTCCCTGAGCGGCGTGGAAAAAACCATTCATGACGTGGAAACGTATCTCGGCATTCTGATCGGCGCGCTCACCTTTTCCGGGTCCGTCGTCGCCTTTCTGAAGTTGAGTGCCCGAATCAGTGGTAAGCCGATGCTGCTGCCGTTAAGGCACTGGCTCAACCTGATTCTACTGGTGTTGGCCGTCTGGTTCTGCTTTGGTTTTATAGCTCAATCAGCAGCCGGGGGCGGCATGCTGCCGCTTATCGCTATGACCGTTATATCCCTGCTCTTCGGGGTGCATATGGTCATGGCCATCGGCGGGGCCGATATGCCCGTCGTCGTCTCGATGCTCAACAGTTACTCAGGCTGGGCGGCGGCTGCCACCGGGTTTATGCTCAGCAATGATCTGTTGATCGTCGTCGGCGCCCTGGTGGGCAGCAGCGGTGCGATTCTCAGCTATATCATGTGCCGGGCCATGAACCGCAATTTCATTTCCGTTATCGCCGGCGGCTTCGGCACCGCGGAAGGACACACAGCGACGTCATCGGGAACTGATGACGAAGGTGAAGTAGTGGCAGTTGAGGATGCAGAGGCGGCCGATCTTCTGCTCCAGGCCAAGGAGGTTATGATTATTCCGGGTTACGGCATGGCGGTCGCCCAGGCGCAGCACGTGGTGAACGATATCACCAGAAAGCTGCGGGATAAGAATATCAATGTCCGTTTCGGCATCCATCCGGTTGCCGGACGTATGCCGGGCCATATGAATGTACTGCTTGCCGAGGCCAAGGTTCCCTATGACATTGTCTTTGAACTCGATGAGATAAATGATGATTTCCCGGATGTCGACGTATCGGTGGTCATCGGTGCCAACGACATTGTCAACCCGGCCGCCCAAGAGGTGCCCGACAGCCCGATTGCGGGAATGCCGGTGCTTGAATGTTGGAAAGGCAAGACCACTATCGTTCTGAAGCGTTCCATGGCCACCGGCTATGCGGGAGTAGCCAATCCTCTGTTCTACAAGGACAACACACGGATGTTGTTTGGCGATGCCCGGGAAAGCCTCAGTGGTGTACTTGCACTCCTTGGGTAAATTATGCGTCTCCAATAAATATGCGTCAGTGTAATCCTAAGCTGGAGGGGAGCCGGATTACTGCGTAAGGCGGTTGGAAACACTAAAAGAATCTCCCGGAGCCGGTAAAAAATCTGGAGATGCCGGCTCCGGGAGTGAGCAGTGAGCTGCTCAGGAGAGGAGGGAGGAGATCTCTTTATAAGGGAGTCCGAAGGTTTCTGCGACCCGTTCGTAGGTCACGTGGCCGGACACCACGTTGGCGCCCAGCCTGATCTCCGGATTCTCCCGGCAGGCTTTTTTCCAGCCTTTATTGGCAATTTCGATCGCGTAGGGCAGGGTGGCGTTGGTCAGGGCCAGGGCCGAGGTTTTGGCCACCGCTCCAGGCATGTTGGCTACGCAATAGTGGACGATGCCGTCGACCATGTAGGTCGGTTCTGTATGGGTTGTCGGTTTGGAGGTCTCGAAACAGCCGCCCTGGTCGATGGCGACATCGACGAGTACGGCACCCGGTTTCATCAGTGGGAGCATATCCCGGGTGATCAGTTTTGGGGCCTGTCCTCCGGGGATCAGCACAGCCCCGATCACCAGATCGGCCTCGGGCAGCAGCTGACGGAGAGTAGGCACGGAGCTCATCACCGGAAAGCAATTGGATGGCATCACTTCGCTCAGGTAGCGCAGCCGTTCCAGGCTGGTGTCGAGCAGATAGACCCGGGCGCCAAGTCCACAAGCCATTCTGGCAGCGTTGATGCCAACCACGCCGCCGCCGATGACGATCACCGTACCGGGTGCGACACCGGGTACGCCGCCCAGTAAAACACCCCTGCCGCCGTGGGTCATCTCCAGGTATTTTGCCCCTTCCTGGGTGGCCATGCGTCCTGCGACTTCGCTCATCGGGGTCAGCAGCGGCAAGGTGCCGTCTGCCTTTTGAATCGTCTCATAAGCGATATTGATCGATTTACGCTCGATCAGGGCCCTGGTCAACTGCTCTTCGGCTGCCAGGTGCAGATAGGTGAAGACGATCTGATCTTCACGAATCAGCGGATACTCAACCGGCTGCGGTTCTTTTACATGCATAACCATTTCGGAGCGCTGGTAGAGTTCTTCGGGAGTGCGCACGATTTCTGCGCCTGCCGCTTCATAGGCTGCATCTTCAAAACCGCTGCCGATACCCGCGTCTTTTTCGACCAGCAGGGTGTGGCCATGGGCGGCCATCGCTTCTACCCCGGCGGGTGTCATGCTTACCCGGTTCTCAGCAACCTTTATTTCCTTAAGAATTCCTGTAATCATCTGCTCTCCCCCAAGCGTTTGGTTATTTGTGGATGTGGCTGCGGTTGACTCAAAGAATGTATGGCACTTTCAAATTGTACCCTTTGTAGACGATAAAGCTTTCCACCGTCTGGACCCCTTCTATTTTGGCCACGTGCTCGGTGATGAATTCGAGCAGGTTGAACTGGTCGTTGAGCAACACCTGCAGAATGATATCGTAACGTCCGGTGACGATCGCCACCGACAGAACCCCTGGCAAACGGCTGAAGTCCTCGCCTTTCCTTGAAATATCGAGATCGGTGAGTTTTACCCCGAGGTAGAGAAGGCGATGGCCTTTGAAGCTTTCGGGATCGATATTGCCGGTGAAGTCGAGGATGCCGTCCTCGCAGAGCTTGTTGACCCGGGCCCGGATGGTGTTCTCAGTAACCCCGAGCGCATCGGCAATTTTCTTGAACGATTTTCGCCCCTCTCTGAGATGCCTGATGATATCAAGATTGAGCTGGTCGATGAACATGCGGCTCCGTGGTAGAGGATATTATGAAAATATGTACCTTTATTTTAGCAAAATGTCAAATATTGGTTATAAATTTAATGTAAAACTAATTATTTAGGGGGTGTCCCTCACGGACCGATTTCAAGAGCACAACACGTAATTATGCCGGTTGTTAATACCTGCAGCAGGATGGATTGGAACTGAGGGAGACAGTAAAATCGGACACAATCAGGGCGCGGGGTAGGCGGCGCTGATAATACTGATCTCGAAACGAGTAAATTTTTTTGAGGATTTTTACGTGAGAAAATTATGTACTGCAGGCAAATAGCGTGGCCGAAATCAAAGCGCGGGCACAATGAGAAATGGAGAAAAAAGCCGTTTCCGCTGAGCGTCGGGTTAGAGCCTGGAGATGGTTGTCTGCACCGCTGAACTGCAGCTGCAGCCCAAGCCACTCTGGTGGCATCCTGCTGCACCGGAGGGGCGGGAACGAGCCGATCTCTGTTTGCTGAAATTAAAGAGCAGGGCAGCGCCGACAAAAAGTACGATGGTGCAGACAAAGGTGGTAATAAAAATGGTCATTATCGTTTCTCGCCTATTATCTTTTACAAAAAATGTATAATCACGAACCCCGTGGGGGCCCCTGAAGCGGAATCTTTATACGCCAAAATCGTCATAGTGAACATTTTCAGGCTCGACACCGAGATTGTCGAGCATCTCCTGCACCGAATCGAGCATCATCGGCGGACCGCAGACGTAATAGTCAATATCCTCGGGTGCCGGATGATCTTTGAGATAGTTATCGTAGAGCACCAGGTGGATGAATCCAGTGTAACCCTCCCAATTATCCTCAGGCAGGGGTGCGCTGAGTGCCAGATTGAAGGTGAAATTGTCGTGATTCTCGGCCAGTGCTTCGAATTCTTCTTTGTAGAAGACCTCTTTCATGGAGCGGCCGCCATACCAGTAAGAGACCTTGCGGTTGGTGTGGATACGCTTGAAGAGGTCGAAGATGTGACTGCGCAGCGGGGCCATGCCGGCTCCTCCGCCGATGTAAACCATCTCCCTTTCGTTCTCCTGGATAAAGAAATCGCCGAAGGGACCTGAAATAGTCACCGGGTCGCCCTTCTTGAGATTGAAAATGTAAGACGATGCTTGACCTGGAGGGGCCGCTGGCTCGCCTGGGGGAGGGCTGGCGATACGGACATTGAGTTTGATAATGCCGCGTTCCTCGGGATAATTAGCCATCGAGTAGGCTCGAGTCACGGGGACGTAGACGTGGGATTTGAACTGGAACATTCTGAATTTTCGCCAGTCAGCCAGAAAGCGGTCGTCGATGTCAAAGCTCTGATAATCAAGCTCGTGCGGGGGCACCTCGATCTGAATGTAGCCGCCGGCTTTGAAATCGACATGATCCCCTTCCGGGAGCTCCAGTACCAGTTCCTTGATGAAGGTGGCAACGTTCTCGTTCGAGGCGACCACGCACTCCCATTTTCTGGTCTCCAGCATCTCCGGAGGCACTTCTATTTTCATGGACCGCTTAACCGGTACCTGGCAGGCCAGCCGGTACCCTTCACGCGCTTCGCGCCGGGTGATCGCCGACTCTTCGGTGGGCAAAATAGAGCCGCCGCCATCGGTGACAATGCAGCGGCACTGGGCGCAGCTGCCGCCGCCTCCGCAGGCGGATGACAGAAAAATGCCCTGGTCGGCCAGTGCGGTCAGAAGTTTGCCGCCCGGCTCGGTTTTAAGTTCTTTGTCGTCGTTTACAACAATGGACAGATCGCCACCCGGCAGAAGCGACTTCTTGGTGCCCACGATCAGAGCGACCAGAACGAACTGGATGGCGAGAAATATGGATACTCCGTAAATTATTTCATTCATCCGAAAACTTCCGTATGTTGGTGTTTCATTAATTCAATTATTAAAAACTGATGCCGGCAAAGCCCATGAAGGCCATGGCCATCAAACCGGCGGAAATAAAAGTCATGCCAAGTCCGCGCAACCCTTTGGGCGAGTCGGCGTATTCCGATTTTTCCCTGATGGCGGCCAACAGGATTACGGCCATCATGAAGCCGCCCCCGGCGCCAATTCCATAGGCTGTACTCTCGAGAAAGGTGTAATCCCGCTCGACCATGAACAGTGATGCCCCCAGGATGGCGCAGTTGACCGTCAGCAGTGGCAGGAAGATGCCGAGGGTGTTGTAGAGCGCCGGCACGAACTTGTCGAGCACCATCTCCAGAATCTGGACCACGGCGGCGATAGTGGCGATATAGATCATCAGCCCGAGAAAGGTAAGGTCAATTTCGGGCTGACCGAGCCACCCCAACGCCCCTTCCTTAAGCACGGTATTGAGCAGAAAATTGTTGAGCGGCACCGTAAGGGCGGTCAGCACAACCACTGCAAGTCCAAGGCCCACAGCCGATTTAACCTTTTTGGAAATGGCCAGGAAGGTACACATGCCGAGGAAAAAACTCAGCGGCAGATTCTCGATGAAGAGCGATCTGAAAATGATATCGAGATAATGCATTATTGGCTCTCCTGCTGCTCGGGATCATAGGTGCGGATCAGCCAGATCAGCATGGCGATCAGGAAGAAACCGCTGGCCGGCAGCACCAGCATGCCGTTGGGTACGTACCAGCCGCCGTTGCTGACAGTAGTGAATATCGTGTAGCCAAAAATGGTGCCGGCCCCGAACAGTTCCCTTATGAAGGCAACGCTCATCAATATGAGGCTGTAACCAAGTCCGTTGCCGATACCGTCTATGAAACTGGGAATTGGCGGGTTGGACATGGCGAATCCCTCGGCCCTGCCCATGATGATGCAGTTGGTGATGATCAGCCCGACAAAGATCGACAGCTGTTTGGACAGCTCGTAGAAAAAGGCCTGGAGGATCTGGTCTACCAGGATTACCAGGGTGGCGATGACCATGATCTGCAAACCAATTCTGACCGTGTTGGGTATCTGGTAGCGAACGATGGAAATGGTCAGACTCGAAAAAGCGGTTACCAGCGTCACGCAAATCGACATAACCAGCGCCGTGGACATCTGGCCGGTGACCGCCAGAGCGGAGCAGATACCTAATACCAGAAGGGCGATGGGATTTCGTTTAAAAATGGAACGTACGATAAGTTCCTTGCTGCTTTCAGCCATTGAGTCCTCCGTTTTTAAACTGCTCGAAAAACGGTTTGAAGCCGTGGTCTCCGAACCAGAACTGCATCATGGAGTCGACTCCCTGGGTGGTGATGGTCGCACCCGAGAGGCCGTCGATCTGATAATCCCGTTCTTCGGGGCTGGCCTGGGTCCCGCTTTTAACCACGGAAATTGCCAGCTGGTCAGTTTGGTCGTAAAGGGTTTTGTCCTGCCAACCCTTTTGCCAACGTGGGTTTTCGACCTCTCCACCGAGCCCCGGTGTCTCGCCATGCTCGTAGAAGGAGACGCCGCGGATGGTGTTCAGGTCGGCATCGATGGCCACATAGGCGTACAAGGTTGACCACAGCCCCTTACCCCGAATGGGTAGCACGACCTGCTCGAAGCTGTCGCCATCCTTGACTAGATATACCAGCGAATACTTCTCCTGACGCCTGATGCCGGCGATATCGGTGTCGGGGTCGAGATCCCGGCCGTTCTCATCGCTCATGGCGGCATCGAGCTGATCGAATTCGAATGGATCGATGTCAGGGTCCTCAACAAAGGTTCCCGAAACCAGGTCAACGAGCCTGGTCTCGATCGTAGAAAACTGCTCTTCAACACCGACTTCTGGCTGGTAAAGTCCGGCAGCGTTGAGAATATTTTTTTTCTGATTGAGGGTTTTGTTTACCGTCTGATAGGGCTCAAGACCAACTGCAGCAGCAGCCACCAGGGCCGAGCAGGCAAAGGCAAGCACAAGCACCGAGTAGAACGGTTTGAGAGGATGTTCTTTAGCCATTGCGAACGAGCCTCCTTCTTACATTGGCACGAACCACCAAATAATCGAAAAATGGGGCAAAGACGTTACCCAGCAAAATCGCAAGCATAACCGCCTCTGGATAGGCCGGGTTTGCCACCCGAATGAAAATTGCCAGAAAGCCGATGAGCAGGCCGTACATCCACTGGCCTGAAAAGGTCTGGGCCGCTGACACCGGGTCGGTGGCCATAAACACCAGACCGAAGGCAAAGCCGCCGAGGACGAGATGGTAATGCACCGGCAGAGCGTACATCGGATTTGTGGGATCCGGCACCAGATTGAAGGCCATTGCGGTGACCACGGCGCCAATCAGCATCGACAGCATGATTCGCCATGAAGCCACACCAGTGACCAGCATCAGGGCGGCACCCAGCAGGCAGGCCAGGACCGAAGTCTCGCCCATGGATCCGGGAATGGTGCCGATGAAGGCCTGGAACCAGGAGTAGTCGAGTGAGGCCAAAGGGTTGGCCGGATCAGCCTGGGGCAGCGCAGTGAGCGCGGTGGCGCCCGAGTACCCGTCAACCGCCGTCCAAACCTTGTCGCCGCTCATCTGGGCAGGATAGGCGAAATAGATGAAAGCCCGGCTGGAAAGGGCGGGATTCATGAAATTTTTTCCGACTCCGCCGAACACTTCCTTGGCGAATACCACCCCGAAACTGGTGCCGACCGCGACCTGCCAGAGCGGAATGGTCGGCGGCAGGGTCAGCGGCAGCAGCAGACTGGTGACCAGAAAGGCCTCGGAAAACTCATGCCCCCTGATAAGGTTGAAGAGCGCTTCCCAGATGGAACCGGTGATGACCACCACCAGGTAGATGGGAAAAAAGTAGAGCGAGCCGTGTACCATGTTTGAGGTGAGCGATTGGGGGTTGATGCCAATGATGCCCATGATCGCTCCCCGCCATCCATCCGGCATCGCACCGATCTCGACCAGCACCAGGTTTGCCTGATAACCGGTGTTCCACAGGGCCATCAGCGTGCAGGGCACGAGCGCGATGATGACCGTGATCATGATCCGTTTCAGATCGACGGCGTCGCGCACATGGGGAGCGGCCGGGGTCGACTTGGTGGTTGAGAAGAGAAATGAGTCGAAGGCCTCGTAAAGCGGGTAAAGGCTTTTAAATTTTCCGCCCTCTTCAAAATGGGGCTTTATGTCGAGGAAGTATTTATTTAGTTTGCTAAGCATAATTTACTATTCAGAATCACCCTTCCTCTTCAATAGAGGTCAGCGTTTGACGTAGCATGGGACCGAAATCATTTTTTCCGGGATCAACGTAGGAGCAAAGCGCCAGGTCTTCCTCGATCAGTTCCAGACAGCCGAGTTCCTTGGCTTTCTCGGTATTGCCCGAGGCTAGGCTTTTAAGAAAATAGATCGGTACGAAGTCGAGTGGCATCACCTTCTCATAAGTACCCAGCGGATAAATCGCCCGGTTGCCACCCCAAACTGCGGTATTGAAGGGAACTTTGTCGGGCTTGGTGAAGGCGGTTAAAAATGCCCGTGATACCGAAAACCGGTCGTTTCCGAGTCGCAGCCAGCCGAACAGCTGACGACCGTCGCCTTCGGGCAGGCAGCTCACCAACTGGTGGTAGCGGCCCAGAAATCCGTGTAATTCGTTTGCCTGGCGACCGTCAAGGATGGAGCCGGAAACAAGCCTGCCCTCAACGCCCTCTTTTAATTCACTACGGCACAATTCGGCAATCGACGCGCCGACGATCGTTTCCACATGGCGAGGGGACTCAAAACAGGGACCACCCAGGGCCACCACCCTCTCGCTGACCAGTGCACCCGTTCTCAGCAAACCGCCGAGGGCGCAGACGTCCTGGGCACCGAGGTGCCACACCGTCTTGGTCTCGTTTACCGGGTCAACGAAATGGATATGGGTGGACGGTAATCCGGATGGGTGGGGACCTTCGAAGACGACCGGCTCGACCTGATCGGCGATAGTGTCGAGGTCATTGAGATCACCGGCATGACATAGGTAAATGGGGATAGAGACAAGCGTGGCCAGTGCTTTCATACCGAGATAAAAATCATCTTTTCGGTGCTCGATGATGACTCTCATGCTTGATCCCACTGGCGAGCTGTCCATGGCCGTGACGAACAGCGAGGCGGGTTCGCTGTCGATTCGCGGGATTTTCCCGTAGGGTCTGGTGCGCAAGGCGGTCCAGAGCCCCGAGTCGATCAACAGGCGGCGCAATTTTTCGGGCCCGAGACTATGGGGGTCGGAACCTGGCTCGCAGAAACTCACGCTGTCGCTTTCCGACACGCGGATGACCAGCGACTCGAACTTGCGTTTGGCGCCCCGGTTGATGGCGAGCACCTCGCCGCCAGCAGGAGCGGTGAAGACCACCCCTTCATTCTTTTTATCGGAAAACAGCGGTTGCCCGCAGGCTACCTGATCGCCAACCGCCACCAGCATAGTGGGCTTCATGCCGATATAATCGTCGCCGATCAGGGCCACGTGTTCGACCGCAGCCGCTTTTGATATCGACGCATCGGGGGCGCCGTCGATGGGCAGATCAAGCCCTTTATCGAGTGTTATTCTTCTCATTTCAACTGAAGAATCCTTTTGTCTGGTATCTGTTTAGTTCTTTATCTATGAGGTAGCCCTCGCAATCCGGCAGGGTTTCGAGCAGGGCGATGGTTTCATCTGGATCGAGTACCATGCCCGCGGTGGCAAGACCATCCGCCCAGGCGACGGATGGTGCGATTACTGAACTAGAGGCAGTACGTACAGGGGAAAAGCCGGTGCGGGGATCGATGATGTGATGATTTTTTTTGTCCTCGGTGAAGTATTGCATGTAATCGCCCGAAGTGGCGATTGCCCGGTCGCTCATCTCAATGGTGGTCATTTTCTTCAGATCGTCGCTCCGCGGGTTTCTAATGCCGATCTTCCAAGGTTTGCCGTCATAGCGGTGGCCGACTGCCATCAGGTCACCACCTGCTTCTACAAACGCATCGGTCAAGCCCATACCCAGCAGCACCTTGATCCCCTCATCGACAATGTAACCCTTGGCTACCGCATCGAGGGTTGCCGTCACGCCGGGTCTGGAGTACTTCACCGTGCGATCCTCTACAACAATATGTCTGTAGTCGACCACTTGCAAAATTTCTTTTATTTTTTGTTGGTCGGGCAGTTTGCCGGTTTCCCTAACCTCTTTAAAGAGTCCCACGAGGGGCAGAACGGTGGGGTCGAATGCCCCGCTGGTGAGTGTTCCGAGTTCGAGGGCGAGCTTGAATACGTCGATGAGCTCTTGCGGAGCATTTTCCAGCGAACCATAGCGATTCAACTCGGAAATGGGACTATCCGGGATATAAGTGCTCATCATCTGGGAAAGTCCTTCCATGCGCTCGATACAGGCGGTGATGCCAGCCCGGCTGAAGTCCTCATCTTCGCCGCAGACGACCAGGTTGACGATGGTGCCCATCATCGGTTGGGTGTGGCGCGCCGCTGAGAGCCGGTGTGACGGCCTCAGTCCGAAATAGCCGAGGATACCGACCACGCCGCCGGCTGCAGCCAGCTGCAACAGGCGTCGTCTGGAAAATCCTTGTCGAGCAGCGGGACTGTTCATCGCAGTTCCTTATGGAGAAAGTGTAATTGCAACTGGCCTGTTCCAGATATCACCGTTTCTCACCTTACATTGAAGGATTCGATCGAAAAATCTTCGCAACTATAAACACTGTGCCATGATCGGGCAAAACAAAGATACAACCCGTGCAGCAAAAGCGGTTGACAAATCCGTGGTGAATGAAATCGTTATGTTAGGAAGATACATACGCTTGCCAGAGAGGGATCAGCATGTGTGACCGTAAAAAACCCTCAACAGCGGTAACCATTATCCAGAGAGGTGTTGTGTGGAAACCAAGCTTGCCTATGAAAAACTGGGATTGTTCTATCTTGGGAAAGAATTGCCTATCGGGGAGAAGTCTTCAGCCGGGCTACCCCTGCTCTACAAGAGCAAAAACCTGACCACCCATGGAGTGATTATCGGTATGACCGGCAGCGGTAAGACCGGTCTGGGAATAGGGTTGATCGAGGAAGCCATTATGGACGATCTGCCTTCAATCATCATCGATCCTAAAGGCGATATGGCCAACTTGCTACTTACCTTTCCGAACCTGGAACCAGCTGATTTTGAACCCTGGATAGACTCGGCGGAGGCCTCGAGAAAGAATCTTTCGGTTCCCCAGATGGCGGAGAAAACGGCGTCCGACTGGCGCCAGGGGCTCGACTCCTGGGGGCAGACTGGCGAGCGCATCGCCCATCTCAGAACAAAGTCCACGGTAACCGTCTATACACCCGGCTCCAGCGCTGGCGTTCCGGTCTCAATCATGGCGAGCTTTTCGGCCCCGGCCGAGGATGTAATGCAGGATCAGGACAGCCTCAACGCCCTGGTCGGCTCAACCGCCACCAGCCTCCTGGCTCTGATTAACATTGACGGAGATTCGCTCACCAGCCGGGAGCATATCCTGATTTCTTCAATTCTCCTGCATCACTGGAGACAGGGTGAAGACCTGTCGCTGGAAACATTGATTGGAGCCATCGTCAATCCCCCGTTCGACAAGGTTGGCGTCTTCGGGCTTACCAGCTTCTTTCCCCAGGCCGAGAGGATGAAGCTGGCAATGCTGCTCAACAATGTGATTGCCAGCCCCAGTTTCGCTTCCTGGCTGCAGGGGCAACCGCTCGACATACAGAATATTCTCTATGACCAGAACGGCCGGCCCAACACGGCCATCTTCTCAATAGCCCATCTCAGCGAAACGGAGAGGATGTTCTTCGTCACCCTGCTGCTCAATGCCATGATCGGCTGGATGAGACGCCAGCAGGGCACCTCGTCGTTGAAAGCGCTGCTCTACATGGACGAAATCTTTGGCTATTTCCCTCCCACCGGTAATCCGCCTTCGAAGAAGCCGATGCTGTTGCTGCTCAAGCAGGCTCGCGCCTTTGGTATCGGCGTGGTGCTGGCCACCCAGAACCCGGTGGATCTCGATTACAAAGGACTGTCAAACATCGGTACCTGGTTTGTCGGCCGGCTGCAGACCACGCAGGATCAGGACCGGGTCCTCGAGGGAATTGTCGGGGCCAGCGACGGTGTCCTGAATCGTTCCCTGGTGCGGAAGCTGTTGTCGGACATGAAGGGGCGGCAGTTTCTGCTCACTTCGGCCCACCTCGACGAACCACTGCTGTTTGAGACCCGCTGGGTCATGTCCTATCTGAAGGGCCCGATAAGCCTGCAGGATATCGACCGGCTCATGACAGACCGGCCTGCTTTTGAAGAGGAGAGTGAGCCGTCTCACCCGGTTGCCGCAGACGGCTACGCGCTGCAGTCGAGCCCGCCGATTCTGGCTGAGGATATTGAACAACGCTATCATCTGCTCAACATCTATGCCGAGGAGTACCGCTTCGAACCATGGCTGGCGGCAACCGCGGCGGTACGCTTTTACAACAATTCTCGAAACATTGACGAAGTGAGCCGGGTAAATTTTCGTCTTTATCTCGATGAATCGTTTGGTGAGCCAGACTGGACTGACGCCGAGCCGCTGGCGGCCGAACTTGACTCCTGTCCAGACAAATCCCCCGAAGGCAGCCGCTTCAGCGCACTGCCGCAGGGGTTCTCATCGCTGAAAAATTTCAGGGGCTGGGAAAAGGATTTCTCCAACCACCTGTATCAGAATCAGCGCCTCCACCTTCTGCGGGCTCCATCGCTGAAGATGGAGTCGAAGCCGGGGGAATCGGAGGCCGACTTCAAGGTCCGCATCGCCGATCGCCTCAGAGAGGACAAGGACGCTGCAGTCGAAAAGCTGGCAGGTAAATTTCAGCTGCAAAAAGAGCGGCTTGAAAAGAAGCTGGACAGCGCCTACGCCAAACTCGAAAAAGAAAAAGGCGACGTCTCGGCCAAAACCACCGATACCATCCTCAGTTTCGGCACGGCAGTACTTGGAGCATTTATGGGCCGTAAGAAATTATCCTCAACCACGATGACCAGAACGGCCAGCGGCATCAGAAAGGCCGGCAGGATCGGTAAGGAGAAGGATGACGTCAGGAGGGCAGAAGAATTGGCAGCAGGGCTCGAGCAGGAGATCGAGGAACTCGAGGCCGAGCAGAATCAGGAACTCGAAGAGCTGGCCGACTCCTTCGATCCTACTTTGGTGGAGACTGAGACCTTTGCGATCAAACCGAGACGCAGCGACATCTTCGATGTCAAGGTGTGTCTGCTGTGGGAGATGGTGTCACCGCAAATGCCTGGTTGAGTAATTTAAATGCAGAAATAGCCCTTTAAAAGATCTTTGGGGATTGTGTCCCCGTACTCGCGTATTTTTAGAAAACCTGCAGTCTAACGCGAGCCGGCCTGTTCTTCCTTGAAGCGGATCAGCGCGCCAAGCAGGTCGCAATAGGGTGTGCTGATGTCGTGGGCTTTGCCGTGGCGTGAGACATAGCCCACCAGGCCCTCGACTTCGGTGGGCTTGTGGTTTTCCAGATCCTGGAGCATTGACGGCCGGTGGTCATAGGTTGCCGGGATGAGGGTCTCGTAAAAAAACTCCTTGTACTCGGCCGGTTTGGTCCAGGGCAGCCGGGCGCCCAGAGCGGTGACCACCGCAAAGGTCTCATCGATTATCCCGTTCATCACGATTCTGGTCTCCGGGACGCCGGCCAGGGCGCCGTAGTTCACCCCCAGCACGGCACCGAGCGGATTCAAGGCGCAATTGTAAAGCAGCTTGGCGAACAGCGACTGATGTACATCCTCAACCGCGATACAGGGCATGCCGGCCTGGTCAATGGCAGCGGCGATCGAGACGGCCGGTTCAGGAATCGTGCCGCTGATACCGGCCCCTAAATGGATCGCATCGGCCGAAACGGTGATTCGTACCCGGGCCGGACCGGTTATCTCGAATCCCGTTATGACCCGGGCTCCGAAGCTCCGCTCGGCCCCGAACAGCTCGATCAACTGTTCGATGTTGCCGCAAGCGTTTTGAATGGAAACCACCGGACAGCTGCAGTTTTGAAGTGTGCTCAGGTCATTGGCGGCGTCTGTGGTGTCGTAAGACTTGGTGGTGAGCAGGATGGCGTCGTAGTGACTCCCCTCGGTCCCGGTGATCAAACTGGTCAGGTGAAGCTTGTCGGCCTCGACATGATAGTCGCCGAAGATGCCGGATACCGACAGGCCATGTGTCTTGATAACTTCGGCAAAACGTTCCCTCAACACAAGTGTCACCTGGTTGCCGTCGCTGGCCAGCATACAGCCAAGGGCCTGACCGACTGTTCCAGCCCCATAAATGAGAAAATGGGTGGTCATGATTTTAATTTATCATGTCCGTTTTGATTGGCCCTGCAGGCGCCGGGGAAGTTTTTGATCAAAATGATCCTCCAAAAAGTGGTGGATTGACTTGAGACAGTCGCGGCGGCCGAGAAGATGCTGCCGCTTTTTGGGGTCGAGTGCGTGGCGGTCCCGCAGGGTATCGTCAATTTCATTAATGCGTGCATTCAGTATCTTATAGAGATCGAGAAGGTATGTATAGGCCATATCCATCCATAGGTGATTCTAATGTTTTAGGGAGTTCAGGAGCCAGGCTGATAATAGGTGAAGTCCTTCAGGTCGACATGGTCTTTGAGGTAAGCGCGCAGCCAGGTTAACTCTTCGAGCTGCCCGCTCCAGTAAGACTGGTTATGATCATCCCCGGCCTGTTCAGCCTCAGCCCGCTGTGCTTGAGCGTTTTCTATCTCGATGGTAATAAAATCGTGGAACTGGACAGAGTATTCATTGGGCATCGGCTAAGGTCCTCTATGATTTTAGAGAGACTATTCTAATGTATGGATCTTAAAAATCCAGCCTGAACCGATGTCCACGCAGCTTTCCCCCAACCAGCCTGCGCCGGCTGGGGGAAAAATGTTCCGATACGGGTCGATCAGGTTTTGGGTTTGGGCGGCTTCTTTCTGGGGGCTTTTTTAAACCTCAGACACTTTCGCAGGATTGCCTGATAGGTGTCCCAGTCTCTGGTGGCCAGCAGGCCGGTTTTGGCAAATGAAATTTCAGTGTTCTGCATCAACTGCCTCCTTGGGTTTCGGGGAGGCCGGGGGCACTAAAAAAGGCCCCCGGACCATGATGGTCTGGGGGCCCTGTCACCTCAGACGGGTTCCACTCAATTCCTGATCCGCGGGAATTGAACAGTCTCTTTTCCAAGGCAGGTCTTCTGACTTCCGGATCATCCCGCTCATCGCGCCTTCCCGATCATGGATCAGTGGCGGTGCCTGCTTGACACAAGCGATGGCGGTACCCGGTCACAGCGGCGGGCCCGTTCCCGATTCTCACGGGATTCCCCTTTAAGTCCAATGGACGCCTGGGTAGTTATTGTGTATCTCGAATAACTGAACCTGTCAACACAATTGCGCAGGTAATGAGAGGGAAAAAATACTTAGGATTGCAGATCCGATTAGTTCCTCATTTGAGCGCTGTAAGTTGCCAGGAAAATCCCCGCGAATACCAGACCAATACCTTGCAGGTGAAACAGCTCTATTGACTCCCCTAGAAACAGGATTGCCATTATTGAGCTGAACACCGGCATCAGGTGGATGAAGACCCCAGCCCGGTTGGCACCGATGTCACGAACCGCACGATTCCAGAAGATAAAAGCCAGCACCGAGGGGAATATTGCCACATAGACGATGGTGACGAGCGTCGGTCCATTTAGGCTCAGCCCATAGCCCATGCTCAGCTCCACAAGGTAGAAGGGCAGGATGCCGATCAGACCGGCGATCATAATCCCCAGCAGATAAGAGAAGGGGTGCAGATCAGCCGGGTAGCGTTTCAGGTTCACCGAATAGAGGGCCCAGAGGATACCGGCGCAGAGTACCAGTAGATCTCCACGGTTGAACTCGAGCTCCACCAATGAGCTTAAATTTCCACCGACGATGATCAGGGCCACACCTGATAGTGAGACCAGGATGCCTGCCCATTGTCGCAGGCTCAGCGGTTCCTTGAAAAGCACTAAGGAGCACAGGGCGATAAGAATCGGCACGCAGGAGTTGATCAGCACGGCGTTGACCGCCGTGGTGGTTTGGACCGCCAAGTAGATCAGCGAGTTAAACCCGGTTACCCCGAGCAGCCCCTGGAGGATGATAAATCCGCGTTCACGGAAAACGATGGCGCGCTGGTCCACAAAGGTGCGTGAGCTGAAAGCAAGCATGATCGCGAGCGCCAGAGCCCAGCGCCAGAACGACAAGGCCAGCGGCGGTATATCTGCATGCATACCCCGGCTGAGAACGAAATTTCCGGACCAGAATAGGGTGGTGAGAACGAGCAGGAGATATGGCATCTCTTAATTCATTGATGCCCAATTAAAGTTGCTTACGGTAATTAAGGAGTGAATTGAGCACATTGAAGCAAGGGTTCCAGCTAGACGGAGGCTGCTTCCTCGTAGTCGCTCAGTGTGCAGGACTCTATATGATTGCTGGAGAGACCAATAAAGGTATTACCCAGCTCAATTTCGATCCTGTCCCATTTAGAGCCGGTGCGAAGCACTTCGTAGACTTTTACATCGGTGAGCGGAAAGTAGCGCTGTTTTGTTTTGTTTTTAAAAAGTCCGTGAAACGTTCCGAAGATGAAATAAAAAGAATCACCTCTCATTTCAGTGATGATCTTTGCCTTCGCAAGTTCGTCCTTGGCCTTTGCCGAGAGTGTCTGGGCTCTCTGTTTTTCAGATGCATCACCTGAGGCTTCAAGCCGGTCAGTGAAGAGGATGATATCTGACAGGCGGACTTGGAGCTTTTTAAAGGAAGTAAGCTTGTCTATCCCATGCACGGAAACGATAACATCATATAATAATACCGCGTCATCGAAACTTTTCTCTGCTGGATTCTTCCAGTAGATGGTGGAGCTGTTCAACTGGTCAATGGTGCGAATTCCGTCATTTTTCAGATCGATCTTACCCGTATATCTTTTGTTCGGGGTGAAAAGAACGACTTCCCTCTGAATGGACTCTTGCATATCCCCCTCCTGTAGAATCTGTGTAACCCCAAATAATAAAAAGCGAATCTATTCTTAATGTAACCTCTTACCGATAGATATCATCTTTTTTCGAATGGATCAAAACACTTTAGCCACATTATGTGCATCTGCAAATAAAGGCTGAATTTGTCGGCAAGATGGTGTACTTCTTGTAATCTGGAACAAAAAATGTAGTACCTAGCAGAGTTGTTTAGTAATTGCAAACAGAGCACACGTACCATGGCGAAGAAGATAGTGATAATAGGGGCGGTGGCGCTTGGACCAAAGGTCGCCTGCAGACTCCGCCGGCTCGATCCGGATGTTGGGATCACCCTGGTCGATCGGGACGATCTTATCTCCTACGGAGGATGTGGGATACCCTACTATGTCGGCGGAGACGTAAATGACCTGGAGGATCTTTACAAGACCACTTCCCACGCGCTCAGGGATGAAAATTTTTTTAAGAACATCAAGGGCGTCGAAGTTCTAACCTGCGTTGAAGCAGTCGAGATCGACCGCAAGAACAAGCAGGTGCTGATCAGGGAGCTCAAAAGCGGGGCACCACGGCAGTTAGATTACGATAAGCTGGTACTGGCTACCGGGGCACAGGCGATACGGCCGCCGTTTCCCGGGGCAGATCTCCCTGGAGTATTTACTATCTCCAACCTCCACGATGCGGAGCAGATAAAACGGCTCATGACCCAGGGGAAAATAGGTTCTGCCGTGGTCATCGGCGGCGGTGCCATCGGGCTCGAGATCAGCGAGGCCTTGACCGATCTCTGGGGCATAGAAACCACCTTGATCGAAATGGAGGACCAGGTCCTGCCGACCCTGCTTGGCAAGTGTATCGCCCGCAGCGTGGCGACCGAGTTGCGGCGCAACGGGGTCAATCTCATGTTGGCTGAGCGGGTAATGAAGATTACAGGAGGAGCCGAACACCAGGGACTCGAGGTGTATACCAGTTCAGCATCATTGCAAACCGATGTGGTTATCCTCGCAGCCGGAGTCAAACCCAATACCGATCTGGCCGCCAGGGCCGGCATCGCACTGGGGCGCAGTGGAGGGATTCTGGTGGACCGCAGGCTGCGAACCAACGATCCCGATATTTATGCCGGGGGTGACTGTATCGAACTCAGAAACCTGGTCAGCGGCGAGAATACCCTTATGGCCCTGGGTTCACTGGCTAACCGCCAGGGCAGGGTGATCGCCACCAATTTGAGTGGCGGCTCCAGCCATTTTACCGGAACGGTGGGAACATTCTGCGTCAAGGTTTTTGAGCTTGGGGTCTGTAAAGCCGGCTTGACCTACCGGCAGGCGAAGGAGACTGGCTACGATCCGGTCTACTCGGTGGTAGCCCAGCCCGATCATGCCCATTTTTATCCCAATGCCGAATTTATCTATATGTCACTGGTTGCTGACAGGAAAAGCAGGAAAATCCTCGGCATTGAAGCCGCAGGCAGGCACGGTGACGGGGTCAAAGCGCGGGTCGACACCGTTGCCGTCATGTTAAAGAACGGTGTCGACGTCGACGAAGTGTGCTGCCTCGAAACGGGATACGCTCCGCCATTTTCTTCGGCCATGGATGTGGTGAACAACGCCGGCAATAGTCTCGACAACATTCTGGCCGGCATGAACCGGCCCATCGATGCAGCCGATTTCCTGGTCGAATTTTCTCGGGAGTCAGGTCGGGTACTCGATATCAGGGGTGAGCGCGAGGCCAGGCCATTTATAGAAAAATTCGGTTCCCGCTGGGTTAACGTTCCCCAGAAGGACTTGCGCATCCGATATCCAGAGATCCCCACCGATGAGCCCTTGTTTGTCATCTGCGATACCGGTGCCCGGTCCTACGAGGCGCAGGTTTTTCTAAACACCAAAGGAATTTCCGACACCTTGCACATCCAGGGAGGGTATGCGATGATCAAGGTCACCGATCCCGATTTCTAGCGTGTATTCAGAATAAGTAGTTGTTCACCAGGCACTTACTTCCCTATGCAGACAATGAAGGTGGAACCGATAGGGGTGATCAGAACCCCGTTCACCAGCCTCGAGGATATGCCGATTCAACCCGGCGGAGGTAGAGATGTGCAAGGCGAACTGATCATCAAGCCGCAGTATTGCGAGGGCCTGGCCGATCTCGACGGGTTCAGCCATCTTTATCTCATCTATCTCTTTCACCAGGCTGCAGATACCAAAATGAGTGTTGTCCCGTTCCTGGATGACAGGCCTCGCGGGGTATTTGCGACCCGCGCACCGGTTCGTCCTAATCATATTGGCTTGTCAGTTGTTGAACTTGTCCAGGTGACGGGCTGTCGGGTGAAAGTAAGGAACATCGATGTACTCGATGATACGCCACTGCTTGACATCAAGCCCTATATAGAACTATTCGATGGTGTTGCTGAATCAAGGTCAGGCTGGATGGAGGCGGTTGAGGAAGAGGTGGAAGCAAAACGATCGGATGATCGATTTAGTCGAAAACCACGATAACAATGGAAATAGAGGATATGGGCAACCATGTTGAAATAGAAACATTCATTGACCAATGGCCTGAGAGCGCCAACGGCTGTCAGGCGGTCTTCAGCAGGCTGTATGATTTTCTCAAAAGACTGTCAGGCACCAGGATAGAATTTCATGCCCGGCCGGGGATTACTTACTCGCTTCGTGGAGTTCCTCAAAATGATAGTCATTACCCGCTGTTCGTAATGATTGATGTCATTGATGACCAGCCCCGCTGGCTGTCGGTCTGTTTCTATGAGCAGCTGGTAAACGATGCCGAAGGCCGGGGAGATACAGTACCCGGGGGGCTGTTGGGCGAAGATGGACTCTGCTTTGATGTCGAGTCGGAAGATGAGGAGCTCATTCACTATCTGATGCAGCTCATTGCCGAGGCTTGTGAAGCGGTGGGTGAGTGAGATGGGAAGTATCAAAGTAGTCGTCGACAATAAGGCCGCCGAGGGCTTCGTGGCTGAGCACGGCTTTACCTTATTTAATTGACCCGTCCGGTAACCAATATCATTGGATTCGAGCGCGCACCCAGAGCTGAAAAAGACAAGCAGGCCGGCACGCAGTAAAGAGACGAGACTGGGCGATGAACCGATTGGCCTGGCCGCAAGGTGAAGTGAGTGCTGGTTTCGGAGCAGGATTGGGGAGGATAAAATAAATTAAGTGATGCGCAGGTCTCAGCCGGTTATCATACCATTGAGCTTTGCTGAAATGATGC